>JBDTCK010000058.1:0-27573 GCA_039923645.1 Rhodoferax sp.
CGCCTGACCGCGCCCAATCCCGGCGCCATGACCGGCCCCGGCACCAACAGCTACCTGGTCGGTGATCCCGCGACCGGTTACATCGCGATCGACCCAGGGCCGGCCGACCCCGAACATCTCGAACGGCTATGGCGCGCCGCGGGAGGCCAGATCCGGCTCATCGTCTGCACTCATTCGCACCCCGATCATTCACCGGGCGCCCGGCCCTTGCAGGCGCTGTGCCAAAACCACCCACCAATTCTGGGCCTGCCATCCCAGCCGACGGCGCGTGCGGCCAGCACCTTCAGCCCAGACCGCTCGCTACGGAATGATGAGCAACTGGTGCTCGTGGGGCAAGGGCCAGATGGCGAAATCACACATACCCTGCAGGTGATCTTCACGCCCGGGCACGCGGCCAACCACCTGTGCCTGGTGCTACTCGAAGACGGCCTGCTGTTCTCCGGCGACCATGTGCTGAACGGCAGCACCACGGTGGTGGACCCGCCCGATGGCGACATGACGGCCTACCTCGATTCGCTCGACCTTTTGAGCGCCGCCTGCGACGCACACGCCATCGAATTCATCCTGCCAGCGCACGGCCATGTGCTGGGCGCGGCGAAGGGTGCCATCGGATGGCTGAAGGCGCACCGGCTGCAACGCGAGGCCAAGGTCATCGCCGCGATGCAGGCGCGCCCGGACGGCACGCTGGACGACTGGGTGGCGCTGGCCTATGACGATGTGCCGCCGCGCATGTGGCCTGTAGCGGCGCGGTCTCTGCTGGCACATGTGGAACGCATCCGTTCGCTGCCGCCGGGCAACGATTGAGCCATGGGCGAATCCGTCACCGCAGGTGCCGCACAGGGCACGCGACTGGCCAAGTGCGTGGCCGAACTCAAAGCCTGCTCGCGGCGCGAGGCAGAGCAGTACATCGAAGGCGGCTGGGTCACGGTGGACGGCAAGGTGGTGGAAGAACCGCAGTTCCGCATCCTTGCACAAGCCGTTGCCATCGATCCGCACGCGAGTCTGCTGGCGCTCGCGCCGGTCACGCTGCTGCTGCACAAGCCGCCCGGCTACGACGCCGGTACCGGGGTGCCGATGGACATCAAGGGCGTCGGCAAGGGTGTGCGGCCCGCCTTGGCGCTGATCACGGCGGCTTCGCTGGCCGGCGATGACGGCAGCGGCATGCGCCCGCTCAAAAAGCATTTCGCCAAGCAGACCCTGAGCCTGGCGCTGGAGAGCGCCGCCAGCGGCCTGGTGGTGTTCACGCAGGACTGGCGCATCGAACGCAAGCTGCACGAGGACGCAGCCTTCATCGAGCAGGAGTTCACGGTGCAGGTCGAAGGCGAGGTCGCACCAGGCCTGCTCGAGCGTCTCAACCACGGGCTGCACACCGAAGGACGCCCCCTACCGCCGGTCAAGGTCAGCGTGGGCAGCAGTGGCGACGGAGTCACGTGGTTACGTTTTGCCGTGAAGGGCGCGTATCCCGGCCTGATCGCACTTTTGTGCGAGCGCGTCGGACTGAGAATCGCGGCAATGAAGCGCATCCGCATCGGCCGTGTGCCGCTGGCGACGCTCGCGCCGGGCCAGTGGCGCTACCTGCTGGCGCATGAGCGGTTTTAGCGCAACGGCGAACGCAGCGACGGGCCGCTCCGAGCAAGTTCAGCCCCCTCGGGGGGGGCAGCGCAGCACTTGCGTTATCGGCTGGCGCCGACCCCGGGGCAGTGGCAAGCGTGGGCGCTTAAAGCCACTCAGGCACCGAATAGCTGGCCACGCGCGGCCTGCGTGATGGCGGCGACACAGGGGTGCGTGATGCGCCGCTCCACCGACACCGCGAAGAACTCCTCCACCAGCTCGCTCGAACGCCCAATCACCTCGACACCGTACTGCGCCACCGTCTCCCGTTCCAGCACGGCGGGCGACATGAAGACGCCGCGCCCTTCGCGACCGAACGCAGTCATCAACGCGCCATCGTCGAATTCACCCACCACGCGCGGGCGAATCTGGTGCTGCGCCAGCCAGCCTTCGAGTTGCTGGCGCACCGAGGAGGCAACCCCCTGGATCAGCATGGGCGCGTCGTTCAGACACTGGGGAAATGGCCCCTTGAGTTGGGCCTTGAGCGCCGGCGCGCAGAAAAAACTCATGGTCGTGGTGCCTAGCGCATGGTTGAATGCCTTCACACTCATGCGCCGGGACAGCGGCTCGTCGGCAATCACCAGGTCGAGCCGGTGCAGCGCCAGCTGGGCCAGCAGGTCCGGGAACTTGCCCTCGTTGCCAATCAGCCGCACCGGCCCTGCCACCGACAGCGCAGGCTCGAGCAGGCGATACGCGACCGACTTGGCCACCGAGTCGGCCACCCCGACGCGAAATTCCAGCACCGGCTTTCCGTTGGACGTCTGGCGCAGCGCAGCTTCGAGTTCGGCCCCCAGCGCAAAGATCTGGTCGGCATAGCCGAGTGCCAACCGGCCCTCGTCGGTCAGCGCCAGCTGACGCCCACTCTTGCGGAACAGTTTGCGCCCCAGCCACTCCTCCAGCAGCTTGATCTGGCCGGACAGGGTCTGCGGCGTGGTGTGCAGCTGCTCGCCCGCGCGCATGATGCCGCCGGCCCTGGCGGCGACCCAGAAATAGTGCAGATGCTTGAAGTTCACGCTGTGCCCTCCCCGATAGACAAGTCAAACAACATTTCAATCATTCGATTTACCCGAAGTATTGACAATAAAAATACGAATTTACGCGAAGTGATATATAACCTACAGTGTGTCTGGTCACATCCTTCGTGACACTCACAACAGGAGTAACGCCATGCGACTGAGCACCAAAGGCCGATTCGCCGTCACCGCCCTGATCGATATGGGCCTGCGTGAAAACACCGGCCCCGTTTCGCTGGCCGATATCGCGGTACGCCACCAGATCTCGCTGTCGTACCTCGAACAGGTGTTCAGCCGTCTGCGCCAATGCAACCTGGTGGAGAGCACGCGCGGCCCCGGCGGCGGCTATTCGTTGGCGCGCGGCGCCGAATCCATCAGCGTGGCCGACATTATCGGCGCCGTGGAAGGTCGCCGCGGAGCCAACGATGCCTCGGCGAGCACGGCACAGCCTGGAGCCGCCGCAGCCATGACGGCCGAACTCTGGGCCGCTTTGAGCGCGCAAATGACGGCGCACATGCAGTCCATCAGCCTGCGCTCGCTGGTCAGCGAACAGCGCGCCAAGGGCGTGCAGGTCGAACCCCGGCCGGTACGACGCGGCGTGTACACGAAGCCCGCGGCGCTGCGTACGACCGCACCGAACTCTATATTTGCGCTGGGTAGCGCGCTATTGGCCAACCGCTGAGGCGACTTGGGAGCCCCTCAGCGAGAAAAAGTGTGAAGCCCACCGATAAGCCGGATTCTGTGCGCTGGGGTTTTCTTGCGAAAACCCCAGCGTGACCGCCATTACTCTGGGCCGGGGGTCACCCACCCGGCTCGATGCTACCTACCCGCCAGCTCTGCGGAGCCACATCAACGCTGGCCTACTTGGTATTGCTGCGCGTAGAGATTGCCCGTTTCACCCGGACTGAACCGGCTCGTCTCTGTTGCTCTGATCCTCACCTCACGGTGGGCAGGTATTACCTGCTACGCTGCCCTGTGCAGTCCGGACGTTCCTCCAGTGCGGTCGCTCCATCCGACGCGAACGTCGGTCTTGGGGCTTGCACCAGCGGCGGTCTGGCGGGCTTCACGACGCTATTATCAGGCCTGCCCGGGCTTTCGGCCTCCTCAGTCTTTGCTTGATAACCACAAGCCTCACGCCATGCTTCGTCTGTCCGAAATCAAACTCTCGCTGGCCGAGGCGGAAAAGCCCGCCATCCCGCTGCAGGCTGCGGCCGCCGGCATCCTGGGCCTCACGCCGGCCGACATCCTGCGCGTCGATGTTTTCAAACGCAGCTTCGACGCGCGCAAGGCGGAGCTGATGGCGGTCTATATCGTCGATGTGGAAGTAGCCCCCGCCGTCGACGCAGTATTGCTCGAAAAATTTGCGGGCAACCCGCACATTCAGCCCACGCCCGACATGACGTGGCATCCGCCGGCGTATGCCCCCACGAACCTGCCGCAGCGCCCGGTGGTGGTCGGCTTCGGCCCATGCGGCATCTTTGCTGCGCTGGCACTGGCCCAAATGGGCTTCAATCCGATCGTGCTGGAACGCGGCAAGGCCGTGCGCGAGCGCACGCGGGACACTTGGGGCCTGTGGCGCAAGAAGGTGCTCAACCCCGAGAGCAATGTGCAGTTCGGCGAGGGCGGCGCCGGTACCTTTTCCGACGGCAAGCTGTACAGCCAGATCAAGGACCCGCGGCATTTGGGCCGCAAGGTGATGCAAGAGTTCGTCAACGCCGGCGCGCCCGCGGAAATCCTGTATGAGGCACACCCGCACATCGGCACCTTCAAGCTGGTCAAGGTAGTGGAAAACTTGCGCGCGCAAATCATCGCGATGGGCGGCGAGGTCCGCTTCGAGCAACGCGTGACAGACGTACATATCGAAGACGGCCATCTGCGCGGCCTCACGGTGCGGGACCAGGCGAGCGGGGAAAGCCGCGAGCTCGCCGCCGACCAGGTCGTGATGGCGCTGGGCCACAGCGCGCGCGATACCTTCACCATGCTGCATGCGCGCGGCGTGCAGATGCAGGCCAAGCCCTTTTCCATCGGCTTTCGCATCGAGCACCCACAGGGCCTGATCGACCGCGCGCGCTGGGGTCGCCACACCGGCCACCCGCTGCTGGGTGCTGCCGATTACAAGCTCGTGCACCACGCCAGCAATGGCCGCTCGGTCTACAGCTTTTGCATGTGCCCCGGTGGCACGGTGGTGGCCGCCACCTCGGAGCCCGGGCGCGTGGTGACCAACGGCATGAGCCAGTACTCGCGCAACGAGCGCAACGCCAACGCCGGCATCGTGGTAGGGATAGCCCCAAACGACTACCCACGCGACCCGGCCGCCTTTGAAGCCGCGCTGGGGCCGGCCTTCGACGCGCCAAGCCTGCGCGCCGACGCGCCCCACCCGCTGGCCGGCATCGTGCTGCAGCGGCAACTCGAATCGAATGCCTATGTGCTGGGCGGAAGCACCTATGAAGCGCCGGGGCAACTGGTCGGCGACTTCATGGCGGGCCAACCGTCCACGCGGCTGGGCGATGTGGCGCCGTCTTACAAGCCCGGCGTGAAGCTGGGCGATCTGTCGGGTGCCCTGCCCGCCTATGCGATAGCTGCCATCCGCGAAGCACTGCCGGCGTTCGGCCGCAAGATCCGCGGCTTTGACCGGCCCGACGCGGTGCTCATGGGCGTCGAAACCCGCACTTCGTCACCCCTCAAGATGGGCCGAGGCGAAGACTTGCAAAGCCTGAGTGTGCGCGGCTTGTATCCGGCTGGCGAAGGTGCCGGCTACGCCGGCGGCATCCTGTCGGCGGGCGTCGATGGCATCAAGGTGGCGGAGGCACTGGCCAGAGTTATCGCAGACAAGGCCTGAGCGGCCTCGCCCACGCGTGCATCAGCGCGCCCAGTGGCCGCCGCGCTGGTGCCAGCCGCCGGGTCCGCGGACCCACGTGCGCGGAGCCCAGCGATAGCCAGGGCGCGGCGCTTCCCAGTGCCCCGCATTCCACGCATAGCGCCCGCCACCCCAGCCCCAGAAGCCACCAATCCAGAGATAGCCGGGCGCCGGCGCCACGGTGATCGCCTCGGAGTAGGGTTGCGGGGGGCCGACGGGGGCGACCACGTCGGGCTCGCCCGGGTATTGGGGATACGGGTTCATTGCCTGCGGGCCTGGCAGTGGCGCAACGACGCAGGCCGACAGGCACAAACTCACTACGATGGCCGCGAGTGCGGGCACCGGGCGCGGTAGAGTTCGCATCACTTGGTTCAATGACATGGTGTTCTCCAGTTGGTTCGTGCGCTTACAACGGCCGCAGCGCGGCGTCGTTGACCGAAAAACTGTGTCCCGACGGTAAAGCTGACACCGCGCATGGTGACGCGCGGTGTGTCGTGGTTCAACCTTGCGCGGCCTGCTGCAGCGCCGCGATGCGCGCCTCGATCGGCGGGTGCGTTGCGAACAGCTGGCCCACAGCGCCCGCAATGCCCATCGCTGCCACGCTCTTGGGCAGCGCTCCCGGCTGCATGCCGCCGAGCCGCGCCAGCGCATTGATCATCGGCTGGCGCCCCAAAAGATGCGCTGAACCCGCATCCGCGCGGAACTCGCGCCGACGGCTGAACCAGGCCACGATGATGGCCGCCGCAAAGCCCAGCACGATGTCCAGCACCACCGTGCTGATCCAGTAGCCGATGCCGGGGCCGGAATCGCGGTTGTCGCCTTTGCGCAAAAAGCTGTCCACCGCGTAGCCGATGACACGGCTCAGAAACACCACAAAGGTGTTCATCACGCCCTGGATCAGCGTCATCGTCACCATGTCACCGTTGGCTACGTGCGATATTTCATGTCCGATCACGGCCTCGATTTCCTCGCGCGTCATGCCGGCAAGCAGCCCGGTGGACACCGCTACCAAGGCCGAGTTCTTGAACGCGCCGGTCGCAAAGGCGTTGGGCTGGCCCTCGAAGATGCCCACTTCAGGCATGCCGACACCAGCCTGGCTCGCCAGCTTGCGCACGGTCTCCACAATCCACACCTCGTCGGCCGACTGGGGCTGCTCGATCACGCGCACGCCGGCGCTCCACTTGGCCACCGGTTTGCTGATCAGGAGCGAGATGATGGCGCCGCCAAAACCCATGACCAGCGCGAATCCGAGCAGCGCCCCCAGGTTAAGGCCATTGGCCGTCAGGAAGCGGTTCACACCCAGCAAACTGGCCACGATGCCCAACACCGCGACGACGGCGACGTTGGTCAATACAAACAAAAAGATGCGCTTCATGAAGTCCTTCGAATGCAGCCCGCAACAGGCGGACTGTTGGCGCAAATGGTAGGGGCGCGCGGGCAAAAATCAAGGCTTGCCCCTGTTTTATTTGCACCCTAAAGTTGCGGCGATCGAAACTGGTTTGCGGACGATCCGGGCGACCGAAAGACCGCAGGATCATCGTAAAAATCAGGAGCTTCGTTCGGCAGCCACCAGCCGGGTACCCCCAGCACTGGCAGCGGCGCAAATGGCTTGGCCGTCAGCTTGTCCGCCGTCAGGTCATGCGCGACCGAGGCATCGAGTTTCGCTATTGAATTGATAGTTACTTGCATATGATAGATATGGGCTACCATGGTTTTTCGTGGATAAACCAGTTTCTCCAGTAGCGCGTGGCCGAACAGCAGCAGCCGGGCCTGCGCCCACAGCGGCCTTTGCAGCACGAACAGGCGCTGCCAGTCCTTGGCAATCAGGGCTTGCCACAACGCCGGCGGGGCCTGCAAAAACGCCGCGTTTTCATCGAACAGCGTGAGCACGTCGCGCACTGGGCCGCGTACACCCTGCACGCCCCGTGCCGCAATTTCCGCCGCCTGCAGCGCATTGAGCTTGCTCTTGGTCTGAGGGAAGCGCAGCCAGCACAGACCGTTGAAAAAGTCGTGCAGCCCCTCCCGGGTTGGACACTGTTTGCCCTCAAAAATGTAGCGTTCGTAGGATTCCCCCGGCGGCAGTTCGCTCTGGGGCACAAACAGGACCGCGCGGCCCGGTTCGCGGTTGAGCGCCTGATGTAGCGCCGCGCCATCGGCGACCCGATGCGCCACCCGCTGCCCAGGCACGCGCCAGACGTCCAGCCAAGGCGCCTCCTGCCAAGGTATCGCTTCTAGACCATGCGCCACGGCAATGCTTCGCCCGAGCGCAGCGGCTTCAATTGCGCCTCGCCGAAGGCAAAGCTTTCCGGCGGCGTCCAGGACTCGCGGCACAGTGTGATGGTGCCGGTATTGCGCGGCAGGCCATAGAAGTCCGCACCGTTAAAGCTGGCAAAGCCTTCCAGTTTGTCGAGCGCTCCCGCGTTGTCGAAGGCTTCGGCATACATCTCGATGGCGGCGTGCGCGGTATAGCAGCCAGCGCAACCGCTGGCGTGCTCCTTCAAGTGGGCCGGGTGCGGGGCGCTGTCGGTTCCAAGGAAAAATCGGGGGTTCCCGCTGGTCGCAGCCTGCACCAGCGCCACCCGATGCGTTTCGCGCTTGAGCACCGGCAGGCAGTAGTAATGCGGCCGGATGCCGCCCGTAAAAATGGCGTTGCGGTTGTACAGCAGGTGATGCGCGGTGATGGTGGCGCCCGTGAAGCGATCCGCCTCGGCCACGTACTGCGTCGCCTCCTGCGTGGTGAGGTGCTCGAACACGATCTTGAGCTCGGGGAAATCACGCCGCAGCGGAATCAGCTGGCGCTCGATGAACACCGCCTCGCGGTCGAACAGGTCGATCTCGGGCGAGGTCACTTCGCCATGTACCAGCAGCAGCAGCCCGGCGCGCTGCATGGCTTCCAGCGTCCTGTAGGTCTTGCGGATGTCGGTCACGCCGGCGTCGCTGTTGGTCGTGGCGCCCGCCGGGTAGAGCTTGACGGCCACTACGCCAGCGTCCCTGGCGCGCGCAATCTCTTCGGGCGGCAGGCTGTCGGTCAGGTACAGCGTCATCAAGGGCTCGAAGCGCATGCCGCGCGGCACTACGGCGCGGATACGATCACGGTAGGCCATCGCCTGCGCCGCCGTGGTTACCGGCGGCTTGAGGTTGGGCATGATGATGGCGCGACCGAACTGCTTCGCAGTGTGCGGCACCACTGTCTGCAACGCCTCGCCGTCGCGCACGTGCAGATGCCAGTCGTCGGGGCGGGTCAGGCTGAGGGTATCGGTCATGGCGGTGATTTTCGCATCGCTTCGCGTCCTCGCGCGGCACGGTCGCCCCTACAGCATGTAGTCGCCGCTGGCCTCGGGCTGGAACAGGATGTCCTGCACCTGTGCGGCCACGCGAGTTCCATCGGGGGCCGTCCAGCTCGCGATCGAACCGACCGGCAGCCCCAGCAGGCTCGCGCCCACCGGTGAAAGTACCGAGATGCGCCCTTCTGCGGGGTCTGCGTCGGCGGGGTAACACAGTGTCAGCGTGCGCTGCTCGCCGCTGTGCACATCGGCCACAAGCACTTGCGAGTACATGGTCACCACATTGGGCGGCACTTCCTGGGACCGGACCAGGTCCGCGTTGTCGATCACCTCGGTGATGTCGCCGCTCACCATGCCGCTCTGGCGTCGCACCAGGTTGTAAATACGCACATGGTCCAGTTCGGTGACGGTGCGGAATTCAGTTTGAAGAGAAGACATATTGCACTCCTGAATCGATAAGACCCGGAACAAGGCATCCGGGCAAGCCGCGCTGGGGGCGGGGCCCGGACGATCAGGGAAGCGCTATGAAATACTGGGGGATCGCCGGGCTTGGGAGTGTGCAACCGGTTGGCGCATTTTGCTGACCGGGGCTGCCACACAGGCGCGTGCGTGCGCCGCCGCTGCCATGAAGGCAGGGCGCCGGCGTACGGAAACGCAGGGGCAGGAGGTCATTGCGGCGTGCATGCCACCATCATAGCCGAGGGGCCAATGTCGCTCAATGCGCAAGGATTTTGTTGAGGAAGTCGCGGGTACGCGGGGTGCGGTTTTCAGGGTGGCTGAAAAACTCGTCCTTGGAGCAGTCCTCCAGGATGCGGCCACCAACGTCGATAAAGACCACCCGGCTGGCGACCTTGCGCGCAAAGCCCATTTCGTGCGTGACCACCATCATGGTCATGCCTTCCTTGGCCAGCAGCACCATGACGTCGAGCACCTCGCCGACCATCTCCGGGTCGAGCGCCGAAGTCGGCTCATCGAACAGCATCACGATCGGGTCCATGCTAAGCGCACGCGCGATCGCCACACGCTGTTGCTGCCCGCCGGACAGTTGGCCCGGAAACTTGTCCTTGTGCGCCATCAGGCCGACGCGGTCGAGCATTTTCAAACCGCGGGTCCTGGCCTCATCGGCGCTACGGCCCAACACCTTGATCTGCGCGAGGGTCAGGTTCTCGGTCACGTTCAGGTGCGGGAACAGCTCGAAGTGCTGGAACACCATGCCAACCTTGGAACGCAGCTTGGGCAGGTTGGTCTTGGGGTCGTGCAACGGGGTGCCGTCGACCGTGATCTCGCCCTTCTGGAACGGTTCGAGTGCATTCACAGTCTTGATGAGAGTGGACTTGCCCGACCCCGAGGGCCCGCAGACCACCACCACGTCGCCCTTGGCGATGCTGACCGAGCAATCGGTGAGCACCTGGACCGGGCCATACCATTTGGAAACGTTCTTGATTTCGATCATTTTTTCGGCCATGTGATTTCTCCGGTCAGCGAATGATGGCGATCTTCTTGTGCAGGACCTTGACGGTGGACGACAACGCGAAGCAGATCACGAAGTACACGACGGCGGCCAGCAGGTAGGCCTCTTCGGGACGCCCGTAGTTCTTGCCGGCCGTCTCGAAGCCCTTGAGCAGGTCATAGGCGCCGATGGCATATACCAGCGAGGTGTCCTGGAACAGGATGATGGTCTGTGTCATCAGCACCGGCAGCATGTTGCGAAAGGCCTGTGGCAGGATCACCAGCTTCATGTTCTGGGCATAGCTCATGCCCATGGCCTGGCCCGCGGAGACCTGGCCACGCGGAATCGACTGGATGCCGGCGCGCATGATCTCCGAGAAGTACGCGGCCTCGAAGCAGATGAAGGTGACGACTGCTGAAGTTTCTGCGCCGATAGGCCGGCCGATCAAGAAGGGCACCAGCAGAAAGAAGCCGAGGATCACCATGACGAGTGGCACCGAGCGCATGCCGTCTACATAAGCGGCAGCCGGCATGTCCAGCCACTTCCTGCCCGACAGGCGCATGAGCGCCAGCAACGTGCCGAAGAACACGCCGCCGATGGTCGAGACGAATGTCAGAAAGACGCTGAAATAAAAGCCCTTGAGCACATAGGCGCTGATCAGGTCCCATGTGTAGAACGAAAAGTCGAGGTTCAGCATCTCAGTGGCCTCCGGATCCGGCGGCCGCCACGAAGCCAGGCACGCGGATCTTGCGCTCGATGAACTTCATGATCCGGTTGACGGTCATGGCGCTGATGACATAGAGGATCACCACGCCAATGTAGATTTCGATCTGCGCCGAGGTTTCTTCACCGGCCTGCAGGTAGAACTGGGTCAGTTCCGGTATCGACACGGCAAAGGCCACCGCCGAGTTCTTGAAGATGTTCATCGACTCGCTGGTGAGCGGCGGCATGATGATGCGAAAGGCCATGGGCAGCAGCACGTAGCGGTAGGTCTGCCAGGTAGAGAGGCCCACCGCCATGCCGGCGTAGCGTTGCCCGCGCGGCAGCGCTTGCAGGCCCGAGCGCAGCTGCTCGGCGATCCGCGCCGAAGTGAAAAAGCCGAGCGCGCACACCACCAGGATGAAGGGCGGGAAATTCTTCATCGGCGGGATCAGCTTCGGCAGCACGAAATACCAGAGGAAGATCTGTACCAGCAACGGAATATTGCGGAACAGTTCGACCCAAGCGTCACCGAACCGAACCAGCCAGGGGCTGTCCGGCAAGGTGCGCAGGGTACCGATGATCGAGCCGGCGACCAGCGCCAGCAGCAGCGCAGTCAGCGAGACCGACACCGTCCAGCCCCATGCCTGCAGCATCCACTGGAGGTAGGTCTGATCCCTCCCGGATGCGAAACAGCCTGCAACCAGTTCGTTGTCTATGGTGTTCTGGCAGAACACGTCCCAGTGCCAATTCGCCATGCTTAGATCCTCGATGCCGGTTGTGCTTCCTTATACGCCAACGCCCGCCATGAGAGGCGGGCGTTGGCTTCACTCACGCACGCACTTACTTCTTGATGAAGTCTTCGGCCGGCTTGTTGTTCAGGTGGGCCCATGCTTCTTTCGTCGCGTCCGACAGCGGCAGGTCCAGCGAGACATTGTTCGGAGGCACCGGCTGGATCATCCACTTGTCGTAAATCTTGGCCAGCGAGCCGTCCTTCACCTGGCGCGCGATGCTGTCGTCGACAGCCTTCAGGAATTCCGGGTCACCCTTGCGAACCATGCAGGCGATCGGCTCGACCGACAACTCCGGACCGACGATGGCGAAGTCCTTCGGGTTCTTCGCCTTGGAGATGTTGGCCGCAAGGATCGAGGCGTCCATCACGAACGCATCGGCACGACCCGATTCCAGCAGCAGGAAGCTGTCGGAGTGGTCCTTGCCCGTGACTTCCTTGAAGTCGATGCCATGCGCGCGCTCGTTCCTGCGCAGGATCTGGACGGAGGTGGTGCCGGTGGTCGTCGCGACCGTCTTGCCGTTGAGGTCTTTCAGATCCTTGATGCCCGAATTCGCCTTGACCGCCATGCGCACCACTTCCATGTAGGTGTTGTAGGCGAAGGAGACATCCTTGGCGCGCGCCGTGTTGTTCGTGGTGGAGCCGCACTCAATATCCACGGTGCCGTTTTGCACCAGCGGCACGCGGTTCTGCGAGGTTACCAGGGTGTAGTTGATCGTGAGCGGCTTGCCGACCTTCTTGCTCAGGTCATCAATGATGCGTTCCGCCATTTCAGTGTGAAAGCCCACATACTTGCCATTGCCCAGCGTGTACGACAGTGCGGACGAATCACGCACGCCGAGCGAGATGCTGCCGCTGGCCTTGATCTTGGCCAGCGTGTCGTTGGCCTGTGCAAATACGCCACCTGCAGCCAGCGCCAGTACGGCCAGGGCCACGATCTGCTTCTTCATAACGAATACTCCTGAATGTAAAGCCAAAGTAAACGCGATTCTATAGAGTCAAGCTTGCGGGATTACCCGTAAATTCACTCTTGGAAACGCGAAAGTCGGGAAGACCCCATGCCAATTGCGCGCGGGGTTATGCAAAAAACTCATGGGCGGGTTGACTCGCTATCCGGACGCCGCCTGGGACGCCAAATAGGCCCACAAGGCCTGGGCCGCCCCTTTGGGAGCTTCCTTGCCTAAGGGCCTTTCCCGATAGGCTCGAACTTCCATCGTCATCTCGAGCGGCTGCGCACCCGGCATGACGGCCGCCACCAATTTTCTCGCGCGCACCTCCTTCTTGACCGCGCTGTGCGGCAAAAAGGCGATCCCGTGGCCTTCCAGCGCCATTGCCTTGAGTCCCTCGGCCATGTCGGTCTCATACACGCGGTCCAGATGCACCGCGGTGGCGGACTGCTTCAAAATCAGGTCCACCACGCGCCCCAGGTAAGCGCCGGGCGCGTATCCCAGATAAGGCAGCGGCTGGTGGGCGCGACCCGGCAGCTTGAACATGGGGCCGCCGTCGACATCGGGTTTGGCATAAGGCGACAGCGCCTCCTGTCCCAGACTCACCATTTCATAGCGTCCGGCGTCGAGCTGAAATGGCTGTGAGCTGTGGTAGTAGGAAATCAGCACGTCGCAACTGCCCTCGACCAGGCGCATCACGGCATCGTGCACATTCAGCGCGATCAGCCGGCTCTTGATGGGCCCGAACTTTTCGCGCAGGCTCGACACCCATGCGGGGAAAAAAGTGAAAGCCAGCGTGTGTGGCACGGCGAACTCGATCACGTCCTGGCCGGCCGACGTGTGCCCGCGCAACATGGCCCGTGTGCTTTGCAGTGCCTGCAGCATCTCCATCGACTGGTCGTACAGCGTCTCGCCTGCCGGCGTCAGACTCGTGGGGTACGAGCTGCGGTCCACCAGGTCCGTGCCGGCCCACGCCTCAAGTGCCTGGATGCGCCGTGAAAACGCCGGCTGTGTGACGTGACGCAATTGTGCGGAGCGACTGAAGCTGCGCGTTTCCGCCAGACTGACGAAGTCTTCAAGCCATTTGGTTTCCATGGCGCGGATTATGCGGCGCAGCTGGGTTGACGTGTCTGTGAAGGAGTCCCGGCCTTGCCACCGCTGCCGGTACACTGGAAGCCTGCTTGTGACCGTGACCGGTTGAATGCAACCCGATGCCTGAGGCATTGCAGCGCGTGCACCTACCTTCGGCGCAGCATCGCCTTCTCTCGTCCAACAGTGCACATCCACGCAGTTTCCGATGAGCCCCGAAACCCTCTTGGTTCTTTCCATCGTCGTGCTCGTCGCGGCCTTTGTCCAGGGCTCGACCAGTGTTGGTTTCGCGCTGATCTGCACGCCGGTGATCGGCATCCTGCGACCCGAATTGCTGCCGGTCAGCGTTCTGGTGCTGATGCTGCCGCTGAACTTTTACGTGTTATGGCGCGAGCGCGGCGCCGTCGACCGCACTGGCGCGAGCTGGATCATGGGTGGCCGCATCGTCGGCACCGCGGGTGGGATCTGGGTGCTCGCTGTGCTGAGCGCGAGCCATCTCTCGCTATTTGTGGGCGCCTCGACGATCGCGGCTGCGCTGGTGACGCTGATAATGCCGCCCTTCTCGCCAAGCCGCCCGGCCTTTATCACAGCCGGGCTCATCACGGGTGTCACCGAAACAGCAACCGGCATTGGCGGACCGCCGCTGGCATTGCTCTACCAGCATCAACTGCCCGCCATGATGCGCTCGACGCTCGCACTGTGCTTTCTGCTGGGCGAATTGGTGTCGCTGGCGACGCTGATGGTCACGGGCCGCATCAGCGCCGCGCAACTTTTGGCCGTGGCCCTGCTGCTGCCGCCGCTGATCGTGGGCTCCGTACTCAGCCACGTCGTCCACCATCGGATCAATGGCCGCTTTCTTCGCAACTTCGTTCAGGTTTTTGCGATCGTGTCGGGTATCGTGCTGATTGTTCATGCGTCCTGACAACGACAACAGGCAGGCGCCCGAAGTGCTGCTGGCCCCGCGCCCCTGGTACGCGGTCCGCTTTGTTTCGGCAACGGAATCACCAGCTACCTTGCCTTTTATGCGGTGTTTCTGGTGACAACCGGCGGTGAAGCGCCTTATGCCGATCCGGGCCACTTTGGTCGCTGATCAATCTCGCCACGGCCGCCACCTGTATCGCCTCGCAAGTCGTCATTAGTCCCATCCGAGTTGGGCGCCTGTGTCGAACTCGGCCTGCCGCTGGAACTGGACCAGTTGCACTACATCATTGGCCAGGTTGACTTGCTCGCTGGTCGCAAGCGGCATGGCATGGCTCTTTGGCGCGACAAGCTGTTTGCCTGTATGGCAAGGAATACCCAGGACGTGACCGCGAACTACCAGATCCCTGCACACCAGGTGATGATGGTGGGTTTGCAGGTTGGGATTTGACGGTCGGGTCTATCGACCCGGCGTTCAGAACGCACTCTTCAGGACGCCACCATCGACTCGCAAGGCAGCGCCCGTGGTGGCCGATGCCAGGGGGCTGGCGATATAGGCCACCAGGGACGCAACCTCCTCCGGCGACGCAAACCGCTTGATGAGTGAAGTCGGACGAACTTTCTCGAAGAACTCCTTCTCGAACTCGCCAAAAGACTTGCCCTGTGACTTGGCGAGTGCCTCCACAAATTCGCCGACCCCGCGTGACCTGGTCGGGCCCGGCAGAATACTGTTCACCGTGATCGCTGTGCCAGCGAGCGATTCGGCCAGTCCGCGCGAGACCGCGAGTTGAGCCGTTTTGGTCATCCCGTAGTGGATCATCTCGACGGGAATCTGCACCGCGCTCTCGCTCGAGATAAAAATGATCCGCCCCCAGTTCGCACGCCTCATGGCGGGCAGGCACAGACGAGCCAGGCGCACACCACTCAACACATTGACTTCGAAAAACCGGACCCAATCGGCATCAGGAATTTTCTCGAAAGGCGTCGCCTCGAAAATTCCCAGACTATTGACAAGGATCTCGATATCCGGGTGCCGCCGCACAAGTTCCTCGGCGGCGGCAGCGGTGCCAAGATCACCGGCAAATCCGTGAACCGTGGCGCCTGTGCCAGCCTTGATCTTCGACACCGCGCCATCCACCGACGCCTGGGTGCGCCCATTAACGATGACGTGCGCACCCTCGCTGGCCAGGGCGGCGGCGATGGCGTAGCCGATGCCGGCCGTGCTCCCGGACACCAATGCGAGTTTGTTCGTAAGTTTCAAATCCATGAGATGCAACCTTTCAGGGAAACACGGATTGCCTGCGCCACGCTATCGTCACTCATCCGCCAGGCCAACCCAAATCGCTCCTCGGCGTCAGTCAGCTGCTGAATCAGTACGGGCGAGACCACGTTGATGCCAATGCCCGCCAGGAACGCGGGAAGTACATAAAGACCTACCGTTATTTCCGAGTCGAATATAGCGCCACCCGCCAATGAGGGCGTCAGCTTGGCCATCCGTGCCAACGTCTGCAGCAAATAGAAGTCGAATCCGGCAATGATCACCAACAGCACTCCCAGCACGAGCACGGTGTTGCGGGACACCTCGCGCACCGTGAGACAAGCCCAGACGATGACACCCGGCACTACGAATGAAATCAACACGAGCAGCCAGAACTGGAGCTCGACAAAAACGGTATCTTGCATAGACCGATTCACTTCGGAGTCCGGTTGCCTGAAGCGATCAGGGTTTCAATTCTGGAGTCGAATCGGTCATGTGTCCATGGGCCGACCCGCGGTTGCCTCTGCGAGCGGGCTGGCCGGATCAGCGGCGGCCATATCTCGCCTGAAACTCTTCGATGGTGTGAAGTGCAGAGATGCCGTCTGGCGACATCACGTCGGCCACCCGCCAGCATCTCCCCGACGCCCCTCGTTCCAATTTGACCGTTGCCGACCGCGACTGACGCCTTGTGCGATCCAGTGCAAATGTATATCGCAGGCTCACGACGGCGTGATCGTCGCCGCCGGACACCAGCGCGAACCGGATCGGTTGGCGTACATCACCGTCCTGAGCGCCCGTCCAGGGGTCGAAGTCGATAGCGCAGACATCGCCTGCGTCGCATCGGTGCTCGTAAGCCACGGCCGCGTCAAATCTCGGAGTGAGCAGGCCGCGCATTGTCGCCGGGTCCGCGAAGGCAAAGTCCTTGTGCCCCTTATAGAAATTCTCGGCCGCTTTCAGCGGCGTCGTTCCCAAACAGGGCTCGGTGGCGCCCGCTTGAGCGCAGCACACTGCGAGCATCACCAGCAGGAGCCGGCTCAGTGAGCGCATGAAGGATTCGAATGAATGACGTGGGCAGACAGTCCTAGCCCAGACCTTCTGTTACTAGGGCCGGGATTAAGCACCTGTCAGGTTTCAGGTCGCCGGGGGCTAGCCATGCCGGTCGATGCCCGCGGAATCGCATACGTTCCCACTACGTGCGCCACTGCCTCGTCATGGCCTTCGGAGTACAGCGTCACCTCGCCCACGGCCAGGGTCCTGCCCAGCTTCAGCAGCTTGCAGATGCCCACGACATGGCGACTCGCCACCGGTTTGCGCAGAAAGTTGATCGTCAGGCTGGAGGTCACGGCCAACGGGACGATGCCAATTTGACCGAGGATGGCAACGTACAGCGCCAGATCCGCCGTGGCCATGAGCACAGGGCCCGCGACGGTACCTCCCGGCCGCAATTCTGCTGTGCCCACAGGGTGCAGAACTTTGGCGCCCTCGTTCCCCACTTCCAGAATCACGCACTTCGTTTGCGGGAACTCTTTCGCGATGAACGCAGCGATTTCATCCTTGTCAGCCATGGATGGCAGCTCCTGTGTCGAATCTCGCGCTTGAGTCGGGAGGAATTTGCAGCCCGATGCAGCGTGCATGGCCACACCTGAACTCCAGCGCCATGTCAAGCATTGACGCCCTTGGGCTTGCCCGCTCGCAGATTGTCAATGCTCCACTGCCCGCCGCCAGCGAACGCCAGGTACAGGAACAGGAACGACCACATGACGGCCAGTTCTCCGCCGTTCAACATCGGCCAAAAACTTCTCGGTGCGTGCGCGATGAAATAAGCGAATGCCATCTCTCCGGAAAGCAGGAACGCCACGGGGCGGGTAAACAGCCCGATGAGGATGAGAGCGCCGCCAACGACTTCCAGGCTCCCCGCTACCCCCATCAGTGACAGCAGATCGAAGGAACCATGCTGTGGGCCGGGAAACCCGAACATCTTCTGGGTGCCGTGCTGTATGTACAGAAAGCCGGTCACGATACGCAAGAGACTCAACACGCGAGGCCTCCAAGCATTCAACATATTGTCCACGGTGCTCCTCCTTTAGGGGCTGATTGAATTGAAGCGACGAAGTTGCGAGCCTAACCGACGTTGAAAAACTGCGCTATAGCCCGAACCAGCGCGCCCGCCGGCTCACCCCAAACCGTTCCTTGTCGGCGCGCAACGCCACGTCCGGCTCGTTGTAAGTGCCAGTGGGCTTGGGCCCCGAGAAGAAATCGATGTCGACGCGCCCGACCCGGCCCGCCCCGTATTCGATGTAGCAGGACCCGGTCCCCGCATAAAGGCTGCTTTCGCCCACACCGCGAACGCGCGCGACGAGGGCCGAGGCCACCGCCTTTGCCGCGCCCTCGGCGAACACGCCTGCCTTGGGCGTGCCCGTGTTGGCGATATCGCCAATCGCGTAGACATTCGTAAATTTGGTCTCCAGCGTCCTCGGATTCACGGACACCCAGCCGGCCTCAGCCAGTCCGCTGGCCTCCACCACGGCAGCTGCGCGGTGCTTGGGCACGCCCAGGAACAGGTTGCAGGCCAGCTCGCTGCCGTCGTCGAGCGACGCAACACGACGACTCACATCAACCGCGCTGACGCGACGTTGCAGCACGAACTTGATGTCACGTTCGGCGAATGCCGAGAGCAGGGCCTTCGAGGTTTCGGGCGACGGAGGCACCGGACTGGACAGAGGCATGACCAGCGTGATTTCGCATTGGTTGCGCACGCCTCGATTCAACAGATGGTCATGCAGCATCAGTGCGCATTCGCTGGGTGCGGGCGGACACTTGTAGGGCGCCCCGCAAACGCCGATGACGGCGTTCCCGCTGGAGAAGGTGGGCAGGATGTCACGCAGCCGATTCGCCCCTGCAACCGAATAGAACTCGTTGGCGCCGTCCAATCCGGGGGTGGCCGAGAAATCGTAGTCCGCACCCAGGGCGACCACCAAGTAGTCGCAATCGTGGCTACCAGCATCAGTCGTCACACGCCGGGTTGTCGGGTCGATCGCCGTAATCGTCTCGCGCAACAGTTGCACACCCGGCTTGACGAAATTGCGATACGGCAGACGCACCGAGTCCAGCGTCGCATGGCCGAACATCACATCGAGCTTTGAATAGCCAAGCACGTACGTATCGCTCTTGTCGATCATCGTCACCTGAACCTCGTCGCCCAGCGACTCCGACAACAATGTGCTGAGTTCGAGCCCGCCGAAACCCGCACCCAGGACCAACACTCTTTGTTTCATCGCTTCTCTCGCTTTCCTGTCTACGTCTTGCGTCAAAGATACGACACTTCGGCAGAAACGGCGTGCAGGCACAGTCTAAACCGCGATGCGTTCATGGATCAACCGAATCGCCAGGCAAACCATGCAGGCGCTTCAGCCTCGATGAAATTACTCGTCGAGGAAGCCACCTTTGAAGAAACTCCAGGCGCTGCCGTCATCCAGATAGAAGTGTCCGTCCGCGCAGGAATCCTTTCCTGAAAAATATTCGCGATAGGCCTTGGGGACAAGCCGTTCGAGCTGTGCGTCCGTCAGCTCCTCAAATTGTTCGGGCGTGATGGCCTGTCCTACGCGAAGTCTTTGTCGTTCCATGGCCGGGCGATTCAGTCAGGCTTCGGAGTCGGAGTCGGAGTCGGAGTCGGAGTCGGAGTCGGAGTCGGAGTCGGAGTCGGGAAAGATAAGCTCAACGCCATTTCCTGCCGGGTCCTTGAGGAAGAACTGGACTCGGTTGGTGCCCGGGACCTCGGTGGCCCGGTAGTGAAGTTTTCTGTGCACCACCGTGGCCTCCACTTCAGCCCGGTTGGTGCAATCGAACGCAATATGGTCGAACGTGGTTACGGCCTGCGCATCGCGCTTCTCATCCGGATCGGTCTGATACAGGTGCACCACCGGTTTTCCTTCGGCGTACAGCCAGTAGCCAAAGTTCCGAAACGGCGGCCGCGGGCCATCGCGCAGCCCGACGACATTGCAATAAAACTCCTTGAGCTCGTCGAGCAACTCGCGCGGCGCATGGAGATTGAAATGGTTAAGGCTTGTGGTGGTCATGGTGTTACCAACGTTTGACTTGTACTGGCCACGGTTGTTGCAGGCAAGTGCCGCAAAAGTCCACTGTACCGAAATCTACATGAGCACTTGGAAGACAAGTTTCGCAAGCTGACACCAGACTGGCATTGTTTGCAGGTAGAAATTTGTTGAGTTGTTGAACCCATCGTCCCTCCGCGCGCTTTCGTTGAGCGCAATGCAGGGTACCCACTGATCGCCCCTCACACCGTACTCACCCCAAATTCAACGTTCCCGTCAAATCACCCATTGGCTTTTGCCCGCGCGCCAACATCGTCTCGTCGCGCAAGCGCAGGCCATCCAGCTTCTCCAATCCAAAAACACGAGTAATCAAACGCAGAATGGAGCCAGTGTCGTACACCGTATGGTCCACCACACCGCGCCGCGCAAACGGCGAGATCACAAGGGCGGGTATGCGAGTGCCTGGCCCCCAACGATCGCCCTTGGGCGGGCCAACATGGTCCCACCAGCCGCCGTTTTCGTCCACGGTCAGCACCACCACCATGTTTTTCCATTGGGGACTGTTGCGCAGGCTGTGGATGACGTGCGCCAAATGACGATCCCCAGAGGCGACATCGGCATAGCCCGCATGCATGTTCAGATTGCCTTGCGGTTTATAGAAAGTAACGGCAGGCAACCGACCGGCTTCTACTTCGGCCAGAAAATGGTTGGTCGAAGTCGAATCTCCCAAGCCAGCGTCACGCAAGTGCTTCGCACGCGCTTGCGGATGGTCGGGGCCCAGGTCTTCAAAATAATTGAGGGGCTGGTGGTGATATTGAAAACTTGGAATTTCCGGAATACCTTTGCTATTGGACTTGCCATCCAGCGTAGCCTGCCAAGCACCCGAGTACCAAGCCCAATCGACACCCCGTGCAGACAACATGTCACCAATGTGCTTATGTTTTTGCGGTACCAGTACATTCGGCTGCCCCGGTGCCGCATAGGCCGGTCGGGTCGGGTCGCGGTTGGGCGTCGGCGCGTACGACGGCAACATGGTGTTGACCGCAAAACCATCCGGAGTGATCGCGCTGGGGCCAAACTTGGGTGGACCTTGCAGGGCGCTGGCCGGTGAATCGGGCAATGGCTTGAGGCGCGTATCTGTCGGATCATCGCTTTGCAGCGTGGCAATTTGACTGCGCGCGACCGAATTGCGTGCATCGGGATACACGGGCATGGCGGCACTGACTAAATACTGATGATTGAGAAATGACCCGCCAAAGGCTCCTTGAAAAAAATTGTCGCACAACGTGAACTCACGCGCGATGTCCCACAAATGCAAGTTGTAGGCCGTGCTGGCATAGTGCCCCATGGTAAAACCACCAGAATCAGCCCACGCTACAAAGCCGTCATTTTTACCTCCATTGATCTGCATCTGGTTTTGATAAAACACGTGCCAAAGGTCGCGCGTGACCAATTCCAGAGGCAGGTCTGCGCCGCCAGGTCCTTTGAGGGCAAAGGGGCCATTGGGCAACTTGGTTTCGTACTGAACACCAGCGGGATAGGTCACTCCTGCAAATTGCTGCTCGGCCCTAATCACACCACCCCAGGCGGGTGGCAAAAATGGCAGGACACTGCCATCTCGGTCACGTTGTATCCCCGCAGAAGCAGGCAAAGCAGACAGTGGCCTTTCGACCCCGGGGAAGTTGGCAAAAAGACAATTAAAACTCCGGTTTTCAGCAAACAGCACCACGACGTTCTTGACTTTGTCGCGCAGCACCGCATCACTGGCCAAGCCACCTGCCGACGTGCTATTCGCGCCCTCTCCCGTTGTGCTGCAACCAGCCAAGTCGGCGCCCAGGCTCAGCGCGGTCAGCCCCGTGAGGCCACCTAGAAAGCGGCGCCGGCTCGGTGTGGCAGGCTGCGCTGCGTCAGATGGTTCCGCTTCCTGCGCGGCTTCGGACGGGAGCTGGCCAGGGGGGATTGAATTAGTCATGCCCCCAATGTAGGCTAAAAAAAACGAGCGGGCAATACGAAAGAATACAAGATTACCGCAGCCATGAAGGGCGACCTATCACGAGCAGATCAACTCGAAACTTTTGGTTTTGAGCATGGAACGTAATATGGAAACGTTGAAGTTGACTCTTGTTCGAACTGCAACAGAACATCAGGTTGGATACCCGCAGTGCGTGTTCCATGACATCGTCTGGACGGCATGCAAACGCAGTTTATCCAGCGAAGCGGCAATAAGTCGCCTCAATCTTTGCGCAGACGCTCTACCCAGTTCGACCAGCAATTTCAAGCCTTTTTTGATCTGTAGCCCATACAGGTCAAGAACAATTTGCTATGAATTTCATGCCGCACGCGCCCTCCAACTACTCCGAACTCTGCTGCAGCGCCCACATCCGTGAATAGGCCCCGCCCAGCGCGAGCAACTGCGCATGGGTACCGCGCTCGACGATGCGCCCGGCCTCCATCACCAGGATCTCGTGCGCGTCCACCACGGTGGAGAGTCGGTGCGCGATGACCAGCGTGGTCTTGTTTTGAGCCACGCTTTGCAGTTCAGCCTGGATGGCGCGCTCGTTGGCGGAGTCGAGAGCCGAGGTGGCCTCGTCGAAGATCAGTACCGGCGGGTTTTTCAGCAGAGTGCGGGCGATGGCCACGCGCTGCTTCTCGCCGCCCGACAGTTTGAGGCCGCGCTCGCCGACCATGGTGTCGTAGCCGGCAGGGGTTACGCTGATGAAGTTGTGGATGTGGGCGGCGCGGGCCGCGGCCTCGACCACCGCACGGTTGGCACCCGGGTTGCCGTAGGCGATGTTGTATTCGATGGTGTCGTTGAACAACACCGTGTCCTGCGGCACGATGCCGATGGCCTGGCGCACGCTGGCCTGCGTGACCTGCTTGATATCCTTCCCCGCGATGGTGATGCGGCCCTGCTGCACGTCGTAGAAGCGGTACAGCAGGCGCGACAGCGTGGATTTGCCGGCGCCCGAGGGCCCGACCACCGCCACCGTCTTGCCGGGTGGAATCACAAAGCTGATGTGGTGCAGGATGGGGCGCGCGGCCTCGTAGGCAAAACTCACGTCGTCAAACCGCAGCTCGGGCGTGACCTCGATGCGGATGGGCTGTGCGCCGGGCACGTCGGCGATCTCACGCTCCTTCTCCATCAGGTGGAACATCTTGTCGAGGTCGGTCAGGCTCTGCTTGATCTCGCGGTACAGCACGCCCAAAAACCCCAGCGGAATGTAGAGCTGGATCATGAAGGCGTTGACCATGACCAGGTCGCCGAGCGTGAGGTGCCCGGCAACCACGCCCACGGTGGCGCGCCACAGCATGACCACCAGGCCAACCGCGATGATCACCTGCTGACCGGCATTGAGCAGGCTCAGGGTACGCTGGCTCTTGAGGGCGGCCAGGCGGTAGCGCCTGAGATTTTCGTCGTAGCGCCGCGCCTCGAACTCCTCGTTGTTGAAGTACTTGACGGTTTCGTAATTGAGCAACGAGTCGATGGCGCGGCTGTTCGCGCGCGAGTCGAGCTCGTTCATCTCCTTGCGGAACTGGGTGCGCCATTCGGTTACCGTGACGGTGAAGGTCACGTAAAACACCAGCGCAATGCCGGTGATCCAGGCAAACCATATGTCGAACTTGACGGCCAGCAGCGTCAACACCATGGTCACCTCGATCAGGGTCGGGATGATGCTGTACAGCGAATACGAGATCAGTGAATGGACTGCGCGCGAGCCGCGCTCGATGTCGCGCGACATGCCGCCGGTCTGGCGCTCCAAGTGAAAGCGCAGGCTCAAGGCATGCAGATGGCGGAACACCTCGAGCGAGATGGTGCGCGCTGCGCCCTCGGTGGCCTTGGCAAAAACCAGTTCGCGCAGTTCGGTGAACAGCGAGGTGGACAGGCGCAGCATGCCGTACGCGACCAGCAGCGCCAGCGGCACCACCAGCACGGCCTGGACCTCGCCCGGCTTGAAGCTCATCTCATCGACCAACTTCTTGAGCAGCAGCGGCACACCGACATTGGCCATCTTGGCGCCGACCATGAAAACCAGGGCAGCAATGGCGCGCCATTTGTACTGCCACAGGTAGGGGAACAGCCGGCCTAGCGTCTCCCAGTCGGAGCGCGGGGCGGCGGTGCCAGCCGGGACGGCGGGAACAAATGAGGCAGAGGCGAGTTCGCCGGTTCGGCGCATGAGAGACAATTCGGGCTGTTAATCCGAAGAGATTGTGCCCATGTCCGACAATTCAAGTACAGCCGCGCCCGCGAGCGGCACGCCCCTGGTCGACCTGCCAATTGACAAGGAACTGGTACTCAAGGTGATCCCGCTGCCGGCCGACTGCAATGCCAACGGCGACATCTTTGGCGGCTGGGTCATGGCCCACGTTGACCTGGCCGGCTCGGTGCTGCCGGCGCGGCGCGCGCAAGGGCGCATGGCCACGGTGGCGGTGAACCAGTTCATCTTCAAGCAGCCGGTGCGCGTGGGCGACCTGCTGTCGTTTTACTCCGAGATCACGCGCGTGGGCCGCAGCTCCATCACGGTAAATGTCGAGGTTTATGCCGAGCGCATTCGCGCCCAGGGCCGTTACCTCAAGGTCACCGAAGCGTCATTGACTTACGTGGCCATTGACGATGAAGGGCGCCCGCGCCCGCTGGCGCCGGCCGCCACGTGATTCCGGGTTGACTATCATTTATGTAGCTTATTGCCTTTACTGTGCAATGGTTACAGGCCTTATTTACTAAAATTTCCCGTGCCGGCCCTGGCCCGCAGCAAAGCGCGCCGCGCCCTGCAGTCCCTCCTGGATGCACTGTTTGCCGCGCTCCCATTCCTGGTGCAGCGCCTGCGGCAATGGCAGATCCCACTGCGCATAGGCGCTCAGGCGGTCTGCCCGCATCGTGGCCTGGGGAAACTTTGCCAGCTCGTGCGCCAGCGCCAGCGCCGCTTCCCTGGCGTGGCCCTGAGGCACCACGCGGTTGCAAAGCCCCATCTGCAGTGCCTCGGCGGCCTCCACCTTGCGCCCGGTCAAGATCAGGTCCATCGCGTGGCCCATGCCGATCAGACGCGGCAGGCGCACGGTGCCGCCATCGATCAGGGGCACACCGAAGCGGCGGCAGTAAACGCCAAAGTAAGCGTCCTCTTCCATCACGCGCAGATCGCACCACAGCGCCAGCTCCATGCCGCCGGCCACGGCTGCACCTTCGATAGCGGCGATCACCGGTTTGGACAAAAGCAGGCGGGTCGGGCCCATCGGACCCCGGGGCGCAACATCGTCCGGCGAAAACTGAAGACTCGATAGCGCGTCGGGCTCGCCAGACAATGGTTCGCGCAGCGTCCGGGCCCCGGCCTGCAAATCCCAGCCAGCGCAGAAGTGGCCGTGCGCGCCGTGGAACACCGCGACCCGCGCGTCGGTATCGCCGTCGAATTCGATAAAAGCCTCGTACAGCGCGCGTGCCGTGGGCGCGTCGACGGCGTTGCGCACATCAGCGCGGTCCAGCGTCACGAGCGTGACCTGGTCCAATTTTTCAATCCGTACTGCATGGCTCATGGTGCTGGTGGCTCCTGATGCTTTGGCGACAGGCCATGGGTTTAAACCCTGACGACAGACATCATGCATGCAGATATAAACCATGCAACGATTCGGGGAGACTTGGTGCAGGTACTTCAACTGGTGATCAGCGGCATATCGCAAGGCTGCATTTACGGGCTGATCGCCCTGGGCTTCGTGCTCATCTACAAAGCCACCGAGACCGTGAGCTTCGCGCAGGGCGAGCTCATGATGCTGGGCGCGTTTGCGGGCCTGGCGGGCATGACGATGCTGGGCTTTCCGTACTGGCTGGCAGTCGTCAGCGCGATTGTGGCGATGGCCGTGTTCGGCGTGGTGCTCGAGCGCGTGGTGATCCGCCCGATCCTCGGGCAACCGCAGTTCTCCATCGTCATGCTGACCATCGGCATCGGTTACGTGGCCCGCGGCCTGATCACCATGATTCCCAATATCGGCACCGAAACCCACGTGCTGCCAGTGCCCTACAAGGACGAGATCTGGAACGTCGGCACGCTGGTGCTCAACGTCGAGCAGATGGTGGTGATCGGCTCGACCGGTTTGCTGTGCATCTTGCTGTTTGCCATGTTCAGGTACAGCAAGCTCGGCGTTGCGATGCAGGCGTCCTCGCAAAACCAGCTGGCCGCGTATTACATGGGAATCCCGGTGAAACGGATCAACGGCCTGGTCTGGGGCCTGGCCGCTGCCGTGGCGGCCATCGCCGGCTTGCTGCTGGCACCCATTACCTTTGTGCACGCCAACATGGGCTTCATTGGCCTGAAGGCCTTTCCGGCCGCGGTGGTGGGCGGCTTTGGCAGCTTGCCGGGCGCCATTGTGGGTGGCGTGCTGGTGGGGATCGTGGAGTCGCTGTCGGGCTTTTATCTGCCCGATGGTTTCAAGGACACTTCCGCCTACATCGTGGTGCTGATCATGCTCGTGGTCAAGCCGAACGGCCTGTTTGGCGAGCGGCTGCGTAAAAAGGTCTGACATGCGCTTCATCTTCAAGACCGATTACGCGCAGGACATCCGCCTGGCCAAACACGGCGGGCATGTATTCTGGTACAGCGCACTGATGCTGCTCCTGCTTGCGGCGCCCTGGCTGTTTGCGGAGTATTGGCTGGCACAGCTGACCTTTGTGCTGATTTACGGCATCGCGGGTCTGGGCCTGATGCTCCTGGCAGGCTATACGGGGCAGTTCTCCATTGGCCACGCCGCATTCCTGGGCGTAGGCGCATACACCGAGGCCGTGCTCACCAACATGGGCTGGCCGTTCCCGCTGGCGATGGTTTCCGCGGCACTGCTGTCGGCGGCGGTCGGCGTGATCGTGGGGCTACCGGCGATGCGCGTGAAGGGCATCTACCTTGCCATTGCGACGCTGTCGTTCGGCTTCATTGTCGAAGAGGTTCTGACGCGCTGGGAGTCGGTTACGGGCGGCAACTCGGGCATCCAGTTGAAAGCGCCCGAGCTGTTCGGCTGGAGCTTCGGCTCGGGCCCCTCGTTCTACTTCCTTTGCCTGTTCATCGCGGTCCTGGCGACGCTGGCGATCCTGAACCTGCTGCGCTCATCCACCGGGCGCGCCTTCGTGGCGATTCGCGACTCGGAGATTTCCGCGCAGAGCATGGGCATCCAGCTGGCCCGCTACAAGACGCTGTCGTTCGCACTGTCGGCGGCGCTGACGGGGATTGCCGGTGCGCTGTACGCGCACAAGCTTCGCTTCATTTCGCCCGACCAGTTCGACATCCTGCAGTCCATCGACTTGCTGTTGCTGGTGGTCATAGGCGGTCTGGGGTCAGTGCACGGCGCGTTTCTGGGCGCGCTTTTCCTGATTTCCATGCCGCAGCTGATCTCGCTGTCCAAGGATTACCTGCCGGACACGATCGGACAGGCCCCGGGATTGCAGGCGGTGGTGTACGGCGTGGTCCTGATCGGCTTCGTACTGTTCGAGCCGCTGGGCCTGTACGGCCGCTGGCTCAAGATCCGCACCTACCTGCAGACCTTCCCGTTCTACCGCAAAGGCACTTTCAAGCGGCAGAAATCCTTCCAGAAATCGGACCGGCTGAGATGACGGCCCTCATGAATGATGTC
>JBDTCK010000059.1:0-9707 GCA_039923645.1 Rhodoferax sp.
TCAACAACTACCGCCCGCAGTTCTACTTTCGCACCACGGACGTCACGGGGGCGATCGAGCTGCCCACGGACAAGGAAATGGTCATGCCCGGGGACAACGTGACGATCACGGTCAAGCTGATCAACCCCATTGCCATGGAAGAGGGCCTGCGCTTTGCCATCCGCGAGGGCGGCAAAACCGTGGGCGCCGGGGTCGTGGCAAAAATTATCGCGTAAGCGGAAGGAATCAGCATGTCAGCCAAACAAAAAATCCGTATCCGCCTGAAGGCGTTCGATTACAAACTCATTGACCAGTCGGCCGCCGAGATCGTGGATACCGCAAAGCGCACAGGCGCCATCGTCAAGGGACCCGTGCCCCTGCCGACGCGCATGAAGCGCTTTGACATTCTGCGTTCACCTCACGTCAACAAGACGAGTCGTGACCAATTTGAAATCCGCACGCACCAGCGTCTAATGGACATCGTCGATCCGACGGACAAAACTGTCGATGCGTTGATGAAGCTCGATCTGCCCGCTGGCGTCGACGTGGAAATCAAGCTGCAATAGGTTCAGGCCGCGGGAATCCGTGGGGTTTGCGTCAGCTAACACCACTTTGATGCCTTGGGGCGCGCTGTTGAGTTGCCTGAAACGGCCGTTCGCACTATAATCCAAGGCTGTGCCAAATTTGCCAAGCAATTTGGCAGAGCTTTATTAACCTTCTTTCACACCCAAACGCTGTCACCAATTGAAGTGGCAGCGGTGGAAGTTTTGGAGAAAACAATGAGTCTGAGCAACTCCCTGGGGTTGCTGGGCCGCAAGGTGGGCATGATGCGCCTATTCACCGACGACGGGGACGCAGTGCCTGTCACGGTGGTGGATGTGTCCAACAACCGCGTGACCCAGATCAAAACCCAAGAGAATGACGGCTACGTGGCCCTGCAGGTCACGTTCGGTTCGCGCAAAGCTTCGCGCGTCACCAAGCCGGCAGCGGGCCACCTTGCGAAAGCAGGCGTTGAGGCCGGCGAGATCATTCAAGAATTCCGTGTCACGACCGATGCCGCTGCCCAGTACAAGGCCGGTGCCCCGGTGCCCGTGACGGCCGTGTTTGCAGTGGGCCAGAAGGTGGACGTGCAGGGCACGACCATCGGCAAGGGCTTTGCCGGCACCATCAAGCGTCACCACATGAGTTCGCAGCGTGCCTCGCACGGCAATAGCCGTTCGCACAATGTTCCAGGCTCCATCGGTATGGCGCAGGATCCGGGTCGTGTTTTCCCCGGCAAGCGCATGACGGGCCATTTAGGCGACGTCACGGTCACCACGCAAAACCTGGACGTTTTTCGCATTGACGAGGCGCGCCAGCTGCTCCTGATCCGCGGTGCCATTCCCGGTTCCAAGGGTGGTTTCGTGACCGTTCGCCATGCCGTCAAGGCCAAAGAATCTGCCGCTAACGCGAAGGGAGCGAACTGATGCAGCTCGAACTCCTGAACGACCAAGGTCAAGCCGCTTCCAAGTTCGAAGCGCCGGAAACCGTGTTTGGCCGCGAATACAACGAAGACCTAGTGCACCAGGTTGTGGTGGCCTTCCAGGCCAACGCGCGTCAGGGCACCCGGGCCCAGAAAGACCGCGAACAAGTCCACCACTCGACCAAGAAGCCTTTCAAGCAAAAGGGAACGGGCCGCGCCCGTGCTGGTATGACGTCTTCGCCACTGTGGCGCGGCGGCGGCCGGATTTTCCCGAACAGCCCGGAAGAAAATTTCACCCAGAAAATCAACAAGAAGATGTACCGTGCCGGCATGGCCGCCATCTTCTCGCAGTTGGCACGCGAAGGCCGTCTGGCCGTGGTCGATTCCCTGACGGTCGAGTCGCCCAAGACCAAGCCGCTGGCCGCCCGCTTCAAGGCGATGAATCTGGAGTCGGTGATGGTGATTGCCGACGAAGTGGATGAAAACCTGTATCTGGCTTCCCGCAACCTGGTGAACGTCCTCGTCGTCGAGCCGCGCTACGCGGATCCGGTGTCGCTGGTGCACTACAAGAAAGTGCTCGTCACCAAGGGCGCCATGGACAAACTCAAGGAGATGTTCGCATGAGCGCCGCCGCTGTAAAGTTTGACGAAGGTCGTTTGATGCAGGTGCTGGTCGCTCCCATCGTGTCTGAAAAGGCAACCATGGTGAGCGACAAAAGCAATGCCGTGACCTTCAAGGTGTTGCAGGATGCCTCCAAGCCCGAAATCAAGGCCGCCGTGGAATTGATGTTCAAGGTCGAAGTCAAGGGCGTCTCTGTGCTGAACACCAAGGGTAAGACCAAGCGCTTTGGCAAATCCATCGGTCGTCGCGACAACGTGCGCAAGGCCTATGTGACGCTCAAGCCCGGTCAAGAGTTGAATCTGTCCGGGGAGGCCGCGTAATCATGGCTGTCATCAAGCTCAAACCCACTTCACCGGGCCAGCGTGGCGTGGTGAAGGTGACCCGTGATCACCTGCACAAGGGTGACCCGTACGCACCGTTGCTCGAGTCCCAATTCCAGCAAGCCGGGCGCAACAACAATGGCCACATCACGACCCGCCATCGGGGCGGTGGTCACAAGCATCACTATCGCGTTGTCGATTTCTGCCGTACCAAGGACGGAATCCCTGCGAAAGTGGAGCGCGTCGAATATGACCCGAACCGCACGGCGCACATCGCTTTGGTGTGTTATGCCGACGGTGAGCGTCGCTACATCATTGCGCCACGCGGTCTGGAAGTGGGTGCGTCACTGATGAGTGGCGCCGAGGCGGCGATCCGTGCCGGCAACACTCTGCCGATCCGCAATATTCCGGTAGGCTCCACCATTCACTGCATCGAGCTGCAGCCGGGCAAGGGCGCGCAGATTGCCCGCTCGGCAGGCACGTCGGCGACGCTGCTGGCGCGCGAAGGCAGCTACGCGCAGGTGCGCATGCGCTCGGGTGAGGTGCGCAAGATTCACATCGAATGCCGCGCCACCATCGGCGAAGTCGCCAACGAAGAGCACAGCCTGCGCCGTCTGGGCAAGGCCGGTGTGAAGCGCTGGATGGGTATTCGCCCGACCGTTCGCGGTGTGGTCATGAACCCGGTCGATCACCCCCACGGTGGTGGTGAAGGCAAGACCGGCGAAGGCCGCCACCCTGTCGATCCCTGGGGCAATCTGACCAAGGGCTATCGCACCCGTAACAACAAGCGCACGCAGGTCATGATCGTGTCGCGTCGCAAGAAATAAGGGATAACAAATGACTCGCTCTCTCAAAAAGGGTCCGTTTGTTGACCATCATCTGGTGATCAAGGCCGACAAGGCCGTGACGACCAAGGACAAAAAACCGATCAAGACCTGGTCGCGCCGCTCCATGGTTCTGCCCGAGTTCATCGGGCTGACCATTGCCGTGCACAACGGCAAGCAGCATGTGCCGGTTTACATCACTGACCAGATGGTGGGCCACAAGCTGGGCGAATTCGCCCTGACGCGCACCTTCAAGGGTCACCCCGCGGACCGAAAAGTCCAGAAGAAATAAGGAAAGACCATGGAAACACGTGCAGTCCTTCGGGGCGTTCGTCTGTCGGTCGACAAAGGCCGGCTGGTCGCTGATTTGATTCGCGGCAAGAAAGTGGACCAGGCGCTCAACGTTCTGGAGTTCACCCAGAAAAAGGCGGCAGGAATCATCAAGAAGGTTCTTGAGTCCGCCATCGCCAACGCCGAACACAACGACGGCGCCGACATCGACGAGTTGAAGGTCAAGACCATCTACGTCGAGCAGGGAGCCTCGCTCAAGCGCTTTACCGCCCGCGCTAAAGGTCGTGGCAACCAGATCAGAAAACCCACGTGCCATGTGTACGTGACGGTTGGTAACTGAAAGGCTTGACAGAACTATGGGACAAAAAATCCACCCAACCGGCTTCCGTCTTTCGGTCAGCCGCAATTGGGCTTCACGCTGGTACGCCAATAACCGTGACTTCGCCGGCATGCTGGCCGAAGACATCAAGGTGCGCGAGTACCTCAAGGCCAAGCTCAAGAATGCCGCGGTTTCTCGTGTGCTGATCGAGCGCCCGGCCAAGAACGCCCGCATCACCATCTTCTCGGCGCGTCCAGGCGTGGTGATCGGTAAAAAAGGCGAGGACATCGAAAACCTCAAGCGCGAACTCAGCCGCCAACTGGGCGTGCCGGTCGCCGTCAACATCGAAGAGGTGCGTAAGCCCGAGATCGACGCCAAGCTGATTGCCGACTCGATCACTCAGCAGCTCGAAAAGCGCATCATGTTCCGCCGCGCGATGAAACGCGCCATGCAGAACGCCATGCGTCTGGGCGCCCTGGGCATCAAGATCATGTCCTCGGGCCGCCTGAACGGGATCGAGATCGCGCGCTGCGAGTGGTACCGCGAAGGCCGCGTGCCGCTTCATACCCTGCGCGCCGACATCGACTACGGCACCTCGGAGGCCAAGACCACCTATGGCGTGATTGGCGTCAAGGTCTGGGTCTACAAGGGCGACACGCTGGGCCGCAACGATGCACCCGCCGCGCTGGAGCCGCGCAGTGACGACGAGCGTCGCCCGCGCGGACCGCGCCGTGATGCCCGCCCCGGTGACCGCCCGCCCGCACGTACCCCGCGCCGCCCTGTGGGCGCCAATTTGGCGCCCGCCGATGGCAGCGACAAACCCGCAGAGGCCACCGCCGGTGCCGCCGATGCAACCAAACCCGCCGTTAAGCGCGTCCGCAAGGTAGCCGCGCCAGCCGCAGCAGCTGACGGCGGAGCGAAAACCGAGTAATACGGAGAATAACCATGCTGCAACCCGCTCGCAGAAAGTACCGCAAGGAACAAAAGGGCCGCAACACGGGCATCGCCACCCGGGGCAACTCGGTGGCGTTCGGTGACTTCGGCCTGAAGTGCACCGACCGTGGTCGTCTGACCGCGCGCCAGATCGAAGCCGCACGCCGTGCGATTTCCCGTCACGTCAAGCGCGGCGGCCGCATCTGGATCCGCGTGTTTCCCGACAAGCCAATTTCCCAAAAGCCCGCCGAAGTGCGGATGGGTAACGGCAAGGGCAATCCTGAATACTACGTGGCTGAAATCCAGCCCGGCAAGGTGGTGTTCGAGATTGTCGGCGTACCCGAAGAACTCGCTCGTGAGGCGTTTCGCCTGGCCGCTGCCAAGCTGCCGTTGCGCACCACGTTCGTCAGCCGAATGATCGGCGCGTAATTTCAGGAGAATGAAGTAATGAAAGCTGCTGAACTGCGCCCAAAAGACGTGGCTGGCCTGCAAACCGAAGTCAAAGCGCTGCAAAAAGCCCACTTTGGCCTGCGTATGCAAAAAGCCACGCAACAACTCACCAACACTGCCACGCTGCGCCAGGCGCGCCGCGATATTGCTCGCGCCAAGACGATTCTTGTCGAGAAGCAAGCGGCTAAATAAGGAGCGATATCATGACGGAACCTAAAAAATCCCTCAAACGCACCTTGGTCGGCAAGGTCGTTAGCGACAAACGCGCGAAAACCGTGACCGTGCTGATCGAGCGTCGTGTCAAACACGAGCTTTACGGCAAGATCGTCGGCAAGTCGAGCAAGTACCACGCCCATGACGAAAAGGGCGAATACAAGCTTGGCGACACGGTCGAGATCACGGAAAGCCGTCCCATCTCGAAGACCAAGAACTGGGTGGCTACCCGCCTGGTGCAAAAGGCCGTCGCGGTCTGAGCCTTACCCCGGCGCACAGTGCGCACCACCGAGAAACAGCCCAAAATGTGGGCTGTTTTCTTTTGGGTTCATATTCAATCTGGAGTACCGCATGATCAAAATTGGCGACACCCTTCCGGCAGCCACGCTGATGGAGTTCTCTGAAGTCGAAGGCAATGGCTGCAGCATCGGCCCGAATCCCGTCGACGTGGGCAAAGCCGCCGCAGGCAAGACGATTGCCCTGTTTGCGCTGCCCGGCGCCTTCACGCCCACCTGCTCGGCCAAGCATGTGCCGGGCTATGTTGCAAAAGCCGACGAGCTCAAGGCCGCCGGTGTTGATGAAATCTGGTGTGTCAGTGTGAATGACGCGTTCGTGATGGGTGCGTGGGCGCGTGACCAGAAAACCGGTACCAAGGTGCGCATGCTGGCCGACGGCGACGCGGCCTTCGCCAAGGCCACTGGGCTGACGCTGGATCTGACCGGCAAAGGCCTGGGCTTGCGCAGCAACCGCTACTCGATGTTGGTCAAAGATGGCAAAGTGACAACGCTGAACATCGAAGGTCCGGGCAAGTTTGAAGTCAGTGATGCTGCCACGCTATTGGCGCAGGCCAAGTCCTGATAGGCGTACTACGCTATTCATAGCAGTTAACGTATGTCGCACAGTGTCTAGAGCCTGATTTGACTGAGAAACAGGCTATAGATCGACCTTGAGGTAATGCGCTCCCGCGATCGGGTTGTGGTAGTAGGGCGCAATTTCCTTGAACCCGAGCTCCCCGTACAGCGCGCGCGCGGCTTCCATATCGTCGAGCGTATCCAGTAACACACAGGCATAGCCGGCCTGGCGCGCGCCCGCTAGCATCGCCTCAGCTAGCTGGCGGCCCAGGCCAAAACCGCGAAAAGCCCTGCGCACATACAGGCGCTTCATCTCGCACGCGTTCGGGTAGTCCACTGTGTCGAGCGGGCGCAGGGCGCAGCAACCGGCCGGTGCACCCTCCACCAGAGCCAGCAGCAGCGCGCCGCGAGGTGCGGCGTAGTCACCTGGCAATGACGCCAGCTCGGCCTCGAATCCCTGAAAGCAAAGATCCACCCCGAGACCCTCAGCATATTCGCGAAAAATCTCACGGGCGATGTCGATGTCGTGGCTATCGGCGGGCGTGATCAGTTGTATCGACGGCGTATTCATGACGAGCTCTGGCGGCAGTGAGATTCACCCCAGTTTACGTTCTTGAGACGGCCTCATGCGGTCGATAAGTGCCACAACGCTTTTCACAACAAGTGACCGTTGTAAGCGTGACGCGCTATAAATAGTAGAGCGCACTGCGTATGCTGCTTAATGAGAAACGGCCAATTCCTTTCGAAATTGGCCGCGGCATCAAAGATCTGATGGAGCGTCAGGCTTCGGCCAGCAGCTTCTCGATTAACCGATGCAGTTCGTCGAAGTTGGGCTCGCCCACATAGCGCTTCACGATCTCGCCATGCTTGTTGACGAGGTAGGTGGTGGGCGTGAGTTGCACATCCCCCCAAGCCTTCGCTACCGCGCCAGTATTGTCGATGGCAACCTCGAAAGGCAGCTTGCGAGTTTCGGTGTAGTTGACGACATAACTGGGTGGGTCGTAGCTCATGGCCACTGCTAGTGTGTCGAAGCCCCGGGTTTTGTACTTGTCGTAGGTAGCGATCACCTTGGGCATCTCGGCCACGCATGTGACGCAACTGGTCGCCCAGAAGTTCACGAGGGTGACCCTGCCCTTGAGGTCGGCGGTGGTCTTTGTGCTGCCATTGAGCAGCACAAAGGTCGACTGCGGCGCCACGGCGCGGCCAGAATTCACGTAAAACACGCCGCCAGCCACGGCCAAAACCAGCACGGCTGCAACACTATAGAGAGATCGTTTCATATCAGGGCTCCCGCATGAGCGGTACATAGTGTAATTCGAGTTCGGCTTTGGTGCTCGGCGCGCCTTGATGGCCCGCTCGCCGACCGGGCGGCGCCGGACCCTAAATGACTTTGTCCTTCTTTAACTGTGTCAGCTCGGCCGCGGAATAGTTCAGCACGCCGCGCAGCACTTCTTCCGTGTGCTGTCCGAGCAGCGGGGGCGGCCGCCCGCCGTTGTCTGGCGTGCGCACAGGCGTGGCACTGAGTTTGAGGGGGCTCGCGACCAGCCGCAGGTCATCCTCGAGGGGGTGTTGCCAGTCGTTCACCATGCCGCGCTGGCGCACCTGCGGATCGGCAAACACCTCGGCCAGGTTGTTGATGGCGCCACACGGCACCTTGGCCGCTTCCAGCGCCGCCAGCCAGTCGGACTTGGTGCGAAGCTTCAAAATTGCTTCGAGCAGGGGCACCAGTTGCGCGCGGTTGCGTACGCGGTCCTGATTTTTTGCGTATAGCGGGTCCAAACCCAGATCAGGTCTGCCGGCAACGCTACAGAATTTGACAAACTGGCGGTCGTTGCCGACCGCGAGTATCAGGTGGTCGCGGGTGCCGCTGGGCGCGCCGTCGGGAGCTTTCACTTCGAACACCTGGTACGGCACGATATTTTGGTGCGCGTTGCCCGAGCGCCCCGGCACCTTGTCACTCACAAGATAGTTGGCGCCCAGATTTGCCAGCATCGCCACCTGGGTGTCGAGCAGGGCCATGTCCACATGCTGGCCTTCGCCACTGCGCTCCACATGGCGCAACGCAGCCAGGATGGCGACGGTGGCGTACATGCCGGTGAACAGGTCAGCCACCGCCACGCCCACCTTTTGCGGCCCGCCACCCAGATCGTCGCGCTCGCCGGTGATGCTCATCAGGCCACCCATGCCCTGCACCGCGTAGTCGTAGCCGGCCCGCTCACGGTAGGGGCCGGTCTGGCCGAATCCGGTGATGCTGCAGTACACCAGTTTCGGGTTCAGGGTTTTGAGCGAGGCGTAGTCGAGCCCATAGCGCGCCATGTCGCCGACCTTGAAGTTCTCGATGAACACGTCGCAATGCCTCACCAGTTCGCGTATCAGCGACTGGCCGGCCGGCTGTGCGATGTCGCAGGTGACCGAGCGTTTGTTGCGGTTGGTGCCCAGATAGTAGGCAGCCTCGGCCGTGTCGTGGCCCGCAGCATCCTGGATGAATGGCGGGCCCCAGGTGCGCGTGTCGTCGCCACTGCCGGGACGTTCGATCTTGATCACGTCGGCGCCGAGGTCGGCTAGCGTCTGGGTGCACCAGGGACCCGCGAGTATCCGCGACAGGTCGAGAATGCGAATGCCTTGTAATGAGTCCATGGGCAGCATTTTCGCTGCAAAACGATAATCGGAAGATGCGATATCTGCTGCGTGCTTTTGCCGTGTCCGGTGCACTGGGGCTGGTGGCGTGCAACCCCACTTTCAACTGGCGCGAAGTGCGCCCCGACACCTCTGCGCTCGTCGCGTTGCTGCCCTGCAAACCCGATGAGGCGGTGCGCACCGTGGAGCTTGCCGGCGAGCCCGTGAGCCTGGACATGCTCAGCTGTGACGCCGGGGGCGCCACGTTTGCCATTGGCTACGCCGATATCCACGATCGGGAGCGCGCAGGTGCAGTGCTTGCCTGGTGGCGCGCCGCGACACTGGCCAATTTGCGCGCAACGGTTTCCACAGACTTGCCCTTCATGCCCAAGGGTAGCGTGGCGCTGCCACAGTCGACTCGCGTGACGGCGACGGGCCAGCGAGCAGACGGCGGCGCGGTGAAGGTCCACGCCGCCTGGTTTGCGCAGCGCACGGGCTCGGGAGTACGGCTATTCCAGGCCGTTGTTTATGCCAACAAAATCGGCCAGGACGTCAGCGATACGTTCTTTTCGAGCCTCAGGCTTCAATGAGCGGGCGCAAACTCCGATAATCGGCATCAATGAACAGTATTTTCATCATTGCGCATGCGCCGCTGGCCCGGGCCCTGCGCGAATGTGCGTTGCATGTGTATCCCGACTGTGCCAGCGGCGTGGTGGCGTTTGATGTGCAGCCGCATCTGCCGCCGGAGGAAACCCTGGCGGCGGCGCGTATCGCCATGGCCAGCATGGGAACAGACAGCACGCTGGTGCTGACCGACGTGTTTGGCGC
>JBDTCK010000060.1:0-5049 GCA_039923645.1 Rhodoferax sp.
CCGCAGTTCAATCAGCGTGGCCCTTTGGTCAAACACGGGTTCGCGCGCCACCTCCCCTGGGCGCCTGGGCCAGTGCGCGCAGAAGGCTCCGACATCGTCGCCGAGTTTGGCTTGACCCATAGCCAAGCCACCTTGGCGGTGTGGCCTCACATGTTTGCGGCGACGCTCGGCGTGCGGCTCGGGGCGGGTCGGTTGCAGCTCGATTTTTCCGTGCTCAACACCGGCGCCGCAGCGCTGTCTTTCACGCTGGCGCTGCACTCGTATCTCCGGGTCGGTGACATTGCCGGCGTGCACCTGGACGGTCTCGACGGCCAGCCGGTGTGGGATTCGGTGACCGGACGACACGCGCGCCAGGCCGTCCCTCTGCGCTTCACGGAAGAGTTCGATCGCGTCTACCAAGCCGCTTCGGCCCCGCTTGTGCTGAGTGACGCCGGGCGCGAACTGCGCATCGCGCAAAGCCCGAATTTCGGCCAGACGGTGGTATGGAACCCCGGCTCAGCGCTGTGTGCCACGCTGGCCGACATGCCACCGGCCGGCTATCAGCACATGCTGTGCGTCGAGGCCGCGCAGGTCGATGCCCGGATAGAACTCGACGCCGGTGCCCGCTGGGCGGGCTGGCAGACCTTGACGGTCGCGGACTGACCCCGGCTCCGTCCCGTTTTTCTTCTGGAGCTTCCATGTTGGCCAAACGCATCATTCCCTGTCTGGACGTCACCGGTGGCCGCGTAGTCAAGGGTGTCAATTTCGTCGAATTGCGCGACGCTGGCGATCCTGTGGAGATCGCCGCGCGCTACAACGAACAGGGCGCCGATGAGCTGACGTTTCTGGACATCACCGCCACCAGCGACGCGCGCGACCTGATCCTGCCGATCATCGAGGCGGTGGCCAGCCAGGTTTTCATCCCGCTGACAGTCGGCGGCGGTGTGCGTACCGTGGACGACGTGCGCCGGCTGCTTAACGCGGGTGCCGACAAGACCAGCTTCAACTCGGCAGCGATCGCCAATCCGGACGTGATCGACGCCGCGTCGGCCAAGTACGGCGCGCAATGCATCGTGGTCGCGATCGATGCCAAGCGGCGCTCTGACGAGGAAGCGAAGACCCGCGGACCGGGCTGGGATGTCTACAGCCATGGCGGGCGCAAGAACACCGGACTGGATGCCGTGGCCTGGGCCAGCGAGATGGCGCGCCGCGGCGCCGGCGAGATCCTGCTCACCAGCATGGACCGGGATGGCACCAAGTCTGGCTTCGACCTCGAGCTCACGCGCGCCGTGAGCGATGCGGTCAGCGTGCCGGTGATCGCCTCGGGCGGTGTCGGAAACCTCGATCACCTGGCCGATGGCATTCAAAAAGGCGGTGCCGATGCAGTGCTGGCTGCCAGCATCTTCCACTATGGCGAGTACACCGTGGGGCAGGCCAAGCGGCACATGGCGGCGCGCGGTATTCCCGTTCGTCTTTGAGGCTTGTTTGCGCCATGTCCTCGTTCCTGAGGTCTTGGCGGCCATCGGCTTCATAGTGGTGCGAAATACCCGACAATCCGCTTATGAATTGGCTTGACGAAGTGAAATGGGACGCCCAGGGGCTGGTCCCGGTGATCGCGCAGGAATTGGGCAGCGGCGATGTGCTGATGTTCGCCTGGATGAACCGCGAGGCCCTGCAAAAGACGGCGGAATTAGGTCGCGCGGTGTATTTCAGCCGCTCGCGCGGCAAACTGTGGTTCAAGGGCGAGGAATCCGGCCACATCCAGACGGTGCATGAGCTGCGTATTGATTGTGACAACGATGTGATTCTGCTCAAGGTCACGCAACTCGGCCATGAGCCGGGTATTGCGTGCCACACGGGCCGGCACAGCTGTTTTTTCAGTCTGTACAAGGACGGGGCCTGGCAGGTCACTGAGCCGGTCTTGAAAGACCCTGAATCCATCTACAAATAGGACAACATGAGTTCGAACGATTCGCTGGCACGTCTGGCCGCCGTGATTGAAGGCCGTAAACCGCAAAACGGGGGTGACCCCGAGAAAAGCTATGTGGCGCGCCTGCTGTTCAAAGGACCGGACACCTTCCTGAAGAAAATCGGCGAGGAAGCAACCGAGGTCGTGATGGCCGCCAAGGATGCCGAGCATGGTGGTGACGCATCGAAAATTGTGGCCGAGGTGGCCGATCTGTGGTTTCACTGCATGATTGCGTTGGCCCACTACGGGCTGGCGCCGGCCGATGTGATTGCCGAGCTGGAGCGCCGCGAAGGTACCAGCGGTATCGAGGAAAAGGCACTGCGCAAGGTGCGTACGCGCGAACACGAGGCGAGTGCCATGACACCGGGAGCTAATACATGAACGACGTCATCGACGCGACTGCGACCAACAACGAAAAGGCCGAATCGCTCAAGACCGTGGGCTGGGTCAGCTACATCCTGCATCTGATCGTTGCGATCGGAGCGGTGGTGCCGGGCGCGCAACCGGGCCTGGCGCTGCTGCTGGTGGCGCTGGTGATAGATCTGGTCAAGAAGGGCGAGGCCGAGGGTACTTGGCAGGCCAGTCATTTTTCGTGGCGCATCCGCTCCGTTTTGTGGGCCGGCATTTTGTATGTGATCACCATCCCCTTGTGGCTGCTGTTCATCGTGCCAGGCTGGATTGCATGGGGCCTTATTTCCATCTGGTTCCTGTACCGCATCGTGCGCGGTATGGTCGCCATGAACGACAACCAACCCGTCGGCGGCACCCCATGACAGACGATCCGGACTGCCTGTTCTGCAAGATCGTGGCGGGAAAAATCCCCGCGAGCAAGGTCTACGAGGACGAGGAACTCTTCGCTTTCAACGATATCCATCCTTGGGCACCCGTGCACTTCCTGATGGTGCCCAAGCAGCACATCAAGTCGATGGCCCAGGTTGGCCCTGAGCACGCTGGCCTGTTGGGGCGCATGATGGTGCTGGCGCCGAAACTGGCGCTGCAGGCGGGCTGCCTCCCGTATCCCGAAGGAGGTTTCCGCTTCGTGGTCAACACCGGCGAGCAGGGAGGGCAGGAAATCCACCATCTGCACATGCACGTGATCGGGGGGCCACGGCCGTGGCTCAAGGGATAAGTGGGGTGATTCAGGGTTATCTGGTTTACCCCCGCCGTGGCACCATCTAAAATCAACGTTATTCGTCAGGAGAAACTCATGGGACTATCCACTACACATCTGCTTATTTTTCTGGTCATCATCATTGTGATTTTCGGCACCAAGAAGCTCAGAAACATCGGCTCCGACCTCGGCGGGGCAGTCAAGGGCTTCAAGGATGGCATGAAGGACGGCACGACCGACAAGCCTGTCGATGCGACTGCTGCGGTGACCCAACAGGTGGGGTCTGCCGCACCGGCGGGGTCGGACACCATCGACGTCGAAGCCAAGACCAAGAGCTGAGATGCGAGTGTTGCGGAGACCTGCGTAAGTGCTTGATATCGGTGTTACCAAGCTCGCCATCATTGGCGGCATTGCGCTGATCGTTATCGGGCCCGAAAAGTTACCGGGCGTGGCGCGCACCATCGGCACCCTCATGGGGCGCGCGCAGCGCTACGTGGCGGACGTGAAGGCCGAGGTGAGTCGCTCGATGGATCTGGACGAACTCAAGAAAATGAAGGAAACGATGGAGGATGCGGCGCGCGACGTCAGCCAGTCCATCAAAACCGGCGCCAGCGAATTCGAAAAACAGTGGTCTGACGCCACCAGCGACAACCCAGCGCCCGGCTTGGGTGTCGACGTGCCCCCCAGCTACCCGCAGTACCGCAACCCGGGCAAGAAATGGCGCCTGAAGCAAGGTGCCACGCCCCAGTGGTACAAAGCGCGCGCTGGTGTCCGCACCAAAGCCCTGTCCGGCGCGGCGCGTGTGGCCCGGTACCGGCCCCACAAGTTCAATTAACTGACGCACGGCTCTGGCCGCCGGCTCGCTCCAAGGTGTGTTGGGCGTGACCCCAATCAATTCCCATCATGTCCGACCCCGAACCCAATAAAGAAGACGAACTGGCTGGCACAGAGCAGCCGTTTGTGCAGCACCTGATAGAGCTGCGCGACCGGCTGTTGTACTCGTGTTACGGCGTCGGTGCGGTGCTCGTGGTGCTGTTTTTCTACCCGGGCCCGTCCCGCCTCTACGACCTGCTCGCCATGCCGCTCGTCAAGGCGCTGCCCGAGGGCTCCAAGATGATTGCGATCGGTGTGGTATCGCCATTTCTGGTGCCGATCAAGGTGTCCGTGCTGGTCGCGGTGGGCATTTCGCTGCCGTGGATCCTGTACCAGATATGGGCGTTTGTCGCGCCGGGGCTTTACAAGCACGAGCGTCGTCTGGTGCTGCCATTGGTCGCGGCCAGCACCATCCTGTTCTACCTGGGCGCCGCCTTTTGCTACTTCTTTGTATTCGGGCAAGCCTTTCCGGCGATCCAGCGGCTGGCGCCCCATTCGGTCGCGGTGACGCCCGACATCGAGGCCTACCTGGACTTCGTCATGACGATGTTCCTGGCTTTTGGCCTGGCGTTCGAAGTGCCGGTTATCGTCGTCATCCTGACCCGCATGGGGTTTGTATCCGTGGTGCAGCTCAAATCATGGCGCCCCTATTTTCTGGTGGGTGCCGCTGGTGTGGCCGGGTTGGTCACGCCACCCGATCCGGTTTCCATGTTGTCCTTGCTGGTGCCCATGTACATGCTGTATGAGGTCGGCATCTGGTCGGCCCAGATCTTCATCAGGAACACCAAGGCGCCAGACGAGGAGACCGAGGCCTCCAAAGTTGGATGAAATGGCGCCAAAGCCATTGTGGGATATCGGTAGTATGCCATCAATTAGATAGCATATCTCACATCTACTTCAGGCCTTTGCGGGGGCTGGGCCGCAGCCCGGGTGTCACATCAATCTCGAGCCGTGCCTCTTGGCGCAGCACGGCAAATTTAACCGCTGTACCGGGTTTTAGCGCGGACACGCTGGACAGCAGTTCGCCCACATTGCCAACGGTTTTGCCGGCCACGCTGACGATCACATCGCCCGGTTTGATGCCCGCCTGCGCCGCCGGCCCGTTTTGCAGCACGCC
>JBDTCK010000061.1:0-14656 GCA_039923645.1 Rhodoferax sp.
CCACTTCGCTGCACCTCTTCGAGCACGTGCACGGCGACTCGCGCGATCGCGGCCCGGCCATGATTGACTTGGCGCAGACCTATGAGAAGGCTGGCTTGTACCTGACGCCTGACGAACTGCCAGACTATCTCCCCGCCGTGCTGGAGTTTGTTTCGACGCAACCTGCCAAGGAAGCCCGGGCGTTCCTGGCCGAGATGGCGCATATTTTCAACACGTTGTTTGGCGCTTTGCAGCAACGCCGGAGCGCCTACGCCAGTGTCCTGGGCGCCTTGCTGGAGCTGGCGGGTGAAAAGGCCCAACCAGTCAAACAGACGCCAGAGGAGTCACTGGATGCCAGCTGGGCCGAGCCGCTGGCGTTCGATGGCTGCTCTTCGCAGGGGCAGGCCAAACCGGGCCAGCCTCAGCCCATTCGCATCGTGAGAGCGGATCGCAACCGCTCCGAGCCGACAACCCCTGCAGCATAAGGAGCTTTCCTATGAACGCGCTCGACACCTTCCTGTTTGGCTACTACCCTTACATCTGCCTGACGGTCTTTCTGCTCGGCAGCCTGCTGCGCTTCGACCGTGACCAGTACACATGGAAAAGCGACTCGTCACAGCTCCTGCGCTGCGGCCAACTTCGATGGGGCAGCAACCTGTTTCATATTGGTGTGCTGTTTCTTTTCTTTGGCCACTTCGTTGGCATGCTCACGCCGCCGGCCGTGTACGAACACTTCATCTCACCTGGCTCCAAGCAACTGCTGGCGATGGTGAGCGGGGGCATAGCAGGGGTGCTGGGCTTCATTGGTCTGACGATCCTGCTGCATCGTCGCCTGACCGACCCACGCATCCGCGTCACCTCGAAAATCAGCGACATCACGATCGTCGTCCTGCTATGGCTCCAGCTTGCGCTCGGGTTGGCCACAATTCCGTTCTCGGCTCAGCACCTGGACGGCAGCATGATGGAGCTGCTGGCCGAATGGGCCCAGCGCATCGTGACCTTTCGCACCGGCGCCGTTGAACTTCTTGCCAATGCGGGTTGGGTTTTCAAGGTCCACATGTTCCTGGGCATGACCATCTTCCTGATCTTTCCATTCACGCGACTCGTCCACGTGTGGAGCGGATTTGCGTCGATCACCTATCTTTTTCGCCCGTACCAGGTGGTTCGCAGCCGCAGGCTGAATGTCCCCAAGGGACAAAATCTGCCGCGCCAACCAGACGCCGGCGTGTAACCGGGAACCCTCATGCAGACCAACACATTGACGCCACCCGTCTCCAAGATCGCCGTGGCCTATATCAACAGCGTCGCCCTGAACCACTCTGACGAAGCACTCACGCCCGACGAGCTGCGCCAGCGCGGTTGCACCGAGTTGCTGCGCCAGGCCGCCCAGGCCGCTGGACTCCTCGCCGCCGAGGATATGGCCTCCACCGATGGTGTTGTAAGCGAAGTGGCGGCGCAGGCCATTGAACGCCTGATCGAGCAGGAGGTAAAGGTACCAGCTCCCTCCGAAGAGGCCTGCCGGCGCCATCACGCGGCGAACCAGGGCACTTACCGCACGGGCGAGAAAGTGCGCGTGCGGCACATCCTGTTCGCCGTGACTCCTGGCGTCGACGTTGTCGCCTTGCGCAAGCGCGCGGAAGCCGCCTTGCTTGATGTGCGCTGCCATAGTGGCGACATCAGCAGCTTCGAGACCACGGCCAGGGACCTCTCCAACTGCCCTAGCGGGGCACAGGGGGGTGACCTCGGTTGGTTGAGCGCCGAAGATTGCGCACCCGAGTTCGCCAGGGAACTGTTCGGTCATATCGAAGTGGGTGTGCTGCCACGGCTCGCACACAGCCGGTTTGGCCTGCACGTCGTAGAGGTGCTGGAACGCGAACCGGGTACCGCCCAAACTTTTGAAGCGGTGCGCGGCGCGGTTACTAATTCATTGAGCCAACAAGCCTACGTCACGGCATTGCGGCAGTACCTGCGGCTGTTGGCCGGAGCGGCGTGCCTTGACGGTATCGACCTCGACGCTGCCGATACACCGCTGGTGCAATAGCCCTGCCAACTATCAGCTAAGTATCACGGTATGTCCTTGGCGGTCGAACGGGATAAAAGAGCCTACTGAGCCCGCCTTGATTGACTCGACCATGCGCTGCAATGGGGCTTCGGCCTCTTTGCTGGTTGGTGCCAAGCCATTGCGCCCTGCCAATGCAGCGACAAAGACGACGGCCCAGTCGTGCCCGAACTGGTTCGACTCTTCGATCAGTGCGGAAAACGTCTCCATCTCCTGCGGCGTCTTGTCCACGCACATGAGCGGCGTCAACGCGCCCCCGGCTCCGGCTTCGAAGCGGGCACGCTGCTGCTCCGTGGCGTCATCCGGCAATTCGGCCCCCGAAAACACAAACAACAGCCGCTGGGGCTCGGCTTGCTGGCGCGCTTGCAGCAACAAATCGTCAAAACTCGAAATCGTCATCATTCATTCTCCGGCCTGATCGAAGGGCCTTCGTGGCAAAAACGCCAACGTCAAAGTCGGCGTGTCGGGGTTGGGCGACTATAAAACAAACGAGTGCCCATCAACCGGTATCGGCCCTCCCGGCAGAATTGCACTCCATTAACCCGATGTCGTTCGACCGGCCATGACGCCGGCCCAAATGCACGCGATCCCAGTAATGTCTTGGTTGAACCAAGGGCTCCCTGATGATCCAATCAGTGGTCGTGGTTTGTTCCAGGTCAAATAGCCGGCCGATTCTGAGCACTACGATGCCCCACACAAACACCGAGGGAACGACTATCCATGAATAAAACTCTGCGCAAAAACCCGCCCAAGCATGCGCTCGCGGCCCAACCCATCAGCGAGGAAGTGTTGCTGGAGAAATACAGCAAGGGTGACGAGCGAACCATAGCCGCAGTGAACCTGCGTGTGGCTCGTGCGCTGGCACAAAACGAAGCGCCCGAGCAGCGGGCATCCTGGGAAGCGAAATTCGTCGAAGCAATGCAGCAGGGCTTTCTGCCCGCTGGACGTATCCAGTCCGCTGCCGGGACCGATCTTTCCGCCACGCTGATCAACTGTTTCGTGCAACCAGTCGGGGATTCCATTGCGCAGATGGAGGACGGGTACCCAGGCATCTACACGGCCTTGACGGAAGCCGCAGAAACCATGCGGCGCGGAGGTGGCGTCGGCTATGACTTCTCACGCATCCGGCCGCACGGCGCCTGGGTCGGCAGCACCCAAAGCAGCGCCTCGGGCCCGATCAGCTACATGCGCGTATTCGACCGCTCGTGCGAGACCGTGGAATCGGCCGGGGCGCGGCGCGGCGCCCAAATGGGCGTGTTGCGCTGCGATCACCCCGACATCGAAGAATTCATCCACGCCAAAGACGCCGGCAACCTGACCAACTTCAATATTTCAGTGGGGGTCACCGACGCCTTCATGGAGGCGGTGCAAGACGACACCGAGGTCGAGCTGGTGCATCGGGCCGAGCCCGGCGCCGCGCAAAAGGCCGCGGGCGCGTACAGCCAGACCCAGGCGGACGGCAGCAAGCAATGGGTTTACCGCAAGCTGCGCGCACGCGACTTGTGGGACCAGATCATGCGTTCCACCTACGACCACGCCGAGCCTGGGGTGTTGTTTCTCGACCAGATCAACCGCGACAACAACCTGTCGTACTGCGAAACGATTGCCAGCACAAACCCATGCGCCGAGCAGCCTTTGCCGCCTTACGGATGCTGTTGCCTCGGTTCGATCGATCTCACGCGATTTATCCTGCAGCCGTTCGAGGACAGTGCCCAGTTCGACGCCACCGCGTTTGCCCGCGTGGCGCGCATTGCCGTGCGCATGCTCGACAACGTGCTAGACGCGACGGTATGGCCCCTGCCCCAACAGCAGAACGAGGCCCGCAACAAGCGCCGGGTCGGACTGGGATTCACGGGGTTGGGTGACGCGCTGATCATGCTGGGCCTGCGCTACGACACGCCCGAAGCCCGGGCCATGGCGCAACACATCTCGCAGGTCATGCGCGACGCGGCGTATGACGCGTCGATTGAACTGGCGCGCGAGCGCGGTGCCTTCCCGCTCTTCAATGCAGACCTGTACCTCAGCGCCAGCACCTTTGCCTCGCGCCTGCCCCAACCTTTGAAAGACCGCATTCGCGCGCACGGACTACGCAATTCGCACCTGCTGTCAATCGCCCCGACCGGCACCATCAGCTTGGCGTTTGCCGACAACGCCAGCAACGGGATTGAGCCCGCGTTCAGTTGGAGCTACACGCGCAAAAAACGCATGGCAGACGGCAGCAGCAAGGAATATTCGGTGGAAGATCACGCGTGGCGGCTGTACCGGCACCTGAAGGGCGAGGACGCACCGTTGACAGCGGCCTTCGTGACCGCGCTGGAAATGAGCGCACAGGCGCACGAAGCCATGGTGGCAGCCGTGGCCCCATTCATTGACACGTCCATTTCCAAAACCGTCAACGTGCCGGCGGACTACCCCTATGCGGACTTCCAGAACCTGTATCTACAGGCCTGGCAGTCCGGGCTCAAGGGCCTGGCGACTTACCGCCCCAATGGCGTGCTGGGCGCTGTGCTGAGCACCACGCCCTCCCCTGTTGCACCGCTGCACATCGACGGCGTGAACCGGCGCCTGGCGCTGGAGCGTCTGCCGGCTCCGGTGTTGTCTTCGCTGCGCTGGCCTGGCCGCCCCGAATTGCCGGCCGGCAACATGGCCTGGACTTTCATGGTCCACCACCCGTTCGGGGACTTTGCGCTGTTCGTGGGTGAACTCGCGCCCGAAGACGGCGGCGCCCCGCAGCCGTTCGAGGTCTGGGTCAATGGAGCCGAACAGCCACGCGGGCTTGGCGCCCTCGCCAAGACCCTGTCCATGGATTTGCGCGCGAACGACCCCGCGTGGCTACAACTCAAGCTCGATGCCCTGGCGACCGTGGCAGAAGAGCGTTCATTCGAGATGCCATTTCCACCCCATGGCCAACGACGGTTGTTCCCCGGTGTCGTCGCAGCCACGGCAGCGGTCATCCGTTGGCGCTGCGAGCAGCTCAAGGCATTGCCGCTGCTGGGCCGCGCCGGGCCTACTCCGGTACTGGACGCGATGTTCAGCCGCGAAGAGCCCCACACCGGCCCATCAGGGACGCTGGCCTGGGCCGTCGATGTGGACAATCCGGCAACCGGTGAGGCCTTTACCCTCACGCTCAAGGAAGTTACCCTGCCGGGTCCCGACGGCGGTACCGTCACCCGGCCTTGCGCTGTGGGGTTCTCCGGCAATTACCCGCGCGCGCTGGATGGTCTGGCGCAATTGCTGTCGCTGGATATGCGCGTCATTGATCCGGCCTGGATCGGCATGAAGCTGCGCAAATTGCTCAACTATGCCGAGCCGCTCGGCAACTTCATGGCGTTCGTGCCTGGCCTGCCACACAGCGAACGGCGCCAACAGACCTGGCCCTCCACCGTCGCTTACCTCGCCCGACTCATCATCCACCGATACGCGATGTTGGGCGTACTGAGCGAAGAGGGGTATCCGCTGCGAGACATGGGAGTGCTCGACGCGCCACGGGATCGCGACGCGCCGGTCCTGCTGGCCGGACGAATTTGCCCAGAGTGCAGCAATCACACCATGATCCAGAAAGATGGCTGTGACTTTTGCACTGCCTGCGGCTTTGTGGGGCAATGCGGCTGAGGGCGGCGCAGGTAACTATTTCAGTGCAGGTGCCGCGGCTTGCGCCCACCGCCATGGCCAAAGCCACCGTGTCCGCCACCCGCGCCGCGCGGCGGTTTGCCGATATCCAGCGAACTCACCAGCGCATCAAAGCGTTGGGCAAAGAGCTTGTCGATTTCGGCCACTACGCCGGTCAGTTCGGCTCCATCGAAATGCTGCTCCATCGTGCTCACGACATCTTGCACCAGCAGGTCGCGCTGGACCTGCAAGATAGCTGCGGGATTGGGGCCCACAAAGAACATGATGAAGTCGTCGCGTGATTCCTCGGGTGCTTCTTCATCGTCATCCTCTTCGTCGAAATCGGTGTCGTAAAAGGTCACCTCGATGGCTGCACCCTGTGCGGCCAGCTCGTTGAGACTCATGCCCATCTCGTCGAGCGCCTCGCGAAAGTCCTCGTCGCCGCGCACCGTCCAGCACAACTGCAGCAAGTGCTCTTGCGCGTCGAACTTGATGCCAGGTTCCTCCTCATAGGCACTCGCAGCGCCATCGGCCAGCGAGCGGGCGCCGGCGTATTTCCACACGGGCGCCAGCGCGTCCTGAAGCTGCCCGAACGTTACATCGGGGCGCAGGGGTACTTCGCCGTGAACGTGAATTTCAAAAGGGGTGTTGTAGCGTGACATAGTCAGATGTTAATGGTGCCCGGAGCCGGGGTCGAACCGGCACGCCCCTTATTCAGGAAAGCGGCGGATTTTAAGTCCGCTGTGTCTACCAATTTCACCATCCGGGCCGACCATGTATTGTGAAACAAAACAGCCCCGGCAACTTGGGGTTGACAGGGCTGAATCTGGAGGCGCGGCCCGGAGTCGAACCGGGCTAGCCGGATTTGCAATCCGGTACATAACCGCTTTGTTACCGCGCCAGTAATTTGCATGTCTTGCGACGAAAAAAGGGAAGCTTTTAGCTTCCCTTTTTTTAATCTGGAGCGGGAGAAGAGTCTCGAACTCTCGACCTCAACCTTGGCAAGGTTGCGCTCTACCAACTGAGCTACTCCCGCGTTCTAAGCCTCAAATTATAACTTAATTTTTCAGCGCCATGCCAGTCATACATCAATGTTTGATCGCTGTCGCGGTCGCCGGTGGGGTGCCTTCCACTACCACCGGTGGCGGCACCACGGCAGTCGCCGGCTCGTCATCGACCAGCGGCGTGGGCATGCGCACGAGTGCGATCTGCAACACCTGATCGATCCACTTGACCGGCACAATTTCGAGGCCGTTCTTGACGTTTTCCGGAATTTCCTGCAGGTCCTTGGCATTTTCTTCTGGAATCATCACGGTCTTGATGCCGCCGCGCAATGCGGCCAGCAGCTTTTCCTTGAGCCCACCAATGGCGGTCACTTCACCCCGCAAGGTGATCTCGCCCGTCATGGCCACATCGCCACGCACGGGGATGCCCGTCAAGGCCGAGACGAATGCCGTCGTCATGGCTGCGCCCGCACTCGGGCCGTCCTTGGGGGTGGCGCCGTCGGGCACGTGGATGTGGATGTCCTTCTTCTCGAATGCTTCATCCTTGATGCCGAGACGGTGTGCACGGCTGCGCACCACCGTACGTGCGGCCTCCACCGATTCCTTCATGACATCGCCGAGCGAGCCGGTGCGGCTGATGACGCCCTTGCCCGGCATGCAGGTGGCTTCAATGGTGAGAAGGTCTCCGCCCACTTCGGTCCATGCGAGCCCCACGACCTGTCCGACCTGGTCCTGGCTTTCTGCGTGCCCGTAGTTGAATTTACGAACTCCAAGAAAGTCATTGAGGTTCGCACTGTTCACGACAACCTGTGGCGTCATCTTCTTGAGAAGCAAAGCCTTGACCACCTTGCGGCAAATCTTGGACAGCTCACGCTCCAGCGAGCGCACACCTGCCTCCCGCGTGTAGTAACGCACGATGTCACGCACCGCCTCTTCCGCTACCTGCAACTCCTCTTCCTTGACGCCGTTGTTCTTGAGCTGCTTGGGCAGCAGGTACTTGACCGCAATATTGATCTTTTCATCCTCGGTGTAACCCGCCAGACGAATGACTTCCATGCGGTCCAGCAGGGCCGGTGGAATGTTCATGGAATTAGAGGTCGCAACGAACATCACATCGCTCAAGTCAAAATCCACCTCGACGTAGTGGTCGCCGAAGGTATGGTTTTGCTCTGGGTCCAGCACCTCGAGCAAGGCGCTCGACGGGTCACCGCGAAAATCCGTACCCAGCTTGTCGATCTCGTCCAGCAGAAACAACGGATTGCGCGTGCCAACCTTGCTCAGGCTCTGGAGTACTTTGCCCGGCATCGCACCGATATAGGTGCGCCGGTGACCGCGGATTTCTGCCTCGTCGCGCATGCCCCCCAGGGCCACACGCACATATTTGCGCCCTGTCGCCTTCGCTATGGACTGGCCCAACGAAGTTTTGCCCACCCCCGGTGGGCCGACCAGGCACAAGATCGGCGCCTTCACCTTGTCCACGCGTTGCTGCACCGCAAGATACTCAAGAATCCGGTCTTTCACTTTTTCCAGACCATAGTGGTCTTCGTTGAGCACGGTTTCGGCGTTGCCCAGGTCGTGCTTGATTTTGGTCTTCTTGCTCCATGGCAGGCCGATCAGCACATCGATGTAGTTGCGCACCACCGTCGCCTCAGCGGACATGGGCGACATCAGCTTGAGCTTCTTGAGCTCCCCCTCGGCCTTCTTCAAGGCTTCCTTGGACATCTTGGCGAGCTTGATCTTTTTTTCGACTTCTTCGAGATCGGCCCCATCCTCACCCTCACCGAGTTCCTTCTGGATCGCCTTCACCTGCTCGTTGAGGTAGAAGTCGCGCTGATTCTTCTCCATCTGGCGTTTGACGCGGCCGCGGATTTTTTTGTCCACGTTGAGAATATCGACCTCCCGCTCCAGTTGCTCGTACAAATTCTCGAGTCGCAGCTTCACGTCGGCCAGGTCCAGCACCACCTGCTTGTTGTCCAGCTTGAGCGGCAGGTGCGCCGCGATGGTATCGGCCAGGCGGCCCGCATCGTCAATGCTGGAGATCGAGGTCAGGATCTCGGGCGGGATTTTCTTGTTGAGTTTGACGTACTGATCGAACTGCTGCATCACGGCTCGGCGCAGCGCCTCGATCTCAGTGGATTTTTTATCGGAAGGGATCGGCTCCACCGGCGAGACGTTGGCCGTGAAATGTGACTCACCGTCGTCTATCTTGTTGACCCTGGCGCGCTGTTGCCCTTCTACCAGCACCTTCACGGTGCCGTCGGGCAATTTGAGCATTTGCAGGATCGTGGAGACACAGCCGACCTCGAACATGTCGGTCACCGACGGCTCGTCCTTGGCTGCTGTTTTTTGCGCCACCAGCATGATGCGGCGCTCGGACTCCATAGCCAGCTCCAGCGCTTTGATGCTCTTGGGGCGTCCCACAAAAAGCGGAATCACCATGTGGGGGAAAACCACCACGTCGCGCAATGGCAGCAGTGGCAGATCGAGGGGTGTTGCAGACAGGGGCGTTTGGCCAGACATAAGGAACCTTTGATTTACCTGTTGAATATGGCTCGATTGCGCTAATTTTCAACCCACCGGCTTTTTCAACTCACGATAGGGGAGGCAAAACACGAGCCTCGCGCTAGGCTTTCTTCGCCGCCTCGCGGTAAACAAGCAACGGCGGCTTGTTCTCATCGATCGTGGACTCGTCGACCACCACCTTGTCGACATTCGACGTATTGGGCAAATCGAACATGATGTCTATCAACGATTGTTCAAGAATGGAGCGCAGGCCGCGCGCGCCAGTCTTGCGGGCCAGGGCCTTCCTGGCAATGGCGTTCAGCGCCGATGGGCGAATCTCGAGGTCGACACCCTCCATGGCCAGCAACTTGCCGTATTGCTTGATCAAGGCGTTCTTCGGCTCTGTCAGGATGCGCACCAGCGCATCCTCGCTGAGTTCGGCCAGTGTGGCCACCACCGGCATACGGCCCACCAGTTCGGGGATAAGGCCGAACTTGATCAGGTCTTCGGGTTCAACTTCCTTGAAGACTTCGGTCAACGCGCGCTCCTGCTTGCTCTTGACCGTGGCGCCGAAACCGATACCGGACGATTCGGTGCGGTTCTCGATGACTTTCTCCAGGCCCGAGAATGCGCCGCCGCAAATAAACAGGATGTTGGTCGTGTCGACCTGCAGGAAATCCTGGTTCGGATGCTTGCGCCCACCCTGCGGCGGCACGCTGGCCATGGTGCCTTCGATCAGCTTGAGCAAGGCCTGCTGGACGCCCTCGCCCGATACGTCGCGCGTGATCGAGGGGTTGTCGGACTTGCGGGAGATCTTGTCGATTTCGTCGATGTAGACGATGCCACGCTGGGCCCGCTCGACATCGTAATTGCAGCTTTGCAGCAGCTTTTGCACGATGTTTTCAACGTCCTCTCCCACATAACCGGCCTCGGTCAGGGTGGTGGCGTCGGCCATCACAAACGGCACATCCAGCATGCGCGCCAGCGTTTGCGCAAGTAGCGTCTTGCCCGACCCCGTGGGGCCAATCAGCAAGATATTGCTTTTGGCCAGCTCGACATCATCCTTCTTGGCCTTTTCCTGATGCCGCAGTCGCTTGTAGTGGTTGTAGACCGCCACGGCCAGCGTCCGTTTGGCCGGCTCCTGGCCAATCACGTAGTTGTCGAGATTGGTCTTGATGTCAAGCGGCGTTGGCAGGTCACTGCGCGTTTCGCGCCCATCCGTGCCCAGCGGCAACTCATCGCGAATGATCTCGTTGCACAGCTCAATACATTCGTCGCAAACGAAAACCGACGGGCCAGCGATCAGCTTCTTGACCTCGTGCTGGCTCTTGCCGCAGAAGGAGCAATAAAGGGTCTTTTCGCTGGAGGTGCCTTTTTTCTCGGCCATGTGTGAAGTGCCCTGTTACCTGAGTTTATCTATGATAACCATTTAAAAATCGCGCTTTTCGTCGCAAATCCTGTCGTTGCAGACGCGCAACGACAGGAGGGGGCGACAAGTTCAGGGGCGTTTGGCGATCACCTGATCGACCAGCCCGTATTCCTTCGCCTCGTCGGCGAACATGAAGTAATCGCGTTCGGTGTCGCGCTCGATTTTCTCCATCGTTTGTCCGGTGCGCTCGGCCAGGATCCTGTTGAGCTGGTCGCGCGTCTTCAGGATGTCGCGGGCGTGGATTTCAATATCACTCGCCTGGCCCTGCGCGCCGCCCGAAGGCTGGTGAATCATGACGCGCGAATTCGGCAGCGTGTAGCGCTTGCCTTTGGCGCCCGCGGCCAGCAAAAACGCCCCCATGCTGGCAGCCATGCCGGTGCACAGCGTGGAAACATCGGGCTTGACGAACTGCATGGTGTCATAGATGGCCATTCCCGCCGTTACCGAGCCGCCCGGGGAGTTGATATAGAACGAGATGTCCTTGTCGGGATTTTCGCTTTCCAGGAACAGCAACTGGGCCACCACGAGGTTGGCGGTCTGGTCATTCACCGGCCCGACCAGGAAAATCACGCGCTCCTTGAGCAGGCGTGAATAGATGTCATAGGACCGCTCGCCTCGGCCGGACTGCTCGATCACCATCGGGACCAAGCCCAGGCCCTGGATTTCAGAGGCGCCACCCTGGGCGCCATAGACAGCATTGTTTCGAACGATCATGATTTCTCCAGAGATATTTGCACTGTACCGAAAAGAAATGGGGCTTGCGCGCCGAACTGCAAGTCCGGCGCAAGCCCCAAATTAACGGTCAAACCGAACGCCCGATCAGTTTTGACCCATGAGTTCGTCAAACGAAACCGTCTTTTCATTGACTTTGGCCTTGGACAGCACAAATTCGGTCACGTTGTTTTCGATCACGATGGCTTCGACTTCGGCCAGGCGCCGGTTGTCGCCGTAGTACCAGCGCACCACGTCGGCCGGTTTTTCGTAGCTGGCAGCGAGCTCGTCAATATGCGCCTTGATCTGCTCAGGCTTGGCATGCAGCTCGTTGCCACGTACCAGCTCCGCTACCACCAGCCCCAGGCGTACGCGGCGCTCGGCCTGCGGGCGGAACACATCATCGGGGATCGGCGCCTTGTCGGCGTCCTTGATGCCGCGCTGCTTGAGGTCAGCGCGCGCGCCTTCCACCATGCGGTCCACCTCGGCCTGCACGCTGGAGTTGGGCAGATCGAGCTCGGCCTTGGCGACCAGCGCGTCCATCACGGCCTGCTTGTTGCGCGCCTGCAGCCGGAGCTTGACTTCGCGCTCCAGGTTTTTGCGGATGTCGGCGCGCAGGCCTTCCACCGTGGCATCGGCAATGCCGAGCGACTTGGCCAGCGCCTCGTTGACTTCCGGCAGATGGGCCGCTTCGATCTTCTTGACCGTGACCATGAAGTCTGCCGACTTGCCGGCCACTTCCTTGCCCTGGTAATCCGCCGGGAACGCCAGCGGGAAAGTCTTGCTCTCGCCGGACTTCATGCCGCGCACTGCGTCCTCGAACTCCTTGAGCATCTGTCCGTCGCCGACCAAAAACTGGAAATCCTCGGCCTTGCCGCCCTGGAACGTTTCACCGTCGATCTTGCCTTCGAAGTCGACCGTGACGCGGTCACCCTCCTGGGCCGCAGCATCGTGTGCGCGCTGGGTAAACGTGCGGCGCTGCTTGCGCAGAATCTCCAACGTCTTGTCGATGGCGCTGTCGTTCACTTCGGCGCTCAGTTTGTCGATCTCGGCCGTCGACAGATCGGCGATCTTGACGTCGGGGAAAACCTCGAAGACGGCATCGAAAGTCAGTTCGCCCTCAGGCGCGCCTTCCTTCTCGCTGATGCGGGGCTGCCCGGCCACGCGCAGCTTGGCCTCGTTGGCGGCATTGGCAAACGCCTCGCCCACCTTGTCGTTCATGACCTCGTAGTGCACCGAGTAGCCATAGCGCTGCGCCACCACCGTCATCGGCACCTTGCCGGGACGGAAGCCGTCCATCTTCACGGTGCGGGCCATGCGCTTGAGGCGCGCGTCGACCTCCGACTGGATGACACCGACGGGAAGTGTCAGTGTGATCTTGCGCTCCAACTTTTCAAGGGTTTCAACAGTCACGGACATAGGGTTCTCCACATATCAAAATCTCGGGCCATCTGGTGCGCGGGGGGGGACTCGAACCCCCACACCATTACTGGCGTCAGGACCTAAACCTGGTGCGTCTACCAATTTCGCCACCCGCGCAGTCTAAAAAACAAAACGGACGGGCCGCGCGCAGGCGCATGTCCGCCAGCTTCGCGACCGCCCGCCTCAAATCGGTCAACCCTCTATTTTAGACGGAACACGTCCTGCTCCCGAAACGGCAGCGCCGGGTCAGCGACAATCCTTGCCGTGCACTGCCCCACCCCAGCCAACCCCCTGCCCCTGACGCACTACGAGAACTTTCCTGTCGCCTCATGGCTGTGCCCGCCCCGGCTGCGTCCGGCCATTGCGGCGATCTACTGGTTCGCCCGCACGGCTGACGATGTGGCTGACGAAGGCAATGCGCCGGCACAGCAGCGGCTGGACGATCTGGCGGCCTATCGGGCCGACCTCGACGCCGTGGCCGACGCCCGGGAACCCTCCCCGCGCTGGCGTGAAGTGTTCGGGCCGCTGCGCGCGGCCCTCCAGGACTTCAAGCTGCCTGTACCCCTGCTCGCCGACCTGCTGAGCGCGTTTGAACAGGACGCGGCCAAAAGCCGCGACCGGGCGGGCTATGCCGACCGTGATGAATTGCTGGACTACTGCCGCCGCTCCGCAAATCCCGTCGGCCGGCTGCTGCTGCACCTGTACGACGTACACGATGCACAAGCGCTGGCGCGCAGCGACTGCATTTGCACGGCGCTGCAGCTCATCAATTTCTGGCAGGACCTGGGACTGGACATCGTGCGTGGGCGTTTTTACCTGCCGCGTCAGGACTGCGAAGCGCACGGCGTCACGCAAGAGGACTTGCTGGCCTTGCGCCAAACCCCCGACACCACAAAATTAATAGCTTCCCACGTAGATCTGGCAAGGGCTACCATGCTAAAAGGCTCCGCATTAGTGCATCAGGTGCCGGGCCGTGCTGGCTGGGAGCTGCGCCTGGTGGTGCAAGGCGGCCTGCGCATCCTGGACAAAATCGGGGCGATCGGCTTCGCCACCCTGAACGCGCGCCCGAAGCTCACCGTGTGGGACGCGCCCGTGATGCTTTGGCGCAGCCTGTGGATGTAACAATCACGCCATGACCCCAGAGCAGTACGTCCAGCAAAAGGCCGCCGCGTCCGGCAGCAGCTTCTACTACGCCTTTCTCTTTCTGCCCAAGCCGCGCCGCGGCGCCATCACCGCCTTCTACGCCTTCTGCCGCGAGATCGACGACGTGGTGGACAACATGGAGGACCCCGGCGTTGCACGCACCAAGCTGGCCTGGTGGCAATCCGAGGTCGCCCAGTCGTTCGCGGGTCAGCCCAGCCATCCGGTCATGCACGCCCTGACTCCGGTGCTGGCCGACTACCAGATAGAGCAGCGCCACCTGCAAGCCATCATCGAGGGCTGCCAGATGGACCTGGAGCAAACGCGCTACCCCGACTTCGCGGGGCTGCAGAATTACTGCCACCTGGTCGCGGGCATCGTGGGCGAGGTGTCAGCGCGCATCTTCGGCCAGACGCAGGCGCAAACCACCGCCTACGCGCACAAGCTGGGGCTGGCGTTCCAGCTCACCAACATCATTCGCGACGTGGGCGAAGACGCGATGCGCGGGCGCATTTACCTGCCGGTGAGTGAACTGCAGCAGTTCGACGTGAAGGCGCATGAAATCCTCAAGCGCCCCAAACCGCTGACCGGCGTTGGCTCAGACGACTTCGCGACGCGCTTCGGGGCGCTCATGCGGTTTCAGACGCAGCGGGCCCACACCTTTTACGCGGAAGCCCTGGCCCTGCTGCCCGCAGCCGACCGTCGCACTCAAAAGCCGGGGCTGATGATGGCCAGCATCTACCAGACACTGCTACGAGAGATCGAGCGCGATAACTTCCCGGTGCTGCACCAGCGTATCAG
>JBDTCK010000062.1:0-9940 GCA_039923645.1 Rhodoferax sp.
CCTCGGCCTGTCTCAAAAAACCAATGATCTGCTCTTCGCTGTATTTGCTTGTTCTCATGTCCATCATTCTCCGGGTTGATGGACTCCTGGGAAAAATGACTGGTACGGTTTAGGGGGAGCAGGTCAAAAGTTCTCGATATTGGAGGTTAGGGTCGCATCCGCGAGACCGACGATGGCGACTGCAACCACATGGCTGCCCACGACTGCCTCATCGTTGAAATCAGCAATGATTCTTACCGATTCAAGCACAGCAGCACGGTTGCCAAATCACGGATCAAGGAAAGCGAGCAGTCCCGCAAGTCGGCAAAGGCAGGCCCCAGCGACGAGCAGTTATAAAAGCGTAGGCAAGGGCAAAACCGTTAGGGGCTACCGCCTTCACTCCGTTGCCCTCGCTTAAATCAACAAAAGGAGACAATAAAAACCAATACCCCAGTACACTTATCCACAGTTGCCAAATAAAAAAGCAACTATCCGTCTTGGGTCAATATTGAGTCGACAGGGTGGGGCAAAATTCAATCGTCGCCGAGAGCGGCGCCCTCAACCAGGAGGCTAAAGTGACCGCCGCGCGGTTTTCGCCGTCTCAAGCAAAAAACTTGAGCTTGAACGTCAAGTGGCTTAGAAGTAATTTTTAGTTTTACGAATACGCGCAATTCCATCAACCGTAACAGCAGGAAAGAATTTATGGGCTACTTCATGAAAGAGCACGACATCTACATCGGAACGATGCTGGATGAGTTGAACCTGCGCTTTGCTCCATCGCAGGGCAAAGACACACACTTCGGCGGTATCCAGGAGATGGTGGTTCTACAAAAAGAATTCAAAATCTTCAAAAAAGGGCGTCCCTTCAAGGCCAGCTGTGCCGTGCTTAACCTGGGAGCCAGAAACAATGAGGTGAAGAATCTCTGGCAGAGCCTTCTCGGCGACCTCTACAGGCACGAATCGAATGTCAAAAACCAGAATGGTGATGCCGCCATCGTCAACGCCATCATCAAGAATCTCGCATCCAAAGCGCCCTTGCCAATTTTCTTCACCTCTCACGACATGCGTGGGAGCAAGGAAAACATGCAGGTGAAAATTACCGACAAAAGCCAGCCCATTCACTATCTCGAGCAGGACTATCTGACTATTTCCTTGCCCATGCAGCCAATATCATCTGCCTCCAAAAGGCCTCGCGCTAAGAAGTAAGTTTCTTTGGTGCACCCCAGGCATGACTGGAATCCTGTCCTCGAAAAATGATTTGGACGCGTTGTACTCCGACATTGAGCAGTACTACACGCAAAAGGTAAGTCGTCATGGGCCCACCCCTTTGGGGGTGGATTGGCCGTGCCAGCCGACGCAAGAATTGCGCTTTGTGCAGCTCTTGCGCTTGTGCGACTTTGAAACCCCCTTCTCACTGAATGACATCGGCTGTGGTTACGGGGCGATGCTGGCGTTTCTAGCGCAGCGGCATCGACGCAAAACCGTCGACTATCTAGGGGTAGACCTGTCCTCCGCAATGGTTGCCGAGGCATATCAGCTTTGGTGCAAGCGTCGCAACACGGAATTCGTTGTTGCAAACACCAGCCCTCGGGTAGCCGACTACTCAGTTGCCAGTGGCATTTTTAATGTCAAACTGAATCAACCCGATGCCTTGTGGACGCTGTTCATCAAAGAGACCCTGACCATGATGCGCGCCACCAGTCGTCGTGGCTTCGCAGTGAATTTTCTCGCTCCTTTGACCACAGGCGCGCCCGGCGAGCCCGAACTCTACAGGGCGCCATCTACATTATGGGGTCGATACTGCGAGCAGGAGTTTGGAGCTGCGGTGGAAGTACTGGGGAGCTATGGAATGCGTGAATACACCTTGCTGGTGCGTACGTCGCAACCTGCAGGAGTCACTGCTTCATCAACTTCATCAACCGGTCCCGTTCGCTCAACAAGGCTGGTTCGTACACCTTCGCCCCGGTCAGGCCAATCAATCGTTCCGCTTCATTAAAAAATTCTAGCGCTTTTCCCCAGGAATCCGTATTGGTTTTTTGACTCAGAACACCCCCCAAAATGATCAATGCACGACATTCCGCCAGGCGATTATTCCGCGCTTTAGATATGCCAATATTTTCTTTGACAGCCTCCAAAGCCAGCTCAAAGTTGCCCAATTTGTAATGACACTCAGTCAGATTGGCCCGGATTTCAGCTTCAAATTCCATCGCCACCTTCGTGCTCGCAATGAGCTCAAGAGCTTCCGAAAAGCTACGTTGTGCAGCCGCCAAATTTCCAGCGCTGATTTCAGCCAATCCAGAGCACCAGAGCGCAAAGATTTTTGAATAAGGGCTGGCGTACTGTCGCGCAAGGCTCACCACAATTGCAACATGCTCTTGGGCGAGCGTGGGGTTTTGGGTAATAGCGGCGAACTCCACGTGAAGATGATGTGTAATTTGCCGGATAACTGGGTCATTCAGCATTTCATCGGCAGCCAACATTTGCCGCAAGCAAGCCTGCGCATCGGCCAGCCTGTTCATCCGGATAAGCAACCGAACGCGAATGCCTAACATCCACTGCTCAATACTGAAATCGATAAACTCCCTGTCGAATTTATCGATACTCGCCACCCCAAGCAAGGCTGCATCGTTTGCCGCCAGTCCCTGCTCCAGCATCCCGGCCCAAGCGTAAGCCTGACTCAGCGCCACGTTCAGCATAGCCACACGCCCCGTATCTCCGCCAGGAGGCGTAAGGGAAAGTGCCTTAAGAACACAATCAACATAATCATCAGCCGCTCCGCCGCCGGATTGCAGGATTCGCCCCTGCGCAAACAACAGCAGCTGCACAAGGCGGCTATCGACTTCATTCGCATGCCCAATAGCCTCCGGGATGACCTGCTCGACTTCCTCTGGGCTCAGCCCCTCTCGCCAACCGAGGTAGACAATCCGCCCCCCGGCGACGGCTCGCAGGCTATTGACCTGCTGCGAGCGCGCTTGTCCCTCCAGCAGAGTCCACACTTTTCGCCAATGGTTGATAGCCTGTCCCGAATTGGTGGAGCCGGCCCACTTCGCGGCACGCGCCTCGTGTTGCGCCGCTTTCACGAACTGCCCGGCAGAAGCGTAGTGATAAGCAATCAGTGCGGCAAACTCATCGGGCTGTGTACGGTAATGCGCCTCCATCGCGACGGCTACTGCAGCGTGCAAGTTCGCCCGTCGGGCTTTAAATTGGGTACTGTAGGCCACCTCCTGAATAAGGGGGTGCCGAAAGGCAAAACGGCGCCCTCCGGCGATTTCCCGCACCAGCTGCAACAATTCGGCATCGCACAAGCCGGCGAGTTCGTATTCGATCTGGCTGGCCAAGTACAGCGCTACCTGCTGCAGCACCGGCAGCGGCACTTCCTTGCCAATGACGGCGCAGATGTGCAGCACGGTTTTTTGCGTGGAGCCGAGCCGGTCGATGCGCGCGCCGATCACGGCTTGCACCGTGGCGGGCAACTCCTGCGCCAGCGCCACCAGACTAGGCGGCAGCGCGCCCGGCTGGCTGGAAAGCGTGCCGCCCTCGAGCAGCGAGCGCACCAGTTCTTCGGCAAAAAACGGGTTGCCGGCGCTGCGCGCCACGATCAGCGCCAGCACCTCGTGCCACTCGGCGCGCGATCGGCCCGGACCGACCAACGCCTGCACCAGAGCCTCGGTGTCTGCCGCGCCGAGCTCTGCCAAGTCGATTTTCCGGAAGTGCGGGAGTGCCGACCAGGGCGGCACGAAACGAGTACGGTAGTGGAACAGCACCAGGGTGCGAGTGCCCACCACGGCGTGCACCAGCACGTCGAGGAACTCCAAGCTGGCTTCGTCGATCCAGTGCAGGTCTTCCACCGCGATGACCGAGGTGGTGGTGCCGCTGTAGCGCACCATGTCGCCGAACAGTGCCAGCAGCCGGGCGCGGCGCGCCTTGGGGTTGAGCGAGCACTGCGCACCGGCGGGGTCGCCCACGCCCAGAAACTCATTGAACAGCGCCAGGTCCTCGTTGCCTGCGACACCGAGCCGTGACAACCGCGCGGCGATTCGGCCCCGGGTGGCGACAGCATCATCGGCCGGAGTTATGTGAAAGAACCAGCCGCGCAGCAGCGCCAGCACGGGCGCCAGTGGCGTGGCGTAGCCGTAGAGTTGGGTGCGCACCTCGGTGATCGACACGAGCCGGGTGCGGCACCATTGGACAAACTCGAAACACAGCCGGCTCTTGCCCGTGCCGGCTGCGCCCACCAGGCCAATGACGGCGCCTTGACCCTTCTCCGTGCGCAGCAGCGCCTGTTGCAGGGCAGCTAACTCGTTGGCGCGCCCCCGCAGCGGCGACAGGGCAGCCCGATGAAAGTGATCGTCCGGTGTGTCGCTTTGCATGCGCAGCAGCGAATGAATTTCCGTCGGCTCGGCAATGCCCTTGAGCGTGTGCAGACCCAGGTTCTGCACCTCGCAGGCAGTGCCAATCAGCGCCAGACAGTCGGCGGTCAGGCAGATGCCGCCGGGCTCGGCCACACCCACTACGCGGCTGGCAAGGTGGATGGCGCGGCCATGTACCCCGCCGCCGATGGCTGCGTCAGCGGCCTGCGGATCGGACGCGACCAGGCCCGAATGCAATCCCACCCGCACCTGCAGCCCGAACTGGTTGCCCTGGAACGCACGCTGAAGGGCGAGAGCCGCCTCGCAGGCGAGCATGGCATGGCCTTCTAGCGTGTGCGGCACGCCGAACAGGGCCAGTATGCCGTCGCCCATCGTGCGCACCACTGTGCCGCCAAAGGCATCCACAGAGTCACACATGCGCTGCACGGCAGGTTGCAATTGCTCCATCGCCTGTTCGGGGTCGAGGTTGGCGATGTGCGTGGTGGAGCTAACGATGTCGGCAAAGAAGATGGTGGCGACCTTGAGTTCGCCCCATTGGGGGGGCGGCGTCGCGACGAGCACCAGAGCAGTTCCGCATTGGCTGCAGAACCGGTGGCTGTCGGGGTTCAGGCTCAGGCAGGAGGTGCAGCGCATGGTTGCAAGCTTACCAGCGCTGCGGCAGCTTCTTGAGCAGATCGATCCGCTTGACGCCCAGAGCGATGTAGCCGCCCTTCTCCATCTCCTTGAGCAGGCGGCTGACCATTTCGCGCGACGAGCCGACACGATTGGCGATGTCCTGGTGAGTAATGGGCCGCAGCGTCACGCTGGCGCCTTCAGGGGCGGGGCCGTGCCGGCTCTCCAGCAGGGCCGCGATGCGGCCATACACATCGAGCAGCGCGATATTGCGCGTGGTGCGGGTCGCCGCGCGAGCCCGGGCCACCACCCGCATCACCAGGGTGAACGCGAAGTCCGGCTCCTGCGCGAGGTGTTCGCGCAGCTCCGCACGGCTCAGCACGGCGCAGCTACAGGGCTCCAGCGTCATCACCGAAGCCGAGCGCGGGCCGCCGTCGAGCGACATTTCGCCGAAGAAATCACCCGCAAAAATATCGCCATAGATGATCTCGCGCCCGCTCTCATCAAGGGAGTACACCTTCACGCTACCCGCCAGCAGCACATACAGCATGTCGCTGAGGGCCCCTTCGGTAATCACCACCTTGTTTTTTGGGTAGCGGCGCACCACCCCGCGCAGGGCCAGCCGACACAGCTCCGCGGACAGCGAACGGTACAGTTCTTCGGGTGCTGAGGGGGCCGGGGACGCGTCATTCATGACACCTCAATCTATCACGACACGCTTGAACGGCCCTTACGTATCCCTGATGCGCTCCAGAGAATCGCGCATCACGCCGGCATCGAGCGCCAGCCGCAGGTGCGCCACGCCGCGCAGCAGCCGGTTGTCGGCGCCCGGCAAGGTAGCAGTGGAGGCCGGTAAAACGACGTTGTCGCAGTTGGAATACCAGCAGGTGAACAGTGCCTGCTGCGCCAGCGGCAGATCGGCTTCGAGCTGGCGCAGCCATGCGCACGCGATACGCATCTGCTGCCCATTGGTGACCCGGCTGAAGCGCGCCGGCCAGGTGCCGTGGTGCGGCGTGCCGATGGTGATGACGTGGTGCACCCGCGCGTAGCCATTTGCGGCGCGCAGCCAGGCCCGCGCCGCCAGGCCGCCCATGCTGTGGCACACCAGCAGCGGCGGCAGGCCGGTGGCCAGGGTAACGCGTTGCACCGCGTCTTCAATGATTGGCGCGTAGTCGTCGATGGCGCAGAACACGGGTTCCAGGTTAACGGCGACAAACGTATGTCCGTCGGCCCTGAGTTGTTTGAGCCACGGCGTCCACACCCCGCGGTTGCAGACAAAGCCGTGGATGAAGACCACGCCGCGCCGGCCACCGAGCGCCGCGTCATGCCCGAGGTGGTCGGGCACGGCGTGCGAGCGAAACGGCTGCCACCAGCAGAATACGCGCGCGCAAGCGACGCTCTCGCCCCACCAGGCGCGCGCCAGCTCGCCCCAGCTTGGCCGCGGTGCCGGGTCGCTTCGGCTGGCAAAGCGCAGAGCTACGAATTCCAGTGCCAGCAACACCGAGTAGCCCAGCAAGATGGCCGCAAACCCGGCAACCGCGAGTGCCGGGTAGCCGCGCCAGAAGATCAGTCCCCAGGCGAGCGCCGCCCCCAACAGGAATAAGGTGGTGATTTTCTGCAGGCGGGCCAGCATGTTGGTGCGTCAGTGGTTTGATCAATAACTTAAGGAAAAGGTAGCTGCAGCACTTACTGGGTATTTGCAATAAGCTATTCTTTTTATAGTAATTACCCGTTGCCGATTGGGGCACCCGCGACGTGTGCTTTGCAGCATCGATCGACTGGTGCACGAAGGCCGGCCCGCTTCGTGGAGCATAGCGCCTGGATAAACTCTGGGTTTACATGGAACCAGCCCAAAAAATTCGTGACGCCGTGGCGCAAGTATCACAGTTGCGCCGGGACGCGGCGGCCCACGCGCCGCTGGACGCGGCGGTGGCCGAGGTCAAGCGCATGCAGACGCGGCGTTTTGCCGGTACCTATGGCGACTTGCTAAGCGGAGGCCCGTACCAGAGCGCGGCGCGGTTCTTTATGCAGGAGCTGTACGGTGACACCGACTACAGCGACCGCGACGCCCAGTTTTCGCGCATCGCCGGCGCGCTGCAGCGGCTTTTCCCGCAGCAGGTGATCGGCACGGCGGTGTCGCTGGCGCAGCTGCACGCGCTGACCGAGCAGCTCGACCATGCCATGGGGCAGGCCTGGCTGGCCGACCCAACAACGGCGGATGACCCGGCGGCCGACTCACCGGCTGGCCGCTACATCCGCGCCTGGCGCCGCGCCGCGCCGCGCGCCGATCGCGAAGCGCAGCTCGCCGTGGTGCTGCAGATCGGCCACGAGCTGCAGCGCCTGACCCGCGCCCCCGGCCTGCGCCTGATGCTCAAGATGATGCGCGGGCCCGCGGCGGCGGCCGGCATGGGCGCACTGCAGCGCTTTCTGGAAGCCGGCTTCGACACCTTCGCAGCGATGGCGCGGCGGCCAGGCGGGGCCAATGGCTTTCTGGCGATCATCCGCGAGCGCGAAACGGCGCTAATCGCCCAGCTGTTCGAGGCCGAGTTTGTCGCCTGCGAGACGGCCCTGGCGCGCACCTTGGGGCAAGCCCGCTAGCGTCTGTCCACTACGCCTTTCACAATGCGGCCACAAGGAGTGTTCAATGGACAAGTTCTGGTTGCAGAGTTACCCCGCGGGCGTACCGCACGAGATTGATCCGGAGCAGTTTGCTTCGCTGACGCAGTTGCTGGAGGAGTCGTTCAAGAAGAACGCTGCCAGCCCTTTCTCGGTCTGCATGGAACGCTGGATGACCTATGGCCAGCTCGACCAGTTGTCGCTCGCGCTCGGTGCCTGGCTGCAGAGCCGAGGCCTGGAGCCGAACGCGCGCGTCGCCATCATGCTGCCCAACGTGCCGCAGTTCGCCGTGACGATGGCCGGCATCCTGCGCGCCGGTTACACCTGCGTGAACGTGAACCCGCTGTACACCGCGCGCGAGCTCGAGCACCAGCTCAAGGATTCGGGCGCCACGGCCATCGTGATTCTGGAAAACTTTGCATCCGTTTTGCAGGAAGTGATGGAGAAAACGCCGATCAAGCACGTTGTGATGGCCTCGATGGGCGATTTGCTGGGTGGCATCTACGGCCGCTGGATCACGTTTGCGGTGCGCCATCTGGCCAGGATGGTGCCACCGTTCAGGCTGCCTTTGAGCGAAGGGCGCAGCGTAACGCCGTTCAACGACGCGATTGCCGAGGGCTCGCGGCAGACGCTTCGCCCGAGCGGCGCGACGCTCGACTCGATCGCCTTTTTGCAATACACGGGCGGCACCACCGGCCTGTCCAAGGGCGCAGTGCTGACGCATCGCAACATCGTGGCAGCGATCCTGCAGTCGGAGGCCTGGTTCACGCCGGCGCTTACACGCGTGGGCGACACCAGCAAGACCAACAACATCGCCGCGCTGCCGCTGTACCACATCTTCGCGCTGACGCTGTGCCTGCTGACCATCCGCTGGGGCGCGCACCTGACGCTGATTCCCAACCCGCGCGACTTTCCCAAATTCGTGCAGCTGCTCAAGAAGCGGCCATTCCACATCCTGCCGGCCGTCAACACGCTGTTCAACGCCCTGTTGCAGCAGCCCGACTTCAAGAGCGTCGATTTTTCCAGCCTGTGCGTGTCGCAAGCCGGCGGCATGGCGGCTTCGGAAGGAACGGCGAAGGCTTGGCTGGAGACCACTGGCTGCGCCATGATCGAGGGCTGGGGCATGAGTGAGACCTGCGCCATTGGCACCAACAACATCGTCACCAACAAGACGTTCACCGGCACCATCGGCCTGCCGTTGCCCAGCATCGAGATCGCCATCAAAGACGACGAAGGCAATTCGTTGCCGGTCGGCGAATCCGGCGAGATCTGCATCAAGGGCCCGCAAGTTATGCCAGGGTATTACAACCAGCCGGCCGAAAACGAAACGGCGTTCACGCCCGATGGCTTCATGCGTACCGGCGACATTGGCATCATGGATGCGCAAGGCTACAGCCGGATCGTGGACCGCAAGAAGGACATGATCATCGTGAGTGGCTTTAACGTGTTTCCGAATGAGTTGGAAAACGTCATTTCGCTGTGCCCGGGTGTGCTGGAATGTGCGGCCATCGGGGTACCCGACGAAAAGCAGGGCGAGGCCATCAAGGTCTTCGTTGTGCGCAAGAGCCCGACGCTGACCGAACAGGAGGTAGCGCAGTATTGCCACGACAACCTGACCGGCTACAAGCGCCCCAAACACATTGAATTTCGGGATGATTTGCCCAAGACCAACGTGGGCAAGATACTGCGGCGCGAATTGCGGGGAAAAACGTAAGCACGCGCGCCAAAAAAAACGCCCAGTCAAATGACTGGGCGTTTCCGGCTGTAAGAGCCTGACGATGACCTACTTTCACACGGGAATCCGCACTATCATCGGCGCAGAAGCGTTTCACTGTCCTGTTCGGGATGGGAAGGAGTGGGGCCACTTCGCTATGGTCATCAGGCATAACTTTTTGTCACATTGATTTCAGTCTTTCGACCGAATCAATACAACGAATCCATAGAGATCAAATCAGATTATATTTTGAATGCGTCACTTGGCATAACACCTTGATCACTGATCAAAGTTATAGGGTCAAGCCGCACGAGCAATTAGTATCAGTTAGCTTAACGCATTACTGCGCTTCCACACCTGACCTATCAACGTCCTGGTCTTGAACGACTCTTTAGGGGGCTCAAGGCCCCGGCAGATCTCATCTTGAAACGAGTTTCACGCTTAGATGCTTTCAGCGTTTATCTCTTCCACACATAGCTACTCGGCAATGCCACTGGCGTGACAACCGATACACCAGAGGTGTGTCCACTCCGGTCCTCTCGTACTAGGAGCAGGCTTCCTCAAATCTGCAGCGCCCACGGAAGATAGGGACCAAACTGTCTCACGACGTTTTAAACCCAGCTCACGTACCTCTTTAAATGGCGAACAG
>JBDTCK010000063.1:0-36541 GCA_039923645.1 Rhodoferax sp.
GCCAACACGCGCATCTCTTCGAGCGTGTTATGGGCCAAAGTACGTCCGTCTCGCTTCATGCAAGCTTCGATGCTATCGATGAATCCAAGTTCCATTAATGTCCGCTAAATTACTGACTTATGAGTAAACGCCTGGGCGCTGTTGCCGCCGACTCCGATTTGACCGACCGCCGATCTATGGATGACTAGATGTTTTCCTCAACCGCATGACGCTTGGCGCGGCCTGCCGGGCGACCATGGGTGGTCGGTCTGACTCAGGCAAAAATGCACGAAACTGGTCAAATGTCGAGCGGCCACAACACATCGGGCATTTAGCATTCGTTGGTCAGCCCATTGCGTCAATTCGGTCACTACCTGCCGCTCGCGAACGGCACGTTTCAGGTTGTCCTTGAAACTACCAATACTCAGTGTGATGAAGCGAAAGTCAACGAGCGATCAGCGATCCGTATGATGGCTGCATGCCCTACCAACACATCCGCGTCTCTCGATTCGGCCGCCCCGAGGTACTGGAGATGGTGGATGAGCCGGCCATCCCCGAACCCGGCACAGGCGAAGTACGCATCAAGGTGCTGGCCGCAGGTACCGGATTTACCGATACCTTCATCAGGCGCGGCCGCTACCCGGACTTCAAGGGGCCTTTGCCTTTCACTCCGGGCTACGACCTCGTTGGCGTCGTCGATCTGGTGGGCGCCCGCGTGACAGATCTCCGCGAAGGGCAGTTGGTCGCCGATCTCAGCGTCATCGGCGGCTACACCCAGTACGCCATCCGCCCAGCCAACCTTCTGGTCCCTGTGCCCGAGGGGTTGGATCCCGCCGAAGCGGTGTGCATCCCACTCGGCTATCTGACAGCCTTCCAGATGCTCACGCGATGCTGTCACCTGCCGCGGGGCGCCACCATCCTCGTCGTGGGGGCCTCGGGAACGGTGGGTACGGCATTGCTCGATCTGGCTCAGCACCTGGGCCTCAAGGCGATCGGCACCTGCTCGGCGAAGAATCTTTCCGTGGTCGAGCGCCTGGGCGCAGCGCCAATCGACTACAGCGCCGGTGATTTCGTCGCGGTCGTGCGCCGCCTGACCGCTGCACGCCCGAACGGTGCCGGCGTGGATGCCGCTTTCGACGCGATCGGCGGTGCGCACTTTCGCCGATCCTTCGACTGCCTCGCACCCGGCGGGTTGCTTGTCGGCTATGGGTCGCAGACCATGGCATCCGGACGCGAAGGCTTGCTCTCCGCGGGATTGGGCTTGGCACGGATCAGGTTGTGGGGCTTGCTGGACGGGCTGTTATTCGGCGGCCGCCGGGCCGTCTTCTATTCGATCACCGCTCGCCGTTCAGCACACCTGGCCGAGTTCAAGGGCGACATGGCCGCGCTGTTCGAGCTCCTGCGCCGAAAACAGATCCACCCCGTAGTCATTGATCGCTTGCCGCTCACGTCCGCGCGCGAGGTTCACACCCGAATCGACGCGGGCGGGCAAGGGGGCAAGATAGTGCTTGTGCCTTGGACGGCCGGCTGAGTCCAGCGCCAAACCTCTCACGAACGGTTTCATCGAAAGTGCAGCCGACTACGCTGACAGCTCAACTTTCGCGCGCGCTCTCGATCGTCATAGTGACGGCGATGCGATCAATATTTGACGGTCAACTGAACATCGTCGTGGCCTGTCAGTATGCGCCCGGCGAACACATCTTGAGGATGTTCTGATGACCGCAGATAGTGTGCATCATGAACATCGTGCACACCATGGCGAGCGAGTCTTGCACCAAAATTCTCAAGCGGCGTTTTTACAGTCCCGATCTCAAGTGCCAGGTGGTCGCGCAGTGTGGCCAGCCCGGTGCCTCCATCGCCGCCGTGGCGCTGGGCCACGGCATCAACGCCAACATTGTTCATCGCTGGATACGCGAGCACGGCCAGGGAACATTGGCAGCCACAAGCCCTGCATTCATACCGGTCACACTGAACGAGGTACCGCGGCAGGCGGCTGCGCCAGTCCCGCCACCAGACATCCGCATTGAAGTCCAACGTACAAACGCCACCGTCGTCGTCCATTGGCCACTGCAGGACGCTGGCGTCTGTGCGCAATGGCTGCGTGAGTGGCTGCAATGATCCGGCTTGACGCGGTATGGCTGGCAACCACTCCCCTGGACATGCGGGCGGGCACAGACACCGCCCTGGCCCGAGTCGTTCAAGTCTTTGGCGCGGCACACCCCCACACGGCCTATCTCTTTGCCAACCGACGCGCCAACCGCATGAAGGTGCTGGTGCATGACGGCTTCGGCATCTGGCTGGCCGCCAGAAGGCTGCACCAGGGCCACTTTTTCTGGCTGGGTGGGAGCGCCGCCGATCGGCTCAGTTTGAGCCGCGCCCAACTCGACGCATTGGTGCTGGGCTTGCCCTGGTCACGCATTGGCGTGGACGGAATCATTATCGTAGTGTGATCTTGATTCGGGTGGTAATTCGCGTCCATTGGGGGATGCTCCAATAGTCTTTGAAGCACGCCGCTGCCACACAAATGTGCATGGTCGCCAACCCCGAATCTCTTACCAGTTTGAACGCTGAACAACTGCGCGAACTGGCCCGTGGTTTGATTGCAAAGGTTGCACGGAAGGACACGCAAATCACGCAGCGCGATCTGCAAATCGCCAGCCTTGATCAGGCCATCAGCAGCAAGGATCGGGAGATCCTGTATCGCCAAGCCAAGATCGACCAGCTCACGCATGACATGGCGGTCCTCAAACGCTGGAAGTTTGGCCGTAGCCGCGAGCACCTCGATGCCGGCCAGGTCAGCTTGCTCGATGAGACCATCAATGCTGACATCGCAGCTATCGAGCAAGAACTGCAAGATCTTGCACCCACGCCCAAGGCGGATGCCGACACCCGCAAGCAGCCCAAGCGCGCAGCACTGCCCGCGGAACTGCCCCGCGTGGAATGGCACCACGAGCCTGAATCCACCACCTGTGGGTGTGGCTGCCAACTCAAACGCATCGGCGAAGACGTCAGCGAGAAGCTGGACTACACACCGGGTGTGCTGACGGTGGAGCGCCACATTCGTGGCAAATGGGCGTGCACCCAGTGCCAGACCTTGACGCAAGCGCCGGTTCCCGCACAGATCATCGACAAGGGCATCCCGACCTCAGGCCTGCTGGCCCAGGTACTGGTGACCAAGTATTCGGATCACCGGCCGCTGTACCGGCAGGAAACCATCTTTGGCCGCTCAGGCTATGCGATCCCTCGCTCCACGTTGGCGCGATGGGTGGGCGTATGCGGCGTGCAGTTGCACCCGCTGGTCGATGCATTGAAGAACGCCATGCTTCAGCATTCGGTGCTGCATGCTGACGAGACGCCAGTGGCCATGCTCAAGCCGGGTAATGGCCGCACGCACCGGGCCTATCTGTGGGCTTATGCGCCGGGGGCCTTTGAGGAATTGAAAGCGGTGGTCTACGATTTCTGCGAAACCCGAGCCGGTGAACATTGCCGCACTTTCCTCGCCGAGTGGAAAGGTAGCTTGGTTTGCGACGACTTCGGTGGCTACAAGGCCGGATTTGCCAATGGCATCACCGAAGTTGAATGCATGGCGCATTCAAGGCGCAAGTTCTTTGATCTGCATGTCAGTAACAAGAGCCAGATCGCAGCGCAGGCCTTGAAGTACATCAGCCAACTCTATGACGTGGAACGGGAGGTCAAACATCTGACTACCGATGAGCGGCGACAGATCCGGCAAACCCGATCCAAACCACTGGCTGACGCATTTCATCAGTGGATGGTGCTGCAGCGCCAAAAGATAACGGACGGGTCGGCCACCGCTAAGGCGCTGGACTACAGCTTGAAACGCTGGGTCGCACTGACCCTGTTTCTGGGTGATGGGCAATTGCCGATCGATAACAACTGGATCGAGAACCAGATTCGGCCGATTGCCATTGGCAGAAACAACTGGCTATTTGCGGGGTCCCTGCGGGCGGGGCAGCGTGCAGCTGCGGTGATGAGTCTGATTCAGAGCGCCAAGCTCAATGGGCATGATCCGTATGCCTACTTGAAGGATGTGCTGGCCCGCCTGCCTACGCATAAGAACAGCCAGATTGAAGAGCTGCTGCCGCATCGCTGGCAGCTCGCCTCGCAATAACTGGGCGCCCCTGCCATCGCAACGGCGATGATGTCAACCTGTGTTGCCCGCGCCCTTACGCCTGTCAGACAGTCACAAGCGTCAAGGTGCTGTTTCCCGAAACCGAGAAGTCCTCTGGCGTCGAACGTCTCCTGCCCGGGACTGTACTGCCGTACGCAGTCGATCAACGAACGCACGGTCTCGGCCATGAGGCGACACCCACGACCGGCCGCTTCCAGGGTTACTCGACTGGAGTTTGGCGTCCGACAGAAGCGCGGCGCCGCTTTTAAGATTCGGGGGTGAGGGAGGCATCGACCAGCTTGATTCAAAACATCCGCAAGAGTTCGTGCACAACTTCCGGTCGGGTATCAGTGCGTTGAGCCTGCACCTCATCTCGGCCAAGAACCGTCGCCGACCAAAGTTCGCTTCGGCAAACCGATTGTGCGGTGGTGGAATGTTGGAAGTTCAACCTCGGCGCCAACCGAAACAACGACGACACGTCGAATGCCATTGATGTCGTGGGTGAGTCGGGTGAATGGTGCAACGTTCCTCATGGAGCCGCAAACTGGTGAATTGCTTTTATTACGGACGCACTGTCGCCGCAAAACCAAAAGTGATCAACGCCCTCCAGTGGACGCCAAACTGAGCCGGGGATGTGTTGCGCGAGGTGTTTGCCCGCCTCTAAGCGCACCGCCCGATCGCCGCGTCGATGCATCACGAGCGTCGGCACCGTGATGCGGCCCAAGTCGGCACGCAAGTCCGCGCCGCGGAGGCCGCCCAGGATGGTTTGAAGGCCTCCGGGCGACGCCGCATGCCGCACGAGGCGGGCCCACCAAGCGCGCAATGTCGGGTCGTCCTTCTCGCTCGGAGCAAACGTTTCGATGCCGATAGGACCGCCCCAATCCGCCACGAGTCGCTGCAACCACACCTCATAGGCTGCGGCCGGCAGGACCCAGGGATAGTCTGGCGCCACCGAGCCCCGAGCGAGCGAGCCGAACAGGCACAAACCCTGCACTCGACCGGGTTGATTGATGGCGAGACGCATCGCGCCGAGTCCGCCCTCGGACGAGCCGAAGAGCCACGCACGCGGCACGCGTGCGTGTTCGAGGATCGCCGCAATGTCGGCTGCCAGCGCTGCAGGCGTGCTGGTGGCGCCCAGGCGCTCGGACAGTCCCACCCCGCGCCGGTCGAACAAGATCACCCGAAAGCGCTTCGCCAAGGCCTCGATACAGGCGCGAAGGGGTGCATATTCCAGCGCGATCTCGATGTGGAAAACAAACCCGGGGCAGATGACCAGGGTTTGCTCGCCCTTGCCGAACATCGTGTACGCAACAGCGCCCAGCCCACCTTCTGCGAAACGCACGCTCGGCCGCTCGATCTGGTTGGAAGACAGTCGCTTCAAATCTTCGGTCATGCGCAGGTAGGCGCTTTCGGTCTGCGGACCGGGCCGGATGCCGAACTCCGCACGCAGCACTTCCGCACAACGCGTGTACGTGGCTTCGAACCCGGCGCTGTGGCCTTGAAGGGCGTGCAACTGCATCAGCAAGACGTAGCTCGGCTCTCGGTAAGCGTCGAGGGAAACGAGCACTTCTGCGAGCTCCATCGCCGACGCGAAATCGCCTCGGCTTCCAAGCGCGTCGACCATGCGTTCGAGCAAACGCGCCAGCAAGTGCTCGTGCTCGATCGAAACCGCCTTGAGCCAGTCGTCAAAGGTGTCAGACCCGAACGCGATGCCTTGCATGAGGGGGTGGCGCGCCCGTACGACCCATTGATGCGCTTCCTTCAGCGTGGCCTCATTAAAGGTGACGGTAGCGACCGCCCGCCGCGCGAACTGTGCGAACTGCAGCGCATCGATCTCGACGACATGATGGGCAACGAGGGCGAGGCTGTCGTTGTCTGATGACAGGACCTTGTCGCCCAGCGCGCCCTCAATCGTGTAGGCCAGTCGGCGCAGGCGCGTGCGCGCGCGCGTTTCGTCAACGTCGGGCCACAGCATCGTCGCCAGGTGTTCCCGCGGTACGGGCGCCGCGTTGAAACCCAGATAGGCGAGCAGCGCCACGCCGCGCTTGAGCGAAAGCCGCGTCTCGCGGCCGCGCACGAAGATCGCCGGCACACCGAAGACCTGCAGTGCAAACGAGGGCGAGAAGGGGCGTGAGGCCATGGGGCTTTTATAGCCCAGCGAGGGCCTGTCGTAAAGGGACGTTGAAGGGACGGCAGTTGTCTATCGTCCATTCACTGCTCTACGGATCCAGCGATCGGAATCGTCAGTTCAATCTGTTCCCATCGCTGGGAAGCCTTCCCGACGAGCAGCGCAACATCACATTCATTTCAGGAGCCACCATGCACTCAATCCCTTACCTCGCCCTGGACCGCAGCGTCCATCAATTGCGCCAGACGGAGATCGCCGTCCTGGCAGCCCGGATCAGCGGTGGCATCCTCAGCTCCTCTGACCCGGGCTACGACGAGGCTCGCAGCGTCTGGAATGCCACCGTGGATCGCCGTCCGGCGCTCATCGCTCGTTGCCTGACGACCGGTGATGTCCAGGCCGCCGTGCGCTTCGCTGCGTCGCATCTGATGCTGCTCAGCATTCGCGGCGGTGGCCATCATATCGCCGGTAATGCGGTTGCCGAGGGCGGGCTGATGATCGATCTTTCGGCCATGCGCACGGTCAGCATCGACGCCGAAAATCGGACAGCGCAGGTCGGACCAGGCGCGCTGCTCGCCGATCTGGACCGCGCTGCCCAGACCCATGGGCTCGCCACGCCGCTCGGTATCAACTCGACGACAGGGGTCGCAGGCCTCGCGCTCGGCGGCGGCTTCGGCTGGCTGACGCGCCGCCATGGCATGACCGCCGACAACCTGCTCGGCGCGACCGTGGTGACGGCGGACGGTACGGCTCACGTCGTCTCGGCCAGCGTCGAGCCCGATCTTTTCTGGGCCTTGCGCGGCGGCGGCGGCAACTTCGGCGTTGTGACTTCGTTTGAGTTCAGGCTGCACCCGGTTGGGCCGGAGGTGTACGCCGGCCTGGTCGTGTACCCGTTCGCGCAAGCGCAAAGTGTCTTGCGCGCATGGCGCGACTTCACCGCCGGCACGCCCGACGAGCTGAGCGTGTGGACCGTGATGCGTAAGGCGCCGCCGCTGCCGTTCCTGCCCGCCGAGGTCCACGGGACCGAGGTGGTCATCTTCGCGCTGGTCCATTGCGGCGCAATCGAGGCCGGCCAGCAGGCCGCAGCTCCGGTACTGAAGTTCGGCACGCCCATCGCGAGCGCGCTCGGACCGACGCCGTTCGCGGCGTTCCAGACCGCGTTCGATCCCTTGCTCGCGCCGGGCGGTCGCAACTACTGGAAGTCGAACAACTTCAGCACGCTGAGCGATGCCGCCATCGATCACATGATCGCCTCCGCCGCGCAGTTGCCGGGCGGCGAATGCGAGATCTTCGTGGCCCAGCTCGGCGGAGCGATGGCGCGCGTCGCGGCGACGGCGACACCCTTCAGCGGCCGCGACGCGCGCTACATCATGAACGTGCATGGACGCTGGTCCGACCCCAGCGACGACGAGACGGTGCGTGCATGGGCGCGCAGAGTCTTCCAGGGTGCCGCACCGCACGCCACGGGCGGCGGCTACGTCAACTTCCTGACCGATGACGAATCGGATCGCGTTGCCGCAAGCTACGGCGCGAACCTGCCGCGCCTGCAAGCCGTGAAACGTCGTTACGACCCGGAAAACCTGTTTCGCATGAACCTGAACATTGCGCCGGCTGCGGCGTGAAGGTGCGGGCCGTATCGAACGGGACGACATCTGTACTCCAGCGCCAACGTGTTCGTTCACTGCGGCGCGATTCAACCGACCTGGGTCGCTGATTCAATCTTTGCAAGAGGAAAATACCATGCGCGGACTACTTTCATTTCTGTATGGCGTCGCCGCCTATGTGGCGTGCCTCGCCGCATTGCTGTACTTCATCGCTTTCAGCGGCAATCTGTTCGTGCCGAAGTCGGTCGATGTGGGTGCCAGCGCGGTCTGGTTCGAAGCCGTGATCACTGATCTGCTGCTACTGGCGTTGTTCGGCGTTCAGCACAGCGTGATGGCCCGGCAGGGCTTCAAGCGCTGGTGGACACGCGTCGTTCCGCCGCCTGTGGAGCGCAGCACTTACGTGGTGGCGACGTGCGTGGTGCTGGCGCTGATGTACTGGTACTGGGTGCCGATCCCGACGCCGGTCATTTGGCAGATCGAGCGCACGCCCGGCGTCGCACTCCTTTGGACGCTGTTCGGCCTGGGTTGGGTGTTGGTGCTGGTCAGTACCTTCCTGTTGAACCACCTCGAGTTGTTCGGACTGCAGCAGGTGTTTGGCCGTCTGACGCACCGTGCCATGCCTGAGGCCCAATTCCGGACGCCGCTGCTCTATCGCTACGTGCGCCACCCGCTGTACCTCGGTCTGCTGCTCGGCTTTTGGTCGGTGCCGCTCATGACGGCCGGTCACTTACTGTTTTCGCTGGGACTCAGTCTCTACATTCTGATTGGCATCACGTTCGAGGAACGCGACCTCCTTCGACAGTTCGGCGAGCGCTATCGCACTTACAGAGAGCACGTCGGCATGCTGATTCCCCGCGGAAAATCGTCGAGGCGGAACGCAGGCAATTCCGCAGGGCGGGCAGACTGATGGCCCCGATCGATCGCGACGACGCGGGGCGCGACCCCTTGGATGATGGCCGTGCCTTGCAAGACCGCTTGCCTGTGCATTGCTTTGGTTGTGGCACGCTCAATGCACACGGCTTGCACATCAAGAGCCGCTGGGAAGGTGACGTGTTCCTTTGCGTCTGGCAACCCAGGCCGGAACACATCGGATTTCCTGGCGTCGTCTATGGCGGCACGATCGCGTCGGTCGTGGACTGCCACGCTGTCTGGGCGGCGCTGTCCGCGCATTGCCGCCAGGCTGGTCATGACCTCAGCAGCGGCCCCCCGCCTTTCGGCGTGGTCACTGGCCGCCTGCTCGTGAACTACCTCAAACCGGCATCGGTGGCCCGGGCGTTGGAGGTGCGCGCTCGTATCGTCGAGCATGGCGAGCGCAAGTCCATCGTGGCCTGCAGCGTCCGCCAAGGCTCTGAAGAATGCGCTACAGCCGAAGTCGTCACGGTGCGCGTGCAGGCGCGGGGCTGAGATGCTTGCCGTCATCTGCAGCAGCTTCGACGGAATCGATGCACTCGAGCTCGGCGAGCTTGCGGACCCCGTTCCTGGACCGGGCCAGGTGCTCGTCGATGTCCATGTGGCGGCATTGAGCTTCATGGATACGCTGATGGTTGCCGGCAGCTACCAGATGAAGCCAGCGCTGCCGTTCGTTCCTGGCAGTGGCGCCGCGGGGATCGTGCTGGCGGTCGGCGGCGGCGTCCAACGCGTGCGCGCAGGTGACCGGGTTGCCTGCAGCCACTGGTACGGCGGCATGGCCGAGCGCATGGTGGCACCCGAGGCGAGCGTCGTGAAACTCCCCGACAACGTCGGCTTCGAGATCGGATCGACCGTGCGCTATGCCTACGGGACCGCACACTACGCGCTGGTGGCACGCGCGCAACTGCGCGCCGGTGAAACCGTCTTCGTCAGCGGTGCGGCAGGCAGTGTCGGGATGGCCGCGGTCGACGTGGCGCGCCACCTGGGCGCCACCGTCATCGCGGGCACGAGCTCGCGAGGCAAGGGCGCAGCGGCGCGCCGGCAAGGTGCAACGCATGCGATCGACTACGCGTGCAAACCGGTGCGCGACCGCCTGTTGGAGCTGACCGAAGGCCGCGGCGTCGATGTCTACTTCGATACCGTCGGCGGCGCGCTGTTTGCGGCCGTGTCGCGCGCGATGGCGTGGGGCGGTCGCTTGCTGCCGATCGGATTCACGAGCGGCGAGGTGCCAACCCTCGCCATGAACTTGCCACTTCTCAAAAACTACAGCGTGGTCGGGTGTTATTGGGGCGCCTGGACGGAACGGGAGCCCGAACAATGTCAAGCGGCCGACGACCAGCTTTTCGATGCAATCGCCAAAGGAATCCTTCGCCCTCAGATGCCCGCTATGCTGCCGATGTCGCAGTTCGCTGAAGGGCTGCATCGGATCGCAAGCCGACGTGCGGCAACACGCATCGTCCTGCGCATCAAGCAGAGGCCTTCTGGGGCCTCGCAACTACTGGAGCCAAGCATATGAATTCGTCGGACAGCGGCGTCGTCAAGGCAGCGCTGGATGGGCTGATCTCGGGGTTCTTTCGTGCCGTCTCCTTCGAGACCGGCGGAGAGCCAGCGTACGGGGCCATTCCTGCCTTGTTCATTGAACGCGGCTTGTTGATCAAGAACGCGGGCGAGACACCCGAGATCTCGTCGGTGGACGAATTCATTCAACCGCGCGAAGCACTGGTCCGGTCTGGCACGCTGTCGCGATTCCATGAAGCCGAGATTTCCGAATCGACCGTGATCTTCGGTAACGTCGCCCACCGTTTCAGTGCCTACTCGAAGTCCGGTACGTCCAGCGGTATTGCGTTCGAGGCGCGAGGCATGATTACCACGCAGTTCGTGAACACGCCAGGGGGTTGGAAGATGAGCGCCATGGCGTGGGATGACGAGCGGCCTGGCCTGTCCATCGAGGAATCTGTATGAGCCGTCAGATCGCTTTCAGACCCAAGGCAGGTAAACCGCCGCCGGTGCACAGCCAGGCCGTCAAGGCCGCCGGGCTGGTTTTCGTTTCGGGCGCTGCGCCGACCGATCCTGTCACCGGTGCCATCAGAGGGGCGACCATTCAGGAGCAAACCCGACATTGCCTTTCGAACATCAGGGCCATCCTGGAGGAAGCAGGAAGCTCCCTGGACAAGATCGTCAGCGCCACCGCGGTACCCGCCGAGGAAGACGATTTCGCAGGGATGAACGAGGAATGGCTCAGATGGTTCCCTTCGAATCCGCCGGCCCGGCAGGGAGCGAAGTTGCCTGTACGCGTTCCCGGTCTCAAGGTGTCCATCGCAGTCATCGCCGAGGCCTGTAGCTCGATCTGGCCGGACTTTCAAACACTGCCTCGTTGCATTGCACGTCACTCGCCTCAAACGGAGTGTCTCGGGGAAAAGGTATTTGGCGGCCGGACGTGGTCGGACACGCATACGGGAGGCTTACGCGGCATCGCCTCAACCGGCGGACTGGGCATCGTGGCAAGGATGGTCATCTACCGCCTCGCCGAAACAACAATGGTGAAACGCCAGCTGGAACCCAGTATGCAAAGGGCCGGCTGTGCCGGGAAGAAATTGGGCACGGGGACCGCATGTCTTACGGTAGATAGCTCTTCTTTTGGAAAATGAATTGAAGCATCTTCTGGATAACATCGCTTGGCACACCCTGGCTGGCCCACAGGCGAAGTACGCTGTTGGCACGGACGACGCGCGCCGATACGCGTCGGGCTTTTCACCGATCGTCGGGTTCGTGGATACCGAGAAACCCAACTTCGATGCATTGACTCGCTTCTGCGATCCCGGCGAGCAGGTCTACTGCGCGGATTGGTCGGGTCCCGCTCCCATCGGCTGGAGCATTGACGCCAATTCAACCATGTTGCAGATGGTGTGGGAGGCGCCCATGCCGGCCGTAGACGATTGCCCGGATGCGGTCAGGCTCGGTCCAGAGCACGCAGCGGAGGCCCTTGAACTGGTCGCGCTGACCCGTCCGGGTCCGTTTGGTCCGCGTACGATTGAACTCGGAGAATACTTCGGCTGCTTCGACGGCAGGCGCCTGATAGCCATGGCAGGTGAGCGCATGTATGCCGGCACGTTCCGCGAGATCAGCGGCGTATGCACGCATCCGGATTTTCAGGGTCGTGGATGGGCGCCTCGGCTCATGTTCAAACTGATACGCCGACAGACGCAGCGCAATGAAGCGCCTTTCCTTCACGTCATGCGAGACAACAGCAACGCCTACCGGCTCTATGAGCGAATGGGATTTCGTGTCTACCGCGAGCGCGTGATTCGGGTCATCTCGCGATGCTGATTGCCGCCCCTGAACGGTATCTTGAGTTCGCTCGGCTGTGTGCGATGCGTTAGGCAAGCGCCTTCTTAGTGATACATGCGAAGCGCGGCATGGATGCCCGGCGCGTGTACTCGGCGTCGACGCAGCGCGAGGCCGGCGTGATCTGCAATCGGCGGGTGATGCTCAATGATTTCTATGCGGCCAAGGCCTATCCGGATCATCTGTGGCCCATCCCTTTGAAAGACCTCGAGTAGGCCAAGACGTTCTCCTCTCAATTGGTGACCTGCCGGAGTTCACGAGCCGCGGGGCAGCGGCATCGCGGAGTCACCGCGCCACTGGAACGGCAGGTCATAAGAGTTGGAGTCGCCCGTGTGGGCCCGCAGGACCGATGTGGCCGGGCTATGACTGCTTTCGGGCGCCGCGTTCGGACGATCGAAGGTCGCTGATGGGTCGGCAGTGCCACTTCCGGACTTTGGCAAGCTGTCACTTGGCCGAGGAGCGTTCCCGCCAGGCTCCGGTTGTCGTTGATTGCGCGGGCGAGCTTTGAGCTACGTCCGCTGCACCTTCGAAAGCGGTCATCGCCGACGTTGATTTCCCGCTATCTGAGCGACTGGAAGTAGTCGATTGTGTGAATTCGCCAGTCCCTCTCATAGGACAGCAACCGCTGCAATGCGGGTCCTTCGCCCGAGCCATAGCCGACGCTGAGTTTGAACGGCAGCAATCAGCGAAGGCGGCCGGCTCCAGCAGACTGTGTCCGGTCTTTCACGATTAGCGGCCAAACTGCAGCTGTGGCCAAAACCGGACCTTGGCCGCTCATCCAGTGGACGGTCCGCTTCAGCCCCAAGACTGGTTCCACCCGCGTCCGCATGGATGATTGTCAGCTGGCCTTCAATGACCGCCGGTCGACGGCTGGTCTCGCCAGCTATGAATTGGAACTTTCGCTGCAATGCGGTTCCTCCGCCCGACATACCGCGCCTGCTCCTTCAAACCGCTCATGCATTGGGCTCAACCGGCTCCGGCAGGGGCAAGCCGGCCTTGTACAAGCCCTCGAAGAAGTGCCGCGTCAGGTTGCTCGGTCCGGCGTTGCGCTGTCCCTCGAACCTAGCCCCGGCGTAGACCCGGCGAAACATCGCCATTGAGAAGTCGGGACGTTTGGCCACCAGCTGTGCAATCGCCTCGCGGCCCTCGGCCTCGCGCCCCAGGTGGCCGAGAATCGAAGCCAGCCCGGCGATCGCCCAGAACGTGGCCGCCGGATGGTGTACCGCCTTGCGCGCCACCGGTTCGGCCTCTTCCGGGCGACCGCCGAGCGACAGCGCCAGCGCCCGAGTGCTCTGGAAGGCCCAGACCGAAGGATCGTGCGGACTCAGGCGTTCGGCCGTCGCGGCGCTTTCGAGCGCCTCCTCGCCGCGCCCGAGCTGCAGCAGCACTGCAGCCCGGCCGTAGTGGGCCAGTGCCAGGCTGGGGTTGAGCTGAATGGCAGACTGCAGTTCGTCCAGCGCGGCGGCGATCTGGCCCGTCACGGTGTGGATGCGCCCCAGCACAAAACGCGCCAGTGCCTGCTTGTTGTCGATGGCCAGTGCCCGCAGGGCCAGGTCACGCGCCACGACCAAAGAATTGGCGTCCGCGTCGAGCCGGTTGAAGAAGCTCGAGTAGTGGCTCAGCGCAAGGTAGGACAGCGCGGGCGCAAACTGTGGGTCGCGCAACACCGCCTGCTGCAGCAAGCGCCGCGACTCGGCGTGACCCTCGAGGGTGAATTGCGAATAGTGCCACATGCCGCGCTGGAACAGGTCCCAGGCGTCGAGGTTGTCCACCGGCTTGCGGCGCACACGCTCCTGCTCGGCCTTGCTGAGCTCTGGCTCGATCGTGCCGGCGATGGTCAGCGTCATCTCGTCCTGCAGGTCGAAGGTCTCGGCCAGCTCGCGGTCGTAGCGGTCGGCCCAGAGCTGGCTGCCGGTGCTGGTGTCGACCAGGCTGCACGACACGCGAACCCGCTCACCGCCCTTGCGCACGCTGCCCTCAAGCACGTAACGCGCACCGAGCGACTTGCCGACCTCACGCACGTCGATCGCGCGGCCCTTGTAGGTGAACGACGAGTTGCGTGCGATCACCGTCAGCCAGCGCATCCTGGACAGCGCCGTGATCAGGTCCTCGGCGATGCCCTCGGCAAAATACGCCTGTTCGGGGTCGGCGCTGAGGTTGACGAAGGGCAAAACCGCGATCGACGGGTGGCTTGTCGGTTTCCCGGCATGGGGCACTGCGCCCGGTGGGGTCCGCCGATCGGCCGTGACCCAGCGGTAGGCGTGCACCGGGTAGGGAATGTTCTTGACCAGTTGCTCGCCCTGGTCGACAAAATATACCTCGTCCTGGCCCCGCGTGGCCTCGGCCACCGCGGCTGAGGCCGTGATGCCACCGGCCTCGGCCAGCGCTTCCAGGCGCGCCGCGATGTTCACGCCGTCGCCGTACACCGTGCCGTCGGACTTGCCCATCACCTCGCCCTGGTGCAGGCCGATGCGAAAACGCATGCGCTGTGGCTCGGCCACCGACGCGAAGATCGACGCCAGCTGCCCCTGCACCTTGAGCGCGGTGCGCACCGCCGCACAGGCGTCGTCGAATATGGCCAGCACCGAATCGCCCGCCATGTCGACCACCTGGCCGCCTTGTGTCGCGATCTGCCGGCGGAATGTCTCGCGCGCGGTGTCCAGCGCCGCGACCGTGCCCGGGCCGTCACTGGCCATGAGGCGCGAATAACCGGCCGCGTCGGCGACCAGGATCGCGGCCTGGCGCCGTGTCAGGTCTGCGCCCATGACCCGGGTGGCGGATTCGCCTGCATCGTGTCCGACCCCTGTCGCGTGACGCCCTGCAGGGCGTGCTGCCCGAGTCGCTCGAGCAGATGCGGGTAGATGTCGCGCGCGGCATTGCGCCCGATGAACATGTCCATGTGGGCGTAGCCCTCGAACACATGCGTGTCGTAGTGCTGCGGCCCGTTGACCGCGCACAGCCACTGGTAGGTGCGCGTGATCGTCTCGGGGTCGAAGATATGGTTCTTCGCGCCGGTGATGAAGCTGATGGGCAGCGCCAGGCGCGCCAGTTGCCCCGGTTGCAGGTAGCTGTCGCCGCCCTCGGCGTCGACCACCTGCTCGCGCTGCATGATGAGCGACAGCTGCTTGAATGGCGGGATAGCGATGAGCCCGAACATTTCCATCATCGCGTTGTGCGTGGCCTCGTTGAGCTGGGCGTGCGCATAAGACGGACCGAAGATCGAGAAGATGCGTCGGCACACCGGGTTCTTGCACTGCTCGCCCTCGGGAACGGGCACGTTCCAGGCCACCACGTCCACCGTGTGGTCGAAGGTCGCATCGGCGCCGGGCTGGCCCGGGACCATGTTGAACCCGCCCTTGAGATCGGCGACCTTTTCCAGCATCTGGACCAGGTTCAGGTCGACCTTGAGGTAGTTCAGCCAGTTCGTCACCGGGTTTAGAGTCAGCGCCGAGCTGATTACCGAGCGCACGCCGGTCATGCCCTTGAGCAGGGCCATCAGCAGGCTCATGGAGCCGACACAATGGGCCATCACCTGCAGGCTCGGTGCGCCGCTGGTCTTGAGCACGAACGCGGTGGCGACCGGCCAGTCGATCGTCGCGATGTCGTCGATCGTGAAGGACTTGATCGGGCTGCCCGAGTCCGGGCTGGCGCGGTAGTCGAACAGCCACACGTCGTAGTCGTTGGCGCACAGGAACTCCACCAGGTTCTGCTGCACCGTGTCGACGGCAAACGAGGATGCCTTGACGGTGAAGCCCGGCGCCAGGATCACCGGGCCCTTGTTGCCACCCTGGTAACGCGTGAGCTTGATGAAAAAACCGTCCTTCAGCGCGATCGGGTACAGCGCCGGCGCGGGCGCCTTCAGGGGCCGCACCGGCGCACGCGCGCCGGGCCGCGCCGGGAAGTTGTTCATGTCCGACAACATGCCGCCGTAGGACTGGAACAACACGCCGCCAAAGAAGCCGGCGAACTTGGCCATGTAGAGCATGTTGATGGGCGAGACCGCCTGCGGAAAATGGTTGACGATGTCGGCCAGGATGCCGTGGCCGGGCTCCATCCGGACCGACGCGCCCTGCCACATCAGGTCCTCCATGTCGAGCGTCAGCGTGCCCTGGGCCAGCACGGGGCCGGGTGCCGCGCCGGCGGCGCCGGCACCGTCGTGCAGTGTCACGAACAGCGTGGTGACATCGTCCCACCAATGGGATCCGGTGTGCTGGTGCAGCACCTTGAAGCCATGGAAATGGATCGGCGCGGCACCGTGGTCGGTGCGTTCGAGCAGCATGTCGTAGGTCATGCGCCAGGTCTCGACCTGTTCACCATCCACCGGCAGCAGGTGGAAGCGGCCATTGCGCACGGTCATGGGCTGGTCCGACAACGCGGCGCAGGTCACGCTGCCAGTGATCGTGGCCGGATGCGTCGGGTCGGCCGTGAGCTGGTGCAGCTTGTCGCTGTGCACACACAGCCTGAACGCCAGTGCGCTGCCAGCAGCGCGTCCCCAGGCGGTGGCCACTTCGAAGTCGTCGCTGATGCGCTCGGGCGCGGGCCCGGGCGCGCCCACCGCGAGTGTGCTGACGAAGCCGTGCATGGTCTCGGTGAACTCGAACGACGGGCTCAGCAGGTCGGGGTACTTGGCTATGATCTCGCGCAGCAGCGCCTTGGCCACGTCGATCGCGCCGTCCTCGAGCGCCTTGACGATGCGGCCGACGGCGCCATGGATCTCGTCCAGCTCCACCTGCGCCGCATGGTGCAGCCAGTCCTTGAGCTTGTGCCCGAAACGTTCGAGTGCGGATTCGTGCTCCGCTGCCGCTGGCACGTCGCGCGCCGGTGCTGCGAGCTGCGGCGCCAGCGCGGTGGATGCGGCCAGCGTGTAGTCGATCGTCCAGCCGCGATCGGCGGCCAGCAGGGCGCAGGCACGCTCGGCCACGGCCGCGATGGTGAGCAACGGGTTCACGCCCACCGCACCGGGCATGGCTGCGCCGTCACAGACATACAGCCCGTCGTGCACCGCGCTGCCGCTGGTGCCGGAAAACACCTGGCATTTGTGGTTGACCACTCCGTGGGCGGCGTCGTCGCCCATGCCGCAGCCGCCCACCGGGTGCACGGTGACCAGCTTGTAGTCCTGGGGCTCGTTCCAGATTGGGTTCGGGATAAAGTCGCCGTGGATCGCCTGGTTGGCCTGTTTCAGAAATTCGTTGTCGCGCTTGACGACATCCGATAGGCCGGCGCCCGGCCAGTCGATGTGCAGCCGGTCATCGCGCAGCGCCAGCGTGCCGGCGGCCTCGTCGACACTCATCACCAGGTAGGTCTGGGTGCGCGCCGCGGGGCCCGCGTAGGCCATCGCCGTCATGCTCGACGGGTTGTTCATGATGGCGTTGCCTTCGCTCTGCGCCTCCAGCAGGCGCGAGGCCGCCTGTGCAGGGCCGTACTGCATGAAGTTGCCGAACAGCGCGTCGGCCATGAAGGCCGCTGCTGGAATCGCCGTGGCCACTGCGCCGGGGATCACGCCTTCCTCAATCACCAGCCCGTCCTGCACCCGGCGCGCATTGCGCATGTCGATGATGCCGGTGATGCACGGACCGGGCAGCTGCTCCGGCGTGAGGGTATTGCTGCCGCGGCCGATGCCGTTCAGACTCTTGTAGCTGGGCTTGTGCTCGGTGCTCTGGGCATCGGTCTGCCAATGGTTGTTGTAACCAAAGGCGAGCACATCGCCATTGCCCGAAAAACGCTGCCCCAGCTGCGCCGACAACGGCAGGCCTTTCTGCCCGGACCGCAGCAGGACTTCGGTCGAGCCCAGGCTGCCGGCGCCGAGGATGACGATCGACGCCTTGACGCTCAGCGGCGCGTCCTGCGCCGTGTCGTGCGCGGGGTCGGCCGAGGGTCCCATGAAGTGCACGCGCCAGCCGCTGCCGTCGCGCGCGATATGGCTCACCCGGGCCTGGCAGAAGATCTCGGCGCCATGGTTGCTGGCGTCCGGCAGGTAGTTCATCAGCGTGGTGTTCTTGGCGCCGTCGTTGCAGCCGCTGCAGCAGTCGCCGCACAAGGTGCATTTGGGCTGCGGCACGCCGAACGGGTTGGTCCGGTCCTCGAAATTCACGCAGATGGGCGGCCGATGGAACGGCTGCTTCATGGCCTCGGCCGAGGTCCTCAGCGCATCGAGCTTGTTCAGCGGCGGAAACTCTTTCGGATAGGGGCGGGCGTCGAGCGTCGTGCGCGCGCGCTCCACAAAAGGCCCGAGCAGGGCGGCATTTTCGCGGAACTCTGCCGGCCACTGGCGCGCCTCGTAGGTGAACAGGCGCGGGTCGATCTCGAGCGCGACGTTGGCGTTAATGAGCGAAGTGCCGCCCAAGCCGCAGCCTACAACGGCCATCATGTTCGGATTGACATGCACATTGAACAGGCCGTAAGGGCTGCCCAGGCGGCCCCGGCTGGTGTCGGCCTGCATCTGGCCCTGCGCGCTGCCCAGGTCGTTGGGGTACTGGCCGGGCAGGATTTCGCGCCCGCGTTCGAGCACACAGACCGACTGGCCGGCGCGCGCCATGCGCGAGGCCGCGACACCGGCGCCATAACCCGATCCGACCACCACCACGGTGTATTCGGCCTTGATCTGTGCCAGGGGCTTGGAGATGGACTTGATCATGTTCAGGGCTTTCAAGCAGCGCTGGGGGCGGGGAAGAACGCCTTGAGTTGCACCTTGGCATGCAATTCGGTGGCCGCGCGCACCTGGGTTGTGAACTCGGTCCACAACGCCTCTGTCGGGCCCAGCGCTGCGCTCAGGCCTGCCAGCAGCGGGTTGTCGGCGTCGCGAAAACCGCCCACGCCGGCGGCGCGCACCGAGCCCATCTTGCCATTCGCCGGGTCGTTGAAAAGCCGCAGCGAGGCCAGGTTCAGGTCGTCGTCGATGAACACCGACGCGGCGCCCTGGGTCGGTGTCATGGTCGGCTGGTCCATGACCCAGCCGCCGGTGTTGTAGACCGCCACCGGACGCGCGTAGGCATCGATGGCCAGTTGGTCCTGAAATGGCTTGTGGGTGTGGCCGAAGACAAAACTCAGGTCCTGGAACACGGGCGGCTTGTTTTCCGTCCTGCGCTCGCCCTGCGGCCGGGTCTGGTCCCGGGTGCGGGGTTCGCTCTCGGTGCAGATCTGCTGGAACACCGGCCCGCCGAGGTACCAGCGCAGGTCGGACACGCTCTCGGGCGACAACACCGTGGAATAACTGTCGCGCTCGGACTCGGCGCCGCGCACCAGCGTCACGTCGACCAGACCGCGCAGCACATTGGCCACCGTGATGTCGTGTGTGATATTGGTGGTGCCGCCGATGCCCAGCGTGGACGACAACTTGCCAAGCAGCAGATCGCCGACCTGTTGCGAAAACTGGTGCGAGGCAGCGGCGTCACGCAGCATTTCGTACAGGGTGACCAAGTCCGCGCCCACTGTACCCGCGCTGCCCAGCTCGGAAAACAGGAAATCGACCCACGCGCCGTTCTCGCGCTCGATAGCGGCCACCGTGCGGGGGCGGCCATCGCCTCCGCGGAATGCGTCGCTGATGGTCGACATCGCGCGGTAGGTTGCATCGACATAGTGTCCATGGTGCAGCACCACGCAGCGCGTGCCGTCTGCGTTGCGCAGACCGAAATTGGGATACGCCACTCCTACCCTGGCCCGGGCCGCGGCAAGGTGGGGGTACCCGCGCATCACGTTGGTCATCAGGTCGCAGGTGATGTCCTGCGGCGCGAACAGCTGCGTGTGCTGCAGCAGGTCGGGAATGAACCTGGCGTCCCGGTATGCGGGCAAGTTCAGGCTGGCCAGAAAGTACTGGTCCTGCGCGCTGCGCCACAGGTGGTGGTCGTGGTTGCCGGGGATCGTCAGCAGCTGGCTCGAAAAGACCGGCGGCTCGTCGGACGGAAACAGCACTTCGACGAAACGCTTGAAGGCCTGGGCCACGGCGCCGAACTGGGACTGGCCCAGGTCGAGCACGTCGCCCATCAGGACCAGCGTCGGCAGCTCCGGGCCGCTGAGGCCACGCACCGTCTCGCGCAGGGCCTTGCCCAGCGCGCTCAGGGTCGTGCCGGCTTTGAGCAGGTCGATCTTGCCGCTCGCGTCCATCCAGGTCAACACGCTGTAGGCGGCACCTAGGTGCAGGTCCGAAAGGCAAACAAACTTCAGAGCGCCCAAGGTTTGATCTCCCGTTGCCGACCGTCCGATCCGACGATTGCGTAATCCCTACTGCATAAGCCAGCCGTGGCAGACCACCAGCGACTGCCCGGTCAGGGAGTTGGTCTCGAGCCCGGCGAACAGCAGCGCGACCTGCGCCACGTCCTGCACCGTGGTGAATTCGCGGTCCAAGGTGTCCTTGAGCATGACCTTCCTGACGACATCCTCCGCGCTGAGGTTCGGCGCCCTGACCTGTTCGGGGATCTGCCGCTTCACCAGTGCTGTGCGCACGAAGCCAGGGCAGATCAAATTGACTGGGATCCGGTATTTGCCGCCTTCCTTGGCAACCGTCTTGCACAGGCCCATCAGGCCGTGTTTGGCGGTCATATAGGCCGACTTGAGCACCGACGCCTCATTGAAATGCACCGAGTCCGTGTAGATGGTGCCGCCGCGACCGGACTTCTGCATGTGCGGTAAACAGGCCTTGGTGGCGAGAAAGGCGCCCTCGAGGTGGATCGCGAGGATTTCCTTCCAGTCGGCGACGGATCGGAAATCTAACATCATGAGACGAAGTATGGCATGGATTTAGTGCGCAAAACGCCACTGATTGCACGGTTTAGAGCAACGCTGTTCGCGCCGACTCAGGTTTGTGCCACTCTCACCAGGTATGCCGACCCACTGGTGAACCAACCGGAGCCCATTCGATGCCGCGTCACTGCTGGGGAATCAGTCGTCCTGGTGACGCACCGCTAACCCAGCACGGCGGCTCAAGTTAGCACTGGCGCCAACAATCATGGCAATCGTTCGGTCAAGGACTTGGTTTGACGCTCTGGTGCCGCAGCCGTTCGACGTCAGCCGAGAGTCGACCGGCGACCAACGCGATAAGTTTGAAACCAAACGCCGGGTTTTGGTAGTAGAGCTGCTTGACCGTAGTCTCGTCGATCGACAGCACGGTACACGCTCCAACACAGCGGGCCGTAAGTGCGCGCCGATGGCCCGGAGAGAAAAGCGCGATCTCGCCGAAGATTGTGCCAGGGCCGAGGACGCTCCCGATCTCAACGAACTCGACCTCTCCCTCGGCCAACATGTACAGCCGCTTGGCGAGTTCGCCCTGGCGGAACAAGATGGCCCCCGCCTTGACCTTGGCGCTGTGCATATACGGTTTGAGCCAGACTCCCGATAGACTGTTCTCGGGCGACGCCTCGGCAACGCGCCGTGTGAGACGAATCATCTCGGCCACCCGATACAGGTTGATCGGCAGCAGTGCCGCATTTAGCAGCAGCACGGCGATCGAAGGACGCAACGCCCCGTAGATCACGAAGCCCACACAGCTAGCCACCGCCAGCCAGCGAAGTGGAATCATTGTCTTGACAAATGAGCTCACAAGCACGAGCACAACTCCGACTGTCAGCGACAACAGCGCGATCACCTCGCCCGGCTTGGAGAGCACTTCACGCGCGCTTGCGATGGTGTTGGAAAGCAGTTCGATGGGTACCATATGAACTCCTCGCGTTTGGCCGGTTGCCACACCAGGCGGGTGAAGGTGCAGGCTTGTGGTCTAGCTGGATTATCTGGGGCAAAACTGCTCGATGCTGTGTGACGATTAATTGTGGGCCTGCGGCGGGTATGGGTTCCCCGGCATGAGCTGAATACATTCGCCATTCCGACGATTGGGGGCGGCGCTAGACGTGTTCGCGTATGTCTGCAACTCACCTAACATCAGGTGTTGACGCCACCAGCGCCTTCACGCCGCGATGGTCGGTCGACGACCGAGACCGCGAATGCGAAGTTCGAGATCGACCGGCCGGACCCGCTGCCTATGCGCAGATCGCAACTATGCGCAGGTGTCGCACGGGGCTGGGGCTGGCCTCTTTGGCAGTGAACCGTCGGGGCCGGGAAAGTCTCCGCATAGTTTTAGCTTCTGCCGGAATCGCATGAGCGAGTCCGGCGCGCTGTACCGACGCATTTTGGTATCGGGCGCTTCCAGCAGACCGAGTGCCTTCTCCTTCATCGTGAGGTCGGCCTTCACGTAGCGGTGGGTCGTTGTCGCAGCGTATCTGTGCTTGGTCGGCTGCTGCTTGAACGCATCAACGTACGGGCCGATCGGCCCGTCGGCGAGCCAGTCGATGCCATTGTCGCGGGAACAATGAGCGATGCTCATCGTGGTCTCCAGAAATGGGACCATCAGTGCACTCTCCGGCAGAAACTATGTCCAGATCTGCGTCGACCAACCTGTCTACTTGCCGCGCTACGCCTGCATCAGCGCCATCCGCATCCAACCTCCTGCGCATAGTTGCGATCTGCGCATAGGCAGCGGTTCCGGGCGCTTGCCGACGGATACCGAACTCACGGTCTTGGCCACATTCCGTTCATCCAACCGCTGGAGGGATCTCGAGACTAATGGCCGGTCTCAAGGTACGCCGGATGTCGCGCGTCGCCGATGTGGCGCCAGGCACCGTCGGGTGTTACGTCCGTCAACATCTGAGGATCGACCACCCTGTTTTGTCCCAGGTCAACCAGCTGGGGCGCGCTGAGTTCCTGTGCGCGACCTACAGCGCGACTGCGCAGTTCCTCGCCAATGGCGGCCAAGTAATGCTAGCGCGAGATATGGAAGAGGTGACGACATGATTTTATTGGCGTGTAGTCACCAGATCCAGCAGCCCAAGGTTGATCGCTATCAATTGCGCGAGCTTGTATGCATTGCCGGTCGCGTTGTGAATTTCACTCTTATCACTGCCAAGCAGCTTTTGAGCCTCCGAAAGTTGCAGCTTGGCCAATTTACCCGCGCTCGCGACGAGCTGCTCCTTGGAATTCAAAATTCCAGCCAGCTCTTGAATTCGTTCTGTAGTCATGTTCACGGTAACCTCCAACAGTGAAAAGTCGCAGTATGACTCACCACCCAAGTTGCCGCGGCGCCCTGATGTCTGACTGCGGCCAATTCCGCTACCGGCTTTGGCGGCGATGGGATTTTTCACTGCCTGTCGCCGCCTTCGTGATGCTCAACCCCTGTACGGCAGATAGATCGGCTGACGATGCCACCGTTCGCAAGTGTGTTGGGTTCGCTCAGTGGCTTGGTTCGGCTCGATCGAAATGATCAACCTGTTTGCATATCGGGCCACGAACCCCAAGGATCTGAAGGCTGTGGGGTATCCGATCGGTCCGGACAACGACACGCACATTGAATGGGTCGCACACCAGGCGGGTAACAACGGAGTCCTCATTTGCGCGCGAGGCACCAACGCCGCCAAGCTGCAGCGGCCTGGGGACGTGCTGGCGATGCTGCGACGCTGGGCGATTCCGCCCCATGCGCTGCGGATCAGCTCCGGCGGCGTCCCCGCGCACCCGTTGATGCTGCCCCACTCTTGCCAGTTGCAGGTGATGGCATGAGCGCGTTGTGGCTGACCGACGCTGAGATCGACGACCTGTGTGCCAAGGCCTCACGCGCAACACGGCGCAGGCCCGAAACCCGAACGCCATGGGCCGAGCCGGGGGTTCAATGGAACCGGCTCTCAGGCACTTTCTTGCAATGGCTTGTGTTGCCCGATGTTCGTCATCGTACAGACAGACCATCGATCTCGGCGCAAACTGAGTGTGGATCGCCGCTGACCCGTGCGTCCAACAAAGGCTGCAGCGCCATCGTGTTGAGGGTGGTGAGCACTGTCGATAAACATGCGCAAAGAAAGGAGTTCCCCATGACGGATTTTTCAAAGCTTCGAGACGCGATGGTCGACCATCAGATCGCTGCTCGCGGCGTGAGCTCAAAGACTGTTCTCAACGCGATGCGCAAGGTTCCGCGCGAGGCGTTTCTTGCGGATCGGATGAGTGAATTCGCCTACGAGGACGCGCCGCTCCCCATCGAGTCGGACCAGACCATTTCTCAGCCCTTCATCGTGGCGCTGATGACCGAGGCGCTGGCTCTGACAGGCGGCGAAACCGTGCTGGAGATCGGCACCGGGTCGGGTTATGCGGCGGCTGTGTTGGCCGAGATCGCCGGCGAGGTCTACACCGTGGAACGAATCGAGGCCCTCGCCCAGGGAGCAGCGGTGCGGCTGGCCGATCTGGGTTACCAGAACGTGCATGTGCGTCATGCCGACGGCACGCTCGGCTGGCCCGAGCACGCGCCGTACGACGCCATCGTGGTGGCGGCCGGTGGGCCGGACATTCCCGAAACACTGAGACGGCAACTGAAGGTTGCAGGCCGGATGGTCATACCCGTCGGCACCAACCCGCGGGCTCAGGAGCTCGTGCGTGTCACACGGACCCATGACGGCTTTGCGCCCGAAGACTTGGCGGATGTCTGCTTCGTCCCGCTCATTGGCAAGGAGGGATGGCCAAGCGAAGAGGTTCCCGCGATGTTCGCGCCGACTCAGGATTGAGCCACTTTCATCAGGTATGCCGACCGACTGGTGGGCCAGCCTGAAGCGACTCGATGCGGCCCCATCGCTGTGGAGTCAGCCGACCTGGTGGCGCACAGCTAACTCGGCACAGCGGCTCAAGCTAGCACTGGCGCCAACAGGCGCTCACCGCCTTGCTGTCAGTACCGGTGAGCTTGCCCTGGCGCTGCGCCTTGACCCAGTTGAACAGCGTCTGGTCCACCACGCCAAGCGTGCGGGCCGCCGCCGCAATGCTTTGGCCACCCTCGACCAGCCGTACCGCCTCCTGCTTGAATTCGAGCGTGTAGCGCGCTCTTACCGTCTTCGCCATCTGCGTTCTCCTTGCTTGCATTGAAACACTCAGCACGGAATACGTTTTTCGGGGGTAAGATCAGTTTTGCCTTCATCCGAACACACTATAGACACCGATCCAGGGGATCAGTTAAAAGTCCGGAGCCCGCCCTGTCGGGCAAATTCAGACGACTCTCGGCGCGCCGCATGAAAGATGATTCAGAAGAGGAAGGGCTCGGCAAGCCGAGCTTAGGAGGGGACATCGGTCTGCCCAGGCAGGTCGCGGTCATCCTTGTGGTAGACGTCGTCGATTCCGTGGAATTGATGCGTCGCCACGAGGCAGCGACCGTGCTTCGGTGGACCGATTGCCTTAAGGAGGCTCGGAACCAAATTCTCCCCAAGCACCAGGGTGAACTCGTGAAGTACCTGGGCGATGGATTCATGGCGCGCTTCTCGAGCGTCTCCAACGCGATCAAGGCAGCCGCGGCCTTGCATGCCCATCTGGCCACCGGCAACCAGAGCGTTCCGAATGATGCTCATATCGCATTGCGAGCGGGGATCAACATCACCGAAGCATGGTCCGATGGGGTCGACCTCTACGGCTCCGGCGTCAATATAGCCGCGCGCGTTGCCACGCTCGCCGGCCCCGGAGAAACCATCCTGAGCGTGGAGGCCCGTGACCATGTTGTCCCCGGCGTCGACGCCGAATGCGAAGACCTGGGGATTTGCTACCTGAAGAGCTTCAAGGAAGGGATTCGAGCTTTTCGGGTGGGCGCGCCTGGCGCCAAGCCGATCCTTTTCACTCGAGGGGATTCCGTGGACACACCTATCCAGCCGACCATCGCCGTCATCCCCTTCGCGGCCAGAAGCGCGGATGGCTCATCGTTGGCAATAGGTGACCTGATCGCGGAGGCGGTCATCGACAGGCTGGCGAGAGGGTCCAGCATGCGAGTGATCTCTCGTCTGTCCACCGCACCATTCCGGGATCGATCCAACGACCTGCCGACGGTGGCCTCCTATCTAGGTGCCGGCTTTGTTCTCAGCGGCGGCTACACAGTGTCGGGTGGAAACCTTTTCATCACGGCCGAGCTTTCCGAGGTGAAGAACAACGAAGTGCTATGGGCGAGTCGCCTGTCGGGAAGCGTCGATGACCTCCTGACTCCCGACAGCCACGTGGCTCGACAGCTGGCCCTGGGTGTCCATGTGGCCATCTTTGACCTCGAGATGGCGCACGTGACCACCCAGCCACTGCCAACTCTGGAGAGTTACTCTCTGCTTCTTGGGGGCATCAATCTGATGCACCGCTCAAGCCGCGATCACTTCGACTATTCAAAGGTGATTCTCGAACAGCTCATCGAGCGCCATGGCCGCATCGCGGCGCCCCGAACGTGGCTGGCCAACTGGTACGTTCTACGGGCTACGCGGGGGTTGACGGCTGGAGGCACGAGCGACGCGGACAGCGCACTGGCAGCATCGAACAGCGCGTTGTCGCGAGACCCCATGGATGCGCAGGCGATCGCCGTCGAGGGATTCGTTCATTGCCACCTTCGCCGAGACCTGGTCACTGCGAGACAGCGCTGCTCGCATGCGCTGGCCATCAATCCCAACTGTGCGATCGCTTGGCTCTACCAGGGGGCCATTGAAGCTTTTGAAGGGCACGGCGTCGCCGCAGTGGAGTCAACCCAGAGCGCTCTCGAACTCTCGCCCATCGATCCGCAGCGCTACTACTTCACGTCCCTCGCGGCGACGGCCGAACTGTCGGCAGGCAACTACCCTCGATCCGAAATGCTCGCGCGGGAGTCGCTGAAAGCAAATCGCATGCATTCTTCGACCTGGCGGGTGTTGACGATCGCACTGACGCAGCAGGGCCGCATAGCGGAGGCCCGGGAAGCAATGCGCGAGGTTCTCTCTCTTGAGCCCGCGCTCAATTGCAGGCGGTATCTGGCGCGAATGCCCAATGGAGAGATGCCTACCGGACAGTCGTGGGCCCATTCATTGGCGGTGGCGGGACTGCCGGACTAGATCATTACGAGACGAATTCAACTTTCAACAACAAGGAGTACGTCATGGGAATGCTAGGCGGTGCTGGCGGAGCGGGGGGTGCGGGTGGAGCCGGAGGGGCCGGGGGTGCTGGAGGGGCGGGCGGGGCGGGCGGCGCTGGAGGCGCCGGCGGATCCTTCCTCGGAACGATGGCGGATGCCTATGCGAACTCAATCATGGTGGACGCCTTGATCCATTCGCGGGAGGGGACTGTGGAGCAGGTGCTGGCGTCCGATCTGTACCCGCCCAAGCTCGACCTCATTCCCATCGACAACCCGACAGACATCGAGAGATGGGAGCCTTGGGTGCGAGCGTACACCGCACTGGGCGAGGCCCTTCAAGGCATCATCTTCACATTCAATCAAACCACCTACACAGTCGCTGTCAATTTTCAAAGCGTCACCAGCGGGGCTGCAACGATATACCCGCTCGCCGACATCAACCGGCCGAAGCAAGCTGTCTTCAACGCGCAACTCCAGCTCGTCGCGAACTGGGCGGAACTACGCAACGAGCGGGCCACAGAGATATTGGCGCAGATCGATCCGCAGTACGCTTTCTGGTCCTCCATTGTCTACATGCAGCCGGATCGGACCCGCAGGACCTTCGAGCTCATCAATATCCTGCTGCAGTTTTGCGTCTATGTGGAAATGCGCTTCAAGCATGCCCTCGCGTGCTGGCGCCCGGTGGAGCACAACGCCCAGATCCAGCCCATGCTTACGACGCCTGGACATGGATCATTCCCCAGCGGGCACTCAACGCAGGCTCATGCGGTCGCGTACGTGCTAGGCCGGTTGCTGAACCTAGATAAGACAGGACCCACGTCGCCAGGGTTGAAGAAGGTCGAGGAGCAACTCGGACGCCAGGCGGCGAGGATCGCAACGAACCGCGTGGTGGCTGGCGTGCACTTTCCGATAGACAGTATGGCCGGAAGAATGCTCGGGGTGGCATTGGGTGAATTCTTCGTTGCGCGATGCGGGGAAACAAAAACATTCACACATCGATCGATGAATTGCGGCTATCTCAACACGGCTGCGTCGATGGAATTCAATCCCTATGACCCGGCGCAATTCCTCGACAATCCGACCACCACCACTTCTCTGCCGCTCTACACATTTGTTAAGCAAACGATGACGCCCAGTTCAACGATTATCCCCGAGCATCAATCGCCCTTGCTGGCCGAGTACTGGAATAAGGCCAAGCTCGAATGGACCGGCCATTTCGGACGCTAAGGAGGCCAAGCCATGAATAAGACGCAGAAGACGAAGGAGCCATACCCGACGAGCTTTGATGGATACCTCCGCTATGCGATCCATACCGACTTCGCCTATTTCGGCGGAAGCAAGGACAAAACCTTGATCCTTCTCGTGAGGTTTAAGGATCGCGTGGCTGCTGCGAAGTTGCTCCTTGCGCTGAAGGACCTCAAGCTGACATTTAACTTGGGTCCGAGGTCGTTCGGGCGGCGCTCAGCGATGCCCACCCGCTTCCTGACGATCCGCGGCCGGGTCGGAATTGTTGGGGAGAAGACCTGGCCAGCCTGGAAGGAGTTTACGGACTACGTCGAGCTTTCAATGCCGATCCAGGCTAACACCGGGTTTTCGATCACGAGGAAGATCGACAAGAACCGTCCGAAAAGCAGGGCTAAGACGGTTTTGGCAATCATTGACGATGGCTGCGCATTTGCTCATGAGCGATTCCGTGTGGCTTCCACTGGTACCAATTCGCGGGTATTCGCCATTTGGGATCAGAACGCGTCGGCATTGCAGCCCCAGGTCGGTGCAAAGCATTTCGGCGCAAAGCTGAGCGACTTCACGGTCGGTATCGAATACAGACGCGCGCCTCCGGACCCCAACGAACTGGGCATCGATGACTGGATCGCTCTGCACAAGACGCCGACGGGCAGTGTCAATGAGGAGGCCTGCTATCGTGAAGCCGGCTTTTACTCGCTTCAGTACGGCGTCGCCCATGGCGTCCATGTGACGGATGTCCTTGCCGGGTCCGTGCCGCCGAGTTCACGCTTGAGCTACGACCCGACCAATCCTCCAAGCTTTGCGACGGCGATCGACGACGCGGGGAAGGGCACCACGGACATCATCTTCGTCCAGATCCCACAGGAGGCCGTTGACGATGCGTCAGGCCGATGGCTTTCGGCGCAGGTGAACGAGGCGATGCACTACATCCTGTCATGCCTCGACCCCACAGTCACAAAGAATCTCGTCGTCAATCTCAGTTATGGTCCGACGACCGAACCTCATGACGGCAATGGGAACCTCGAGATCTCACTCTCCGAGTTCACGGCGTACTATGACGGGGCGGCCAACCAGCCTAAGCTCGATATCGTCCTGCCCGTTGGCAACTCGCGCCTCACCGAGAGTCACTTCGTCTTCACCTCGACGAAAGTGGGCGACACCAAAACCTGGACATGGCGCGCCCCGCCGGACAACCCGGTGCCGATCTTTGTGGAGCTGTGGGTTCCGAGGGCGTGTGCGAATGCGATCAGCGGCTGGCTGTACTCGCCATCACCCATTCCAGCCGGTCACCAAAAACCCGTCATCATGGTGACGAATGGGTCGCCTCGAAGCTTCTGCTGGGTGATCATATTGCCTCCAACCCAGCCGTCGCCCTCTGCCGATCCCCCTGGGCCGCATGGTGACTGGAGGATCGAGCTCACATTCGCCCAGGCCGGCGTGGAATTGGATGCCTATGTAGCCCGAAGCGATCCCAACATGAATGCACGCGTGGCAGCGAAGCAGTCCCGATTTATCGACACCGATTGGGAACTCAAGAATGGTGGGTTTTCCGGGCAGACCCTCAAGGATGGGGTCTGCGATACGACGGGTTCATGCGTCGTCAGGCAGGGTACCCTCAGCGGCATTGCTACCGCGACCGACCCGCAAATCCTTGTTGCCGCAGGTTATCGACTGAGCGACGGCGTAAGCAGCCGCTATTCATCCTTGGGCCCCAGCCGCGAGGCCGCTCGCCAAGGGCCTGACTATGCCTTGCCGACCGATGAATCTCCCGCGCATTTCGGGATCAGGGCGGCCGGGACGCTGAGTGGATGCACCTTCAGGTTGATCGGCACAAGCACCGCCTCGCCGCAATTGGCTAGGCGGCTCTTGGGGAATACTCCTCCAGTCGCTTGCTCGCCGAGCGGCCAAGCACCCGACACCGGTTGCAGCATGTTGCTAGCGCCCTAGGAAAAGAATAAGAGCCGCCTCCGTTCCCTGCGCTCCCTGAGCGCCAGCCGGCGCCCGCTCGGCCGTAGTGTTGTGCGCCTCGATACGACCGTCGTCCACGAAGCGCGTCAATGCTGTCCAGTTTCTCAACGAGTACCCGATGGCCAGCGTCATTGTTGACTTCGCCGACATCTGCGCGAGGGTTGTGCTCAGCCAGACCTTCAGGTCATCCGTAAGCGAGCCTCAAGCGCGCGACGGGCAGTGGCCTGCTTGCCCACTGAAGCGCGTCCGATAGGAAATGCTCTTCATTCCTCGAGGCCAACAACGTGGCCCTCGGGAGTGCCGCGCTCAATGGCCGAATAGCAATGCGGATGGCACGAGGGGGAACGGCTCCTGAGTTTTCATCTCGACGGACGCAAATGTCTCGGGATTGCTGAAGTACGAAAACGATACGGACCATTGAACGTTGTTGGGGCACCGCGCGGACACTCGCTCGATGAAGCCACTACTTGCTCGAGCGCGCGCAGATAGGGAACGCGCTCATTCGCCTTCAAGGAACACCGGCCGGAGTGCCTCTCGCGGCATAGTTTTCAACACCAAAGGTGGGAGCTAGCGTAGAGGGCCCGGGCCTCCATTGAATGACGGCTTCCGAGCAGGCCCAGTGACCGGTATGGGTCGAATGCGGGTGTAGATGACACCAATCTGTACGGCGGCTCCCTGCCATAACCGGACCGACGATTCCTCACGGCGACGCACAGCTTGTGGCCGGGACTGCGAGTTCGCGACAGCACCACGAAGCTGCCGCTGGCGTCGGACCCACAAATCTTGAGCGGCAGCTACCGGTGTGGCAAATGTAGGCTCGGTCCTGGCCGGGAGTGTGAATTCCACGAGATTGCTGAAAGCAGCCCTCGGTGGTTGAACCGCTGGATGCGAACGACAGCTTACCGGCGCGGCAGCGAACTCGCACTCTCGGCCACTTGCTGCCGGTCGAGGTCGATCTGTGACAGACGGCCTCAGACTGGTTCGAGTCGTTCGACTTCGGTCTCGCGAATGTCGCCTGCTGCGGAAAGCCGACCTTGACGAGTTACTCGGCGAACGGCGGTTCTACCTCGGAAGGGTGAGGACGAAACCAGTCCATGGAGCCGACCTTCTGCGGAAATAGGAGCGGGCACCTCTACCTTTCCAGCACCTAGTCACAAACTTCGATGGCCGCAAGCACAGCCACCCTCGCCAGTCAGAAATCGGTCAAAACTTGCGTCCAAAATTGCCGGCACCTGCGTTCTCAGTGCCCTCACCAAAGGCGCTGACAACCGTTGCGCATCGTCAACGTGAGGTTTATGCTGAAACGCGCGCGTGAAATGCATTTTCTGACAGGAGGTGCGACATGTATCAACGTATTTTGCTGGCTTACGACGGCTCTGAGACCGGTCAAAAAGCCCTGCTGGATTGCCGCGACATCGCGCAGTGGAGCCAGTCATCCATTTTTCTCGTTGCCGTCATGCGGACGTCAATTGGACTCATGGGAGGCGAATCCGCATATCTCAGCGCAGATTTGATGGAACAGGAGAAGAAAAACTTCCAGGACACCCTGAACGACGGATTGAGCCGGCTCAAGGATGCAGGCTACCAAGCCAGTGGCGAGGTTCTTGAAGGCGAAATCGTTCAGAGAATTTCACAGTACGCACGCGAAATAGAGGCTGATTTGATCGTGTTGGGGCACAAACGGCTAAGCAGTTGGGCGGCTCGCTGGTGGCGAGGCTCCGTTTCAAGTAGCTTGATCGAACACTCTCCCTGCAGCGTGCTCGTAGTGATTGCCCCTTAGCCAAGGTACTGGCCTCGGGCACTGAGCTTCGCCAACATGCCGAGCGACCCTGACACTCAGTCTGAAGCGGCTTTCGGAATTCGCAGTGTGGCCGACCGGCTTTGGCCATCAGCGGGTATCTGTGCACGGCGGCTGTCCGGCACCTCGGCTCCCTCGGTTGCACCAAGCGAATAACAGGATTAGCATGTTGCTGACCACCCGCAGGGTGTCAGCCGTTGCGCAACGGTAGGCTGCTTCACTTGACTCGGTGTGGGTTCGATGAGAGTTGAGCGGCCAAGAGGCGGAGAACTGTGATCACACAAAGTAACTTGTCCGTCGGATTGCCATTGGGGTCAGCTCTGGCGTCGCTCACGCGAGTGCAGCCACGCGCGAAGGTTATCGGGTGGCCCAATCCGTACCTCAGTGCTGACAATGCCCCCGGCGTGGGGCAGTTCCATGGTGCAGTGCTCACATCATGAGTGGCCGGCGCATCCTCATCGTGGCGCACCGGACCGCGGCCTCGCCCAAGCTGCTCGCCGCCGTCGCCGAGCGGGCCGCACGCGGGCCGTGCAAGTTCACGCTCTTGGTCCCTCGGCCGTATTGGGACCCGGACACCGAGGAGGCGGCCATCACGCTCGAGCTCGCGATTCCGCTGCTCGACGCGGCTGCGGGCTCGCATGTGCAAGGGATCGTCGGGGCCACCGACCCGTACGAGGCCATACACCAGACGCTCGAGCGTGAGAAGTACGACGAGGTCATCGTCTCGACGCTGCCAGAGCGGATCTCCCGGTGGTTGCGCCTCGACCTCGCCCATCGCATCGAGCGGTTTGGCGTGCGCGTGAGCGTCGTGACTGCGGAGCAGGCGCAGCACACCCTCTCGCCGGGAGCCGGGTCGGGCTGATCGGACGCCGCGCGTCGATCCCCGAGCCGCGCGCGTGACCCTGGCTCCTGACGCACTCCCCACACGCGCCGGTCATCATCAACCCCAGTGCTGGCCACACACGACCCCTTGCCAAAGCGCCCGTTCAGAGTGTCCTTGGCAGTCATCAGCCTCACTCGCTGAGGCGCATCCTCGTCCCGCAAATTTGAGCATTGACGCGCTGACAGCGAACCTGCGCAATGATGAGCTGCCGCTGGACTGCGCCCACGGGGCGATGGGCACGAAGGCGTAGCTTTACTGCCGGAGCGAATTGGCCGATCGCGGCACCGACGCGGGGCTCAGCCGCGCGGATCGATCGGCGTCGCCAACGCGAGCTTCGCCTCGACGATCTCGGCGGCGTCCAGGCACAGGTCTTCGCGCATCCGCGGTCCCGTCAGCAGCACGCCCACGGGCAGGCCGCTGGCCTCGTCGCGCCCGGCATTGACACAGGCCGACGGCAGGCCGAGCAAATTGGCCGGCACAACCGGGCGGATCATCTCCATTGTCGCGCGGGCGTTCTGCGGGCTCGCGGAGTCGAAACCCTGTTCGAAAGGCAGCTGCGTCCACACTGGCGACAGCAGCAGCGGGCGTTCAGCCATGAACTGCGACCACGCGCGCGCCAGGCCGTCGCGCAGCGCCAGCAGTTCCGAGAACGCGGCTGTGCCGGCCAGCGGCGGCACGTCAGCATTCGCGGCGGCGAAGAAGTTCCGACCTCCCTCGCCCATCATCGGCAGCAACTGGTCCAGCACCGCGGCGAAGTCGCCCAGCAGCAACCGCGCCCAGGTCGCCACCGTCTCTTCGTAACGCGGTGGGCAGCCGTCTTCGACCGCATAGCCGGCGTCTGACAGTGCATCGGCGGCGCGGCGCACCGCTGCCGACACCACCGGATCACAACTGCCGCCGGGCGGCGCGGCAAGCACCGCGACGCGCACGCCTCGCTTTGCCGGCCCGACCAGCGGCGCATCGATCGACCAGGGATCGCGCGGGTGGGCACCGGCCAGCACCCGCAGCCCCAGGCGCACGTCGGCGACGCGACGCGCCATGGGCCCTTGCGCATTCATCAGCTGGACGGCCAGCAGACGATCTTCGGACGGCACAAAGCTGGCATCGGGCACCCGTTGCGCCGACGGCCGGATCGACGCGATACCGCAGGCGTTGGCCGGGTTGCGCAGCGAGCCACCAATGTCAGTGCCGAGCCCGATCGGGCTCATGCCGGTGGCCAGCGCCACCGCCTCGCCGCCGCTGGAGCCACCTGCGGTGCGCGCCGGGTTCCATGGATTGCGCGTGATGCCGTGCAGCGAACTGTCAGTGGACACGCGCAGCGCCATGTCGGGCAGGTTGGTGCGCCCGATCGGGATGGCGCCGGCGGCGCGCATGCGCTCGACCACTGGCGCATCGAGCGGCACGACGGCATTGGCCAGCGCCGGCACGCCCCACGTGGTCGGCAGGCCGGCCATATCGATGTTCTCCTTGACCGTGAACGGCACGCCGTGCAGCGGCCCCAGCGTGTCCCCGCGCGCGACCGCGGCATCGGCTGCCGCGGCGCCGACGCGCGCCTCACTGGCCAGCACGCGCACGATCGCGTTGACCTTCGGGTTGACCGCCGCGATGCGCGTGAGGTGCGCCTCGATGACCTCGGTTGAACTGACCTGGCGCGTCGCGATCATCGCCGCCAGTTCGCCCGCGCCACGTTGCCACAGTTCGGTCATGGGAGTCCTTCGTTTGGCTACTGTGATGGCACTGTAGCACCGCGTTGCGCCAGGGCCAATTTCACAGGCTTCGCGCGGCACACGCGGGTGCTCCGCATGGCAGCCTGAGGGTACCTAAAGCTGCCCATCAGGCAACGACAGGTTATGGCCGGCCACGTGAGTTCCTGTCCTTCGCAGACGGCTGACCTTGACGGGCGGGCCGAAGCAGCTGATGTCTAGTTCCCGGCGAGCATGCGAACTGACATTCCCGGCCACAATCAGCTGGTCGTGGCCGGTCTGCGACTGGCAGCCTCAGACTGTGTCCGGTCCTTCACGATTGGCGGTCGAATGGCAGTCGTCGTCAAGACCGGACCTTGGCCGCTCATCGAGTCGGCGCTCCGCTGCAGCCCCAAGACCGGTCTTCCATCCGCGTCCGCATGGATGATCGTCCGCTGGCCTTCAACGACCGCCGGTCGACAGCCGGTCTCGCCGGCTATAAATTGGAGCTTTCGACCCGAAGCAGCCGGTCACTCTTGCAAATGGAGCGTCCGAAACCTGCCGTTCGAGCCGCGCAACGTCGAAATTCAGATTTCAAGCCTCTGCGATCGGTCCTACCACGTGATCAGTGGCGCTTTGCGCAGCCAGATATTCGTGGCGAGCTGCTGCACGACGAAATCCGCAACATCGGCTCGCGCGATCGTTCCGCCGTGTATGCCCGACAAGTCGGTCAACGCCTGCGTTCGACCACGCGCGGGCTTGTCGTTGAGCACGGTAGGCCGGACGATCGTCCAGTCGAGCGTGCTGGCCCGGATTGCATCTTCCTGGCGATCCTTGTCTTCATAGACCTTCCGGAGCATCAGGGGCAGGAATAGTCGGTCAAAGAAGAAGCCGCCATGGCCACGGCTATCACCGGCGCCCAACCCGGTGATGCAAACCAGCCTGTGAACGTTCTGCTGCGCCATGACGCCGACCAGCGCGCGCGTCGCCGTCGAGAGCAAGGTGACTTCACGGAACGGGCTCATGGCGGTGCCCAACGAACTGACGACGGCATCGCAGCCGACGATGGCACGGGCCAGCGCGTCGGGATCGCGGGCGTCGCCTTCGACCAACTCGGCGCCAGTGAGGTCTGCGGCCTTTGCCTTGGAGCGAACGAGGGCGATGACTTCGTATTCCTTCGCGACGGCCTTGCTGACGATCAGCCGGCCAGTGGCGCCCGTAGCGCCCAATACCAGAATTTTCATGTCAAGCCTCCGAAGGGGTGCTGATGGACGGGGAAGTACCGACGAGTCGCTGGCGGAGGAATTCACCGATGGCGTTCACGGACCGCTCGGCTGCAAGAAACTTGCCGAGGGAAGATTGGAAGACATGTGGCATGCCCTTCCAGACCGACAGCGTGATCTCCACACCTGCAGCCCGCATCCGGTCGGCGTACCGGATCGAATCGGCGAGCAGCACTTCGTCGTCTCCGACATCAATGCGAATCGGCGGCAGGTCGCGGACCTGCTCATGGAGCGGAGAGACCTTGGGGTTTGCGGCATCCTGGCCCTGGAGGTACGAGCGGCGCAGTGCATGTTTCTCGATCAGTCGTGCCCGAACCATCGCGCTGCCGCGTCCGCCGTATCCAGTGGCGATGTGTTGAATGCGATGGCCGCAAAGGGTGCGCCCTGGTGCACAGCGTTCACCATGCGCTCGAATAGCAGCAGGCTTTTCGGCGGAATGCGGATGCCACCGCCGATGACGACGGCATCGTAGGTCGTGCCGACGAGACGCTGCTTGACCGCGTCGGTTGCGGAGGCATCCGGCGGAACGAGGCACAGGTCGGCGGCCCAACCGCGATCGGCCATCTGCTGCATGCCCATCGCAATGCCAGCGTGGATCTTTGCGGCATCGATGCGGCCTATGCGCGTGCCGCCGGCCCTGAGGCCGGCGCATCGGTCGCCAAGCCGCCGCCGGCCAGCGCGAAGGCGCCCGTTGCTTTGGCTGTGCCGCGCGATGCCCGCGTTGGCGCGTTGCT
>JBDTCK010000064.1:0-6933 GCA_039923645.1 Rhodoferax sp.
TTCACGCCGCGCCACTGCATGCAAAAGTGATCGGACTCCATCACCAGCGCCAGGCCATCGGGCTTGACGCGCCGCTCCAGCTCGTCGGCGAGCATCATGATCGCCTCCTCCTGGATCTGCGGGCGGCCCATGATCCATTCGCAGATACGCGCGTATTTCGACAAACCGATCAGATTCGAATGCTCGTTGGGCAGAATGCCTATCCACACCTTGCCCATGATCGGGCACAAGTGGTGCGAGCAGGCGCTGCGCACAGTGATGGGACCGACGATCATCAACTGATTCAGACGCGAGGTGTTGGGGAACTCCGTGACCCTGGGCATCGGGACGTAGCGCCCGCGGAAAACCTCGGTGACAAACATGCGCGCCACCCGCTCGGCGGTCTTGTTGGTGTTGGGGTCGTTGTCCGTATCGATCACGAGCGCGCGCAGCACCTGCTGCATCTTGTTCTGCACTTCGGCCTTCAACTCATCGAGCTCCCCTTCCTCGATGAAGGCCGAGATGTTGTCGTTCGCGTGAAAGCGCCAAGCGGCGTCGACCAACCGGTGGCGGATGCGATCGGACGCGGCGAGCGGCGCGGGCGATGCGCCCCTCTTCAAGATCGGGGGCGAAGTTTCCAGGGTTCTGAGCATGGTGTTTCCTGACTGTTGCGGCAAGACGTTCCCTGGTTAGATGGATTGGCGCGGCCGCGCGTTCCCGCGGCACGTCACACGCGACTATGCGCAGTCGTCATCCACGGGAATGGCCAGCAGCATCTCGTCCAGCACCGTGTAACAACGCTCGATGCAATCCGCGCCCATCTCACGCTCGATCCGTCCATAGGCCGCTTCGATTTGCGGAGCAATGCGCGTCACCAGAGCGCGGCTCCTGGCCGTCAGCGACACCAGACGGCGGCGCTGGTCAGCGTCAATGCGCTTGCGCGATACCAGTCCCAGGTCGTCCATGCGTGCCAGCATGCCCGCGAGGCTCGGACTGGAGATGTGGCAGATCTCGCCGATCTGGCGTGGCTCCATCGGGCCCATATTGACCAGCGCGCGCACGATGCGCCATTGCTGCTCGGTGAGTCCACGCTCGTTCAGGATTTTGCGAAAGCGTCCCATCAGTCTTTCGCGAACCTGCAGCAGCAACAGCGGAAGGCTGCGATGGACCAACTTCGAAGGATTCGATACCACAGTAGTTTCCCCTATCTCGGACGGCTCCATTGTGCTTGACTTACTAACAATTTAGTGAATACACTGCTAATATATTAGTGAATCAAGCTATGCGCTATACGTCGCCTCAGGGCTCGCCAACCCGATGGCAAAAGCGGGCGGCGCGACGCAGCGAATCCGTGAGGCAACTTCCCATGCAGACCGATATCGTCAGTGAAGCCGAACAGATGTGTCCCGCCGGCGTTCCGTTGGCCGAATGGCAGTTGCGCGTCCAGCTCGCGGCCTGCTACCGGGTATTCGACCAACTCGGCTGGGTCGAACTCGTCTTCAACCACATCACACTGCGTGTGCCTGGCGCGCAGCCGGCATTCCTGATCAATCCATTCGGGCTGAACTACGACGAAGTGACGGCGCACAACCTGGTGAAGGTCGGCCATGACGGCGTCCCACTCGAGCCGACGCCGCACCATGTCAATCGTGCGGGCTTCGTGATCCACAGCGCAGTGCACGGCGCGCGCCCCGACGCGCATTGCGTCATGCACACGCATACGACCGCTGGCATGGCGATTGCCTGCAAGCAGGGCGGCTTGGGCCACGACGACTTTTACGGTGCCGAGCTGTTCGGTGATGTGGCCTATCACGACTTCGAAGGTGTCACCGTCCATGACGAGGAAGGCCCGAGGCTGGCCGCAAGTCTGGCCGACAAACGAGTGATGGTCCTGCGCAACCACGGCATGCTGGTCACCGGCAGCGACGTGTTCAATGCCTTCCGCTGGATGTGGACGCTGCAACGCGCTTGCGAAGTCCAGGTCGCCGCAGATAGCCTGGGCGGGCCCAACCTGCCGCTGTCGGAGGACGTTCGACGCGCGGCCGCCAGGGACGCCAGGTCATTCGAGCCGAGGGATGTACTTGAGCGCATGCTTTTCACCAGCGTGCTGCGGCGCGGCCGCGTCACCGCCGCCGACTTGATCTAGCGGGGCGCCCGCGATGGACTTTTCGATCGCCAGCATCCTGCTGCTCGACGGCAGCAGCAACGGCGCGGTGTACGCGCTGCTGGCATTGGCGATCGTACTGGTCTTCACGATCACGCGCGTGATCCTGATCCCGCAAGGCGAGTTCGCCACCTACGGCGCACTGACGCTCGCCATGCTCCAGCTCGACCGCGTCCCCGGCACGGTTTATCTGCTGCTCGTGCTGTCGCTGGCGGTGGCACTGCTCGACGCCGTCGATGTACTGCGCCAGCGCCGTGGCGCGTTGCGTGCGGCGGCGCTCGCATTTCTGAAACCTCTGGTCTGGTCGCTACCGGTGGTGCTGCTGAGCCTGTGGGCCGCGCCGCGCCACTTGCCGCTTGTGCTGCAAAGCCTGTTGACGCTCGCGATCGTGACGCCGCTCGGGCCCCTGCTCTATCGCGTGGCTTATCAAAAAGTCGCTGACGCAAGCGTGCTGGTGCTGTTGATCATCGCCGTTGGCCTGCATTTCGCGATGGTCGGGCTTGGCTTGGTATTCTTCGGGGGCGAAGGCTTTCGCAGCCCCAGCTTCTGGGACGCGACATTCACCGCAGGCGCGTTCATGCTGTCAGGGCAAACGATCATCATTTTCATTGTCACGATCGCACTGATGCTGGGACTGTGGCTGTTTTTCGAGCGCACGCTGCGCGGCAAGGCCTTGCGCGCCACTGCGGTGAACCGGCTGGGCGCCCGACTCATGGGAATATCCACCGTGGGCGCGGGCCGTCTGAGCTTCACTCTGGCTGCTTTCATAGGCGCGCTGGCCGGCCTGCTGATAGCGCCGACCACGACCATGGCCTATGACACGGGTTTTCTCATCGGCCTGAAAGGCTTCGTTGCGGCCATTTTCGGAGGCCTGGCTAGCTACCCGGGCGCAGTGCTCGGCGCGCTTTTCGTCGGTTTGCTGGAATCATTCGGATCGTTCTGGGCGAGCTCGTTCAAGGAAGTGATCGTGTTCACGCTGATCCTGCCCGTGCTGCTGTGGCGCAGCTTCAAGCACGGTCCGGATGAGGAGGACGTATGACCCGGCGTCGCGTGTTCCTGCTGGCCTTCGTGATTGCACTCGCGCTGTTCCCGCTGTTGCCTGTGTCGGAATTCTGGATCACCCAAGCCTGCTACATCGGGCTTTACAGCCTGGTGGTGATCGGACTGGTCCTGCTGACCGGTGTGCTCGGCTTGATCTCGTTCGGTCAGTCGGCCTTCGTCGGTCTCGGTGCCTACACGGCAGCCTACCTCGTGCTCACGTACGGCATGTCGCCCTGGTCCACGCTGCTGGCCGGGCTCGCCATCACCGCGGCTGTGGCGCTTGTGCTGGGATGGATCACGCTGCGCATGTCGGGCCACTATCTGCCCGTGGCCACCATCGCGTGGTGCCTGGGCTTGTACTACCTGCTCGGCAACCTGGACGTCCTGGGCAAGTTCGATGGGTTGACGGGCATTCCGTCGCTCAGCCTGTTCGGCATCTCGCTCGCAAACCGGCGTCACTTCTTCTACCTGCTGTGGGCACTGGTGATCATTGCGGTGCTGATGACGAACCATTTGCTGGATTCGCGCACGGGCCGGGCGCTGCGCGCGGCCCGCAATGGCACGGTCATGGCGGAAGCCATGGGTGTGAACACGTTCCGCATCAAGGTGATGGTTTTTGTGCTCAGCGCGCTGTTGGCGAGCCTGTCCGGTTGGCTTTTCGCGTATTTCCAGCACACCGTGAATCCGTCGCCCTTCGGGCTCGATATGGGCATCGAGTATCTGTTCATGGCTGTTCTTGGCGGTATTGGCTATGTCTGGGGCGCGTTGCTTGGCGCGGGCGTCGTGGTGATTCTCCAGGATCGACTACAAGACTGGATTCCGCATCTGCTCGGTGTGACGGCCAGCTACGAGATCGTGGTTTTCGGTGCCCTGATGGTGCTGGTGCTGCGCTACGCACAAGACGGCCTTTGGGCGACCATCGAGGCGCATCTGCCGGGGGTGCAGCGCCGGCGGGACTGGGCGGATGCGCCCGCGCTACCCCAGCGCACACGCCCGGCCCACGGGGAGCTTGTATTGGATGCGAAGGCGCTGCGAAAGGAGTTCGGGGGCCTGGTTGCCGTCAACGACGTGAGTCTGCAGGTCAGGGCGGGCGAGATCGTCGGCCTGATCGGCCCCAATGGTGCGGGCAAGTCGACCACCTTCAATCTGCTCACGGGCGTACTTGCACTCACGGCTGGTGAAATCAGCCTGCACGGCAAGTCGGTTCGGGGGATGCGGTCTCGCGAGATCGCACAGTGCGGCGTGGCGCGCACGTTCCAGCACGTCAGGATGCTCGCCGGCATGACGGTGCTGGAGAACGTTGCGCTCGGCGCCCACCTTCGAGGCCATGCCGGCATGATCGGCGCCATGTTGCGGCGCGACCGCGCCGAGGAACAACGGCTTTTCCGGGAAGCCGAAACCCAGTTGCAGCGCATCGGCATCGCCGACTACATGCACGAGCAGGCCGGCAACCTGCCGATGGGCACCCAGCGCCTGATGGAAATTGCCCGCGCGCTGTGTGCGGACCCCACGCTGCTGCTGCTCGACGAGCCGGCTGCCGGCTTGCGCCACAAGGAAAAGCAGGCCCTGGCGAATGTGCTTCGTCAACTGCGCAGCGAAGGCTTGAGCATCCTTCTGGTCGAGCACGACATGGATCTGGTCATGCAGGTCACCGACCGCATCGTAGTGATGGAGTTCGGCACCAAACTGACCGAGGGCACGCCAGCCGAAGTGCAAACCAATCCGGACGTTCGCGCCGCCTATCTGGGCACCACCTGACCATGAGCACGACCACCCAGAACCAGGAAGTACTGCGAGTCAGCGCGCTGCATGCGGGCTATGGCCGCGCCGAGGTGCTGCACGGGCTGAATCTGTATGCAGATGCGGGCCGCGTCGTCACGGTCATCGGACCCAATGGTGCGGGCAAGTCCACGCTGCTGAAGGCTTTGATGGGCGTAATGCCGATGCGCGGTGAAGTTGCCCATCGCGGCGAGCCGATAGACGATCTGTCGCTGGAGGACCGGGTGTTGCGCGGCATCACACTGGTACCCGAGATGCGGGCACTCTTTGGCAGTATGCCGGTCGAGGACAATCTGCGGCTCGGTGCCTACCGGCAACGCCAGCAGGGCCGCGCCAGCGCGGACGAAGCGCTGGCCGATGTGTACGCGCTTTTTCCTCGCCTGAAAGAGCGCCGGGCGCAGCTCGCGGGGACCCTGTCCGGTGGTGAGCGCCAGATGCTGGCACTAGGGCGCGCGCTGATCTCCAGGCCCGAGTTGCTGATGCTCGACGAACCAAGCCTTGGCCTTGCGCCGCTGGTGGTGAAGGAGATGTTCCGCACCATCGACAGCCTGCGCTCGACCGGCGTCACGCTGCTGCTCGTGGAGCAGAACGCGCGCGCGGCGCTCGCCGTCGCCGACTATGGCTATGTACTGGAAATGGGTGAGATCGTGCTCGAAGGGCCCGCTGCGGAGCTAGCCGACGATCCGCGCGTGGTTGAAACCTACCTTGGCTCGGCGGCAGCGCAATGACTTGCACGCCGGGAACTGATTGCCAATATCGGCAACATCTGCGCGACAAGGGTGGCGCGCAGACGGACGATGGCTTCGTGCCCAATACACCCGAAGAGTTCATACCAAAGGAGACACCATGAAATCGATTTACAAACTCACTGGCATTGCCGTTGCAATGGCATTCACCTTGAGCGCACATGCGGACATTAACGTCGGCGTGATCGTTTCCACCACGGGGCCAGGAGCGACGCTGGGCATTCCAGAGCAGAACACCGTGAAGCTATGGCCCACGGAAATTGCCGGGCAGAAACTGAATGTCATCGTGCTGAACGACGAATCAGACACAACCACGGCGGCCAAGAACGCAACCAAGCTGGTTTCCGACAACAAGGTTGACGTGATCGTCGGGCCGTCGCTCACGCCCACGTCGCTTTCCGCGCTCGACATCGCGGCCCGGGCCATGACGCCCATGATCTCGCTGGCGGGTGGGGATTCGATCATCTATCCACAGGACGGTCCGCGCCGCTGGGCCTTCCGCATGGCGGCGCCCGCGGCGGTAGCCGTTAACTTTGCGCTCGACAACATGATCTCCAAGGGCGTGAAGACCGTGGGTGTGATCGCGCTCGCCACCAGCTTCGGCGAAGACTACACCAAGGCGCTTGAAAAAGCCGCACCGGCCAAGGGCATCAAGGTAGTCGTCGTTGAGCGCTACAACCAGACCGACACCTCGGTGACCGCCCAGACGCTGCGGCTGCTGGCCGCGCACCCCGATGCGGTTTACGTCATGAGCTCCGGTACCCCCGGCGCGCTGCCACCGATCGAGCTCTCCAAGCGCGGCTTCAAGGGCCCGATCTACCAGACCCAGGGCGTGGCCAATGCCGACTACCTGCGCGTTGGTGGCAAGGGTGTCGAGGGTAACTACATGACCGTCGGCCCGGTTCTGGTCGCCGAGCAAATGCCAGACTCCTCGGTGCTGAAAAAGCCTGCGCTCGAATACGTCAAACGCTACGAAGCAGCCTACGGCCCCGGATCACGCTCGCTCTTCGGAGCTTCGGCGTGGACCGCGGTGATGTGGCTCGAGACCGCCGTTCCGCAGGCACTCAAGACCGCCAAACCCGGAACGCCCGAGTTCCGCACTGCGTTGCGTGACGCGCTGGAGTCGATGAAGGACGTCATCACGCCCGAAGCCGTCTTCACGATGAGCCCCACGAACCACAACGGCTCGGACCAGCGCTCGCAGGTGCTTGTGCGCGTCGTCGA
>JBDTCK010000065.1:0-24482 GCA_039923645.1 Rhodoferax sp.
GTTCGGGATGGGGCGCACGGTCAGCCCCGACTTCTCGGCCTGGCGCAAATCGACCATGAAGATCGACATGCCCTCGGACTTTTTCTTGACGTCGGCCAGCGGCGTGGTGCGCGCGAGCAGGATCATCCAGTCGGAGTGCTGCACGCGTGAGATCCAGACCTTCTGGCCGTTGATCACGTAGCGGTCGCCCTGCTTCACGGCCGTGGTCTTGATCTTGGTGGTGTCGGTGCCCGTGCTCGGCTCCGTCACGCCCATGGATTGAAGGCGCCACTCACCGGTAGCTATTTTGGGCAGGTACAACTCCTTTTGCGCCTTGGAGCCATGACGCAGCAGCGTGCCCATGTTGTACATCTGGCCGTGGCAGGCGCCCGAGTTGCCGCCCGCGCGATTGATCTCCTCCATGATGACCGTCGCCTGCGTGAGGCCCAGACCCGAGCCGCCGTACTCGGCCGGAATCATCGCGGCCAGCCAGCCGGCCTTGGTGAGCGCGTCGACGAAGGCCTCGGGGTAGGCGCGCTGCTCGTCGATTTTGCGGTGGTATTCGTCGGGGAATTCGGCGCACAGCGCACGCACTGCGTCGCGGATGTCCTGCCAGGCGTCGGGGGTGGTCTTGATCATGGTTTTGGTGATTAGGCTTGTCGGAATGGGTCAGGCGAGTTCGGCCACGCCCCGCATGGTGAGCCAGCCCTCATGGTCCTGCGCCCAGAGGCGGGCGCTCTTGCCATCGCTTGAGAGTTGACCATTGAGGCGAAACGGGTGCAGGTCGAAGGTCGGACGCACCGCCTTGAAGTTGAATGACTTGATGAAAGCACCCGGCGCCTGGCGGCGCACCAGGTCGACCAGCAGCGTGGCGATGAGCGGGCCGTGCACGATCAGGCCGGGGTAGCCCTCCACTTCGGTCACGTATTTGCGGTCGTAATGGATGCGATGCCCATTGAACGTCAGTGCCGAGTAGCGAAACAACATCACTGCGTCGGGCACAATCTCGCGCTGCCAGGCGGCGCCCTTTTGCGCGGCCACGAGCGCCGCGACCGGGTCGCCAGGCTGGGCGGCTGCCCGGTACACGATGTCGTGTTCCTCGATCAGTGCCAGACCACGCGCGTTATGTACCTCATGCTTGACCAACACAAACACGAGGTCGCCGCTACGGCCGGCCTTGTGCGTCACCGATTCGATACGCGAGATGCGCTTGGCCGCATCCCCCACCACCAGCGGGTTCTGCGCCAGCCATTGCAGACGCCCGCCGGCCCACATGCGGCGTGGCAGTGGTACGGGTGGCAGGAAGCCGCCGCGCCTGGGGTGTCCGTCGGGACCGAGCCCGCTCTGGCGCTGTTGCGGCAGAAAGTACAGCCAATGCCACAGTGGTGGCAGCACCGTGCCAGTCACAGGAGGCGCGTCGTCGCGGTCCAGCGTGGCCGAGAGGCCGCGTACCGGCACGGTGATGATCTCGTCCGGCACGGCTTCGGTTTTACCTACCCATTCTTGCAGGTGAGCCAGGGTAGTAGCGTTGATTGTTTGAACATCAGGTGTCATCGCTGTAATCGTCGCTCGTTCAGCCGGCAAATGCAATTTCCGAATTCAGCACTCACGCTTCTGAAATTTTGAAGTCCGTTGATTGACGCAACGCCAATGGCTGCCGGGTGAGGTGTGGCATATTCGCGAGCATCGTTTTATTCGTCCAAAGGGCGGCCACAGTGCCGGTGTTCCCCCAAATTGAGTCGACGTCGATTTCAAACTTCGGCACTTTCGAGGACTCTTGATGTGAACCTCTTCGGCCGGATCACCGTGAGGTAAAACTAGGCCACCCTTGGGTGTGCCCTGCACCATGGCCACAACTGCTGCAACGCCCCGCCCGCTTTCGACCTGCCTGATGGCCTCCGTCTTGTATTGCAGCGTGTACTGAGCAGCACTTGCCCATCTGCCCTTTCTTGACACCCTGCTTGCATTTTCAATAAGGTTCAAGAACTCCACTTTTCGGAGGCAAAGTCAGTCACGTTCATACCAATGTCTTCGTCCTTTTTCCGATGAGCGAATTGGCGACTGAATTGAAAGTTTCTCCGACTCGACGATTAACCAGAAAAGCGCCCGCCGCTCACATGCAAGAGCTCACCCGTGATGTAGCGCCCGTGTTCCGAGGCGAGGTACAGGATGGCACCCGCAACATCCTCTGGGGTACCCACGTAGGGGACGGAGTTGCGTGCGAGCGCCGCTTCTTTCAGGCGCTCGTAGGTCGGCAATGCACGCACCAGTTCGGTTTCGATGAATCCGGGAGCAATGGCATTCGATGTGATGTTGAACTTGCCTTGCTCGAGCGCCAGCGCACGACTGAATCCGATCAACCCGGCCTTGGCTGTCGAGTAGTTGGTCTGACCCGGGTTACCATAATGTGCTCGCGAGGAGATATTGATCACACGGCCCCATTTTTGCGCCATCATGGTTGGCAGGGCAGCCTTGGTGCACAGGTAGGCCCCCTTGAGAACAGTGTTGATCACCGCGTCCCAGTCGCTCACCGGCATTTTGACGAGATACTTATCGCGAGTGAATCCGGCGTTGTTGACCAGGATATCGACCTTGCCGAAGGTCTTCACGGTCTGGTCCACCAGGTTTTGTACCTGCTCGGCGTCACATACGTCGGCCGTCACCCCCAGGACAGAATGTCCGTCCTGACGCAGCGCTGCACAGGTCGCTTCCATCGCTGCGGAGTCGATGTCGGTCACAACAACCTTGACGCCTTCCTGCGCCAATGCAGCCACCGCGGCGCGGCCTATTCCACGGGCCGAGCCAGTGACGATGGCCACGCGGCCGTTCAAATGTAAATCCATGATCTTCCTTGATTGATTTGATGTGCACGACAGTCCGTGTCCCTGTCGTCTAGGACGCTTTCGCACCGAGGCGGAAATCACAGCGTGCGGCTGATGATTTCCTTCATGATTTCCGATGAGCCTCCATAGATGCGGTTCGGCCTCACATCGGCCAAGGCTCGAGCTATCGGGTATTCGCGCATGTAGCCGTAACCACCGAACATCTGAAGCAGGTCATCGATCGCCGTGGTCGCCTCGCTGGCCCAGAGCTTCGCCATGGCAGCGCCGTCCGCGGTAAGCGCGCCACGCATATGGTCCGTCACACATTGATCCACGAAGGCGCGCGTGGCTGCCGCCAGTGTTTTGATGTCGGCCAGCTTGAAGCGGGTGTACTGGTTCGCGATGAGCGGCTTGCCAAAAGTGCTGCGTTCACGCGTATACGTAATGGTCCAGGCTAGAGCCGCTTCGAGCGACATCGCGCAGCGCAGCGCGATCATCAGTCGCTCCTGCACCAAGCCGTGCATCAGGTAGCTAAAGCCTTTGTTCTCCTCTCCCACAAGATCTTCTTGGGGGACCCGCACGTTGTCGAAGAACAGTTCCGCCGTGTCCTGTGCACGTTGGCCGATCTTGTCCAGCAGCCGGCCGCGACTAAAGCCCGGCGAAGTCGCATCCACCCAAAACAGGCTAATCCCCTTCGCGCCCGCATCAGGCTGGGTCTTGGCGACCACCAAAACGCGATCGGCGTGATAACCATTGGTAATAAAGGTCTTTTGACCGTTAATGACCCAATTGCCCTCGACGCGTTTGGCCGTGGTGCGGATGGCCTTGAGGTCGCTACCGGCGGATGGCTCCGTCATGGCGATCGAGCCCACGACATTGCCTGTAGCCATTTCCGGCAACCACCGGCGCTTTTGCTCGATCGTGCCAAACTCCACCAAATAGGGCGCCACGATGTCTGAGTGCGTCGTGAAGCCAGTGATACCGGTGGCCAACGCGGATGCGACCTCCTCTACGACGATCGCTGTATGAAGAAAGTCACCCCCCCCTCCGCCGTATTCGGCTGGCGCCATCGGAAGCAGCACCCCGGCGGCACCGGCGCGGCGCCACAGGTCGCGAGGTACATGCCCCTCGTTTTCCCACTGCGCATGCCCGGGCATTACCTCCTGCGCGATGAAACGCCGTACGGTGTCTCGAAATAACTCATGGTCCGGTGAAAAGAGACCGCGGCGATTGGGCGCTCCGTATGACGAGCCATCTTGCATGTTGTTGTCCTGGGCGTTGCATTAATCAGATGTCCTGTAGCTTATTCAGCAGGCTCGTCCGGGGCAATTAGCAATTGCGAAAGCTCGGTTTCGTCATATGTGAACTGCGACACGCCGGCGATCAGGACTTCGACGAGATCTCGGGCGATCAGAGTCAATTGCTCCATGCTGCGCACGCAAATACGAAGCTTGCGCAGCGCCCATTCGTCACGCAGATGGACGATCCTGATCTGCATGTTCGCCGCGTATCTGGTCGCAGCCGCTTCAGGCACGACGCCGATGCCAACGCCCGCTTCGACCAGTCTGCACACACCTTCGAAGCCGCCGACTTCGATGCGCGAGTTGAGCCTGAGGCCCGCGGCGCTAGCCGCCTGGACAAGAAATCGATGGATGGCACTCGATTCGGAGAGGCCGACATAGTCGTATTTCAGCGTTTCGCAAAACTCGACTGAGCCTGCGTGGGCCAATGCATGATCGGAGGAAGTGACCAGCACCAGTCGATCATCCCGATAGGGCAACACCTCCAATGCCTCGGTCCGCACGTTGCCGGCAACGATGCCTATATCGGCCACGCCCTCATCGACAGCACGCACGATCTCATGGCTCAAACGCTCACGCAACTCAACGTTCACGTCAGGATACGAAACCATGAATGCCGCGAGCGTACGCGGAAGGAACTCCGTCATCGCAGTGGTGTTGGCCCATAGCCTGACATGTCCTCGAATGCCACTTGCATAGGCCCGAAGGTCGTCATTCAGGAGTTCGACCTGCTCAAATATGGCCCGCGCATGACGGACAAACGCATGTCCAGCGGGCGTCAGCGTGACACCCTGGCTGTTGCGATAGAGCAGCTTCACGCCGAACGCATCTTCCAGGCTCTTGATGCGATTGCTGGCCGCCGGAGGAGAAAGAAATGTCTTTTCTGCACCTCGACTCATACTGCTGGCGTCCGCCACATTGATGAGCAGGCGAATATCAACCAGGTCGAAATGAAGGGCCATCAGTTGCGCACGACGAGGCGTGTCCGTTAAGGTGCTTTGGAATATGTGAATGCGGCATTTACCGAATGCAAATTGGCAGACCGCTCGGTAACTCGCATAGTTGCGCCCGGAGAGCCATATGCCAGCCCCAGTTACGGCCGCAAGGGTCGATAACCGCCGTGGAATTCATTTTGCTCTCCGTCTATATTGTCCGGTAATGAAACTATATTGTCCGCCAAGCGGACATTTAACGCGGAAAATTCCGTAGAAAGACAAAGGTCATGCCCAACATCAAACGCCTGTCCGCCGCCCTTGCCGCGTGCCTGCTCACCGCGATGGCCGGCACCGCTCTCGCAAGCGACAATCCGTACCGGATCATCGCGCCGGCTGCTCCGGGAGGAATCCTCGACCAGACCAGCCGCATGGTCGCCAAGTCACTGTCGGAAGTCTTGAAGCAGCCGGTTATCGTCGAGAACGTACCAGGTGCCGGCGGCACGCTCGGCATCCAGGCTGCGCTGCGGGCGGCGCCAGACGGACGCACTCTGGTTATGGGCAGCCTGGGGCCGAATGCGGCTAATTACACACTTCAGGAGAAGCTTCCCTATAAGCCCGACGACTTGGCTGCCGTGATTCATGTCCTCAACATGCCCGACATCGTAGTTGCCAGCAAGCAACTCGGCGCGAAATCAGTCGCCGACCTGGTGGCGATGGCAAAGGCCAACCCGAAGGGTTTGTCGATGGCAGTCTCGACCAGTGGCTCTTCCGGCCACCTGGCCGGGGAACTGTTCAAGGCGCAGTCAGGCATGAACGCAGTGGACATCATCTATCGCGGTGCGGCGCCCGCACTGACGGACCTCCTTGGCGGTCAAGTCGACTTCATGGTCGACAATCTCATCACCGCCCTGCCTCACATACGTTCGGGAAAGCTGACGCCTATTGCCGTCACCTCGCGCGAGCGTATTCCCGAGTTACCTCAGGTCCCAACGCTGGCCGAGTCGGGTTATCCAAATGTTGTGGTGACAGTATGGCTCGGCTTGTTCACGTCGGCCAAGACACCTCCCGCAACCATCATGGCCCTTAACGCGGTGTTGCAAAAGGTGCTGGCGTCGCCCGAAATCCACCAGCGCTTTGCCGAATGGGGTGGGGTTCCGGTAGGCGGCACGCCTCAGGCCTTCCAGAGCTTCGTGGTGAATGAGACAAACCGATGGGGGCAGGTAATCCGTGCCGCCCACCTGAAAGCCGATTGAGACCATGGGCATCGACTACAACAGACTCAAGTCCTGGTCATTCGAAGACCAGCTGACCACCTACACCCGCAAGGACTGTATCCTTTACGCACTGGGTCTGGGCTATGGTCAGGACCCACTCAACAGCGAAGAATTAACCTTCGTTTTTGAAGATGGCTTGCAGGCCGTACCTTCCATGCTGACCGTGCTCGGCGCACCCGGCGCCTGGGCGTCAGATCCGCGTACGGGTATCGACTGGATGCGGATATTGCACGGCGAGCACCGAATGACCGTGCATGGCATCCTGCCACCTGAGGGCTGCCTGCGCAGCCGCACCCGTATGTCCAGCATCGTGGACAAGGGCGAAGGGCGCGGCGCCCTTGTGATCACCACCCGCGAAGTCTCGGATGAAGCCAGCGGCAAGCCAATCGCAACAATCGACCATACATCGTTCTGTAGGTCCGATGGCGGCTTTGGCGGTGGTGATCCCGTGCCATCGTCGCTGCCTGCGGTTCCCGATGCGCCCGCAGACACCACCGTGAACCTGCAAACCGCGCAAGGGGCCGCCCTGCTGTATCGCCTGAACGGAGACCTGAACCCCATCCACGCGAGCCCTGCTGCAGCAAAAAGCGCCGGCTTCGACCGACCCATCCTGCATGGACTGTGCACTTATGGCATGACGGCCCGCGCGATCCTGCGTGCATTCTGCGGCAACCGGCCCGAGAGGTTGAGCAGCCTGTCACTGAGGTTCTCGGCGCCGTTCTACCCGGGCGAGACATTGTCGGTGGAGCTTTGGAAACGAGGCCCGAACATTCATTTCCGCGCGATCGCGCCCGAACGAGGAAAGGCCGTGCTAACGCACGGGCTTGCAACAATTCATGGCTAAACCACCCCTGCAGCCGGACGTCCCGGCAATTCTCACGCAGCGCACCAACGACAGCCTGGCGCACAATGCGGCAGTCAACCCGAACGGCATCGCCTACCGTATGCTTGAAGGCGGGCAAATTGTGACTTGGCTCGAACTCGAGCAGCGATCGCGTCGTTGCGCCGCCCTCCTGCTGGAACGTGGCTTGCGATCGGGGGACGGCATTGCGGTGTACCTGGATAACCACCTGCGCTACTTCGAGATTCTCTGGGCCGCACACCGAATTGGCTTGTATTACACGACTGTGAGCCGACACCTGAAGGCGGCCGAGGTCCTCTACATCGTTAACGATTGCGGCGCTAAGGCATTGTTCACGTCGGCCAGCGCGCTGGCCTCTGCCGGCGGCGACCTGACCGCGGGCACGGAACACCTGAACCGCTTTTCGCTCGATGCAAGGGTTCCCGGCTTTGAAGACTATGAGAGTGCATTGCAGGCGATGCCCCGCGAAGTCACCTTGCCCGAAACCCCTGAAGGCACGGACTTCTCGTATTCGTCCGGCACCACTGGATTGCCCAAAGGCATCAAGCGCCCGCTGGCCAATGCCAACAACCACTTCGTGGCCCAGCCCAGCGAGCGCACGGTCTGGAAAAACTTCGACCGCGACACGGTGTATCTCTCCACCGCACCCTTCTATCACACGGCTCCGGTGCGATGGAACATGAACGTGATGCGTCAGGGTGGTAGCTGCGTTCTCATGGAAAAGTTCGACGCTGCGTTGGCACTGGCTGCAATCGAGAAGTATCGCGTGACGCACAGCCAATGGGTGCCGACGATGTTCATTCGATTGCTTCGCCTGCCGGAGCAAGAGCGCCTCGCGCACGATCTATCGAGCCTGCGTTTTGTTGTGCACGCGGCAGCTCCGTGCCCTGCATGGGCCAAACAGGCCATGATTGACTGGCTGGGGCCCATACTGTACGAGTTCTATAGCGGCACGGAGCTGGTGGGGCGTACCTCGCTCAACTCTTTTGAATGGATGCAGCACAAGGGCTCCGTGGGGCGCCCCGAGTTCGGGGCCGTTCACATCCTGGGCGAAGACGGCCAGCCGTTACCTGCTGGAGAACCTGGCGTGATCTGGTTCTCGGGCGGGCCGCCCTTCGAGTATCACGGCGACCCGGAAAAGACCCGGCAGGCGCGCAATGCCGAAGGCTGGGCGACCTACGGCGACATCGGCTACTTGGACAACAGTGGGTACCTTTACCTTACCGACCGGCTTGCCAACATGATCATTTCCGGTGGCGTGAATATCTACCCGCAGGAGGCCGAGAACGTGCTGACACAGCATGCGGCGGTTCATGACGTGGCAGTCGTGGGCGTGCCGAATCAGGAATTCGGCGAAGAGGTCAAGGCAGTGGTCGAACTGAGCCAGGGTTTCGAGGGCACGGACGCGCTGGCGCGGGAACTGATCGGCTACTGCCGCGACCGGCTCTCCGCGCTGAAGTGCCCGCGCAGCGTCGACTTCGTCAGCGCGTTACCACGCACGGAGACGGGCAAGCTTCTCAAGCGTCAAGTCAAGCGCTCCTACTGGCCTCAAGCCAACACTATTTCGCCTGAATTGTCCAAGGAACCTCGACCATGACACAACGTCATCCTCTTTCATCTTCGGTCGCCATCGCTGGCGTAGCCGAATCCGACCTGGGCAAGGTACCCGACAAGACGGCCCTCGAACTGCAGGCCCAAGCGGCCCGCCGGGCACTGATCGATGCCGGGCTTCGACTGCAAGATGTCGACGGCGTGTTCGCCCACACCGAAGACCGCTTCAGCAGCCTGCAACTGGGCGAGTACCTCGGACTCAAGCCCCGTTACTCGGACAGCAGCAATGTTGGCGGCATGTCCAACATCATGCACATTCGCCACGCCATGGCCGCGATTGCAGCGGGCTTTTGCGAGGTGGCACTGATCACTTATGGCAGCACCCAGCTGTCTGATGGTTCGCGCAAGCTCACCGGCCTGGTGGAAGACCCGCGGTCGCCACGCGGCCAGTTCATCGTGCCTCATGGTCAACTGAGCCCGATAGGCTATTACGCCATGGTGGCGCAATTGCATATGCACCGGTACGGCAGCTCGCCGGCCGACCTCGCAGAAATCGCCGTGTCTGCGCGGCAGTGGGCCAACCTCAACCCCAAGGCCTACCGCCACGGCCCGCTGTCTCTGGAAGATGTCATGGCGTCGCCTCAGGTCGCCGCACCGCTGCGGCAACGCGACTGCTGCCTGGTGACCGACGGGGGCGGTGCACTGGTTGTCACCAGCGCAGCCCGGGCTCGCTCGCTCGCTAAACCGCCGATCTATGTAAAGGGTATCGCCGAAACGTTCTCGCACCACTACACGCCGCTGGACATTGACGACTGGCTCGACACCCGCGTTGCCGAAACCGCGAACGAGGCCTTCAATATGGCCGGCGTGACACGGGCCGACATCGACGTCGTCCAGATCTACGACCACTTCACCATCGGCGTGTTGCAGTCGCTGGAAGAGCTGGGTTTTTGCAAGCGCGGCGAGGGCAAGGATTTCGTCAAGGGCGGCCGTCTGGCGCCCGGCGGTGCCTTCCCGATCAACACGTCGGGCGGCGGTCTCTCATACGGCCACCCCGGCATGTTCGGTATCTTCCTCGTCATCGAGGCCGTACGGCAACTGCGCGGCGAATGCGGCGAAAGACAACTGCCGAAAGCCACCCATGCGTTGTGCCATGCTCCGGGCCTCGTCTTTTCAGCCAACACAACCATGATTCTGGGAGCCGCAGTATGACCAGCGTCAACCGCCCCATTCCCTCGCCCACCCAGGCCACCAGGCCATTCTGGGACGCCGCTGCGCAGGGACGCCTGGTTTTTCAGCGGTGCAGCGAATGCAAGCAGGCCCAGTCGACACCCCGCCTGTTCTGCCGGCATTGCATGTCCGAACACCTGCAGTGGGAGGCCAGCGCAGGAAGGGGGAGCATCTACACATTCACAGTCAACTACCGGGCCGCCAACCCACACATGACCGACAAATTGCCTTACGTTGTCGCGGTCGTCCAACTCGATGAGGGAGTGCGATTGATGGCCAATATCGTCAATGTTACGCCAGAGGCCGTGCGGATCGGTGATCGTGTGCGTGTGTGCTTTCTGAAGTTGACCGAAACTCTCAGTCTGCCTCAGTTCGAGCCGGCAAAATCGCCATGAATGGGCCGTTAGCGGGCATCCGTGTACTCGATCTGAGTCGCCTCCTTCCCGGACCCTTTGCAACGCAAATGTTGCTGTACTACGGCGCCGAAGTGACCAAAATCGAAGATACCGGCGCGGGTGACTACGCCCGCGATCTGAATCCCCTTCCTCGCTCCGGCTTCGGTGCGGCATTCACCGCTTCGAATCGGGGCAAGCGCAGCATCGCAATCGACCTGAAGCAGACCCAAGGCGTCGATGCATTTCTTGCGTTGGTGCGCGAGTCTGATGTGGTGCTTGAGAGTTTTCGCCCCGGCGTGATGGACCGGCTCGGTGTGGGCTGGGAGGTCTTGCGCGCATGCGCTCCGCGGCTCATCTACTGCGCGATTTCGGGTTACGGCCAGCACACCGCCCGAGCGCACCTCGCCGGCCACGACTTGAATTACCAGGGCAGTGCTGGCCTTTTGCATCGCGAGGGAAATCCGGCCATGCCGACGGCCCTGATTGGTGATCTGGTGGGCGGTAGTCTTTGCGCCGTGATTGCCATCCAGGCTGCCCTGCTGGAACGGGAGAAGACCGGACGGGGTAGCTTCATTGACTTGTCGATCATGCACAGCGCACTGATGCTCAATGCGCTGACCGCGGCACACTATCTGGGCGGAGGCGATGCACGCACAGCCAAGGCGCGACACGGAGGCGGCCACCCAGCCTACCGCGTATATGAAACCTCTGATCTTCGCCACGTGACAATGGCCGCGCTCGAGCCGAAATTCTGGAACCGCTTCTGTGAGCTGGCCGGCTGTACCGAGCTCTCGGGCAGTCAAGCCGAACGCGATCTCGACCGCACGGCCTCGACGCTCAAATCGATCTTTGGCTCACGTACACTGGATGAGTGGAAGCAACTATCGCTGACATGGGATGTCTGTATCGGCCCTGTGTTGACTCCCGAAGAGGCGATTGACGAAGCGCTGACCGAAGGCCTGCCGCTCTTCGCTAGCTTCGCCGGCCCGCTGGGAGAAACAAAGGTGCTTGCCGGCGCGCCCGCCGACCTCGCGCGTGCAGCACCGGTGCCCTGCGCACCTCCGCCGCATCACGCGGAGCACGGCGGCCGTCAGGCTGGCGTCTAGAACCCGGAACTCAGAGGGTCTTATGGCAACCCCCGAAAGCGATGGCTTTGTGCGTTCTTTCGCACGTGGCTTGAGCGTGATCGAGGCCATGGGTACAGGCTCGGGTATCCACACCGTCGCCTCCGTTGCAATGGCCACTCAGTTGCCGCGAACGGTGGTGCGCCGCATCCTGATGACGCTAACGGAGCTCGGTTTCACCGTCACCAACGGCAAGGCCTTCCGCTTGACGCCGAAAATTCTCAACCTCGGCCTGACCTACCTGACCTCTCTGCCCTTTTGGAGTCTCGCGCAGGAGGTGCTGGAGCACCTTTGCGCAGACGTGAAAGAGTCCGTGGCGCTGTCCGTGTTCGACGGCCGCGACATCGTTTTCCTGCTCCGCGTTCCTTCCCGAAAAGTCATGTCGTTACGCCTCGGCGTCGGCAGCCGCCTGCCAGCCTATGTCACATCCCCAGGTCGCGTCTTGTTGTCAGGGCAAGATGAGTCCGCGCTCAACAATTACCTCGATAAGTTAGGGATGAAAGCCTATACGCGTAAAGCCCTTGCCACACCGGTGGCTCTGCGCAAAGCGTTGAGCGACGTCCACGAAAATGGCTACGCGTGGGTGAATGGCGAACTTGACCCGTCAGTCTGCGGCCTTGCAGTGCCGGTACTCGACGAGGAACGCAATGTGGTAGCCGCGCTGAGCGTCAACTTGCGCGCGGTCAAGATGACCGAATCGAAGGCGGTAAAGAAGCTGCTGAGTCCTTTGCGGGATGCGGCTGAGCAGCTCAGGGCAATGGCGCCCGGCTTTCTTAGTTCTGCTGCACAAACGATACCTCGCTAAGCGGGCGAATTCACAACTCCTTTTGTGCGGTGGAGCCATGGCGCAACAGAGAGCCTGTGTTGGACATCCACGCCATGTACGCACGCTACCTTGCAAATAGCGCCCCCACCAGCGCCATCATCTGCACCCCGCTGGGAGAAGCCAGGTCGTCCAGCACCGTGAAATGGTTGCAGCCTGGGACCGGCACCAAACTCGCGGTCTCGCCCCGCGCCTGGCAGTCGGCGGCGTATAGCCGGGAATGCCGGATCAGCTCAGGCAGTTCGGCATCGCCCACCACGACCGTCATGGGCGCGCCTCGGGCGATATGGCGCAGCGGGCTGAAGGCCTTCACCTCGCCCGCCGTGAGCTGGAGCTTGTCATTGAGGCCGCCCAGGCTGATCGGCTCCAGATCGACCAGCGCGCTGATTGGCATGGCATGGCTGACCAGGGGGTGCGACCGGTGCATGGCGGCAAGGTGTCCGCCGGCCGAATGCCCGCTCAGGCACAGCGGCTGCCCCGCGATACCAAGCCCGTCCCGGTCCGCCTGCAGGTGATCGAGCAACGCCCCGATTTCCCCGACGATTTGCGTCATGGACGCTTCGGGGGCCAGCGTGTATTCGGCCAGCACCACGTTGAAGCCGCGCTGCAGTGGCCCTTGCACGATGAAGGCAAAGTCCTCCTTCGCGCACGCCTGCCAGTAGCCACCATGAATAAATACAAAGGTAGGTGCGCCGGACGGTCCGGCCGCAAACCAGTCATAACGCTGGCGCGGCGACGGGCCGTAGGCAAGTCCGCGCTGGCATGCGACATCAAGGTACACGTTGGCGCTACGATTCCGAAAATGGACCATCATGCGTGCCGATCCCGGCACGGCGTTGCTGTTGTTGTACGCAGCGTCCAGCGTGGCGCGATCCATTCCCCGGTACAGCGTCGTCATCACGGTCCTCCTTGATTCACTTTGGAAATCGGCATGGTCGGGCTTTCAAAGCGGGCCGCGGTGACATCTCGCCGCGCACTCAAGAGCAGATTCTGCTAGCTTGCGAAACCCCCGCCGAGTCGAAGCTCGCCATCTCGCGCAGGATGGCGCAGGATGGCGCAGGCCGAGCTACAGCGCGAGCGACTCGAGCCGGCCCAGCGCGCCGAGCGGTTTGGTCTTTTGATCGGGCTTGTGCTGCAAGCGCCCGGCTAATGCGGCATCATGGAGGTCTTCGATGTAGCGGAGTTCAAGGTTCATGACTGAAGTACACGTCGCCGCGCAACAGGGTTTCACCAAAGAGGCGCAGGCCTATGCGCGCGGCAGACCCGAGTATCCTCCAGCGCTCGTGGGCTGGCTCGCAGGGCCGATGGGGCTGTCCGTCGGGCGCAACGTGGCCGACGTGGGCGCCGGCACCGGTAAGTTCACGCGCCTGCTGGCTGCCACAGGAGCCGATGTGATCGCGGTGGAGCCGGTGGATGCCATGCGCGCGCAGCTCGAAACCGGATTGCCCGCGGTGCGGGCATTGGCCGGCACCGCGCAGTCGATACCGCTACCGGACGCCTCGCTGGACGCCGTGGTGTGCGCCCAGGCGTTTCACTGGTTCGCCAATCGCGACACTCTAGACGAGTTCCACCGCGTCCTCAAGCCCGGCGGCAAGCTCGGCCTGGTGTGGAACGTGCGCGACGAGTCGGTGGACTGGGTGGCCGAGCTAACCGCCATCGTCACACCTTATGAAGGCGATGCGCCGCGCTTTTACAAGGGCGACTGGCGCAGGCCGTTCCCGCATCGGGGTTTCAGTGCATTGGCGGAGCATCGCTTTGAGCACCAGCACGTGGGGCCGCCCCAGCAAGTGATCGTGGACCGCTTCATGTCGGTGAGCTTCATCGCCGCATTGGCGCCGCCCGACAACGCGGCCGTGCGCGAACGCATCGAAGCGCTGATCGCCACCCACCCGGCACTGAGCGGGCAGCGCACCGTGAGCTTTCCGTACTACACGCTCGCGTTTGACTGCACGCGGATCTGAATCAGGCCGCCAGCGCACGCAGCACACCTGGTTCGAAGTGCCGCTCGACGTAGTCGGCCAGGCCGTCGAACACGCTGTCCAGCGTCGGCACGGCAACTCCGAACAGCGCCCGCAGCGCGGCCGGGTCTTCGAACAGGCCGTGCAGGTACAGCCCCAGCACGTTGCCCGCATCGTTCTGCCAGGCCAGACCGTCCGGCATAACTGCCTGAGCCACGTCACCACCGGCCGCCATGGCAGGATGCTGGGCGGTTCGTCCATGGTGAATCTCGTAGCCCTGCACTTTGACGCCCGACAGCGCCGCCCACGGCCCGACAACAGTTGAAAAAGCGCCCATACGATGCCGCACCGTCTTGTCGCGCTCGAACAGCGTGACCAGTGGCAGCAGCCCCAGGCCGGGACCGTTGCCGTCGATGGCGTGCGGATCGATCAATGCCTCGCCCAACATCTGCAGGCCGCCGCAAATACCCAGCACCGCTCCACCCTTTGCGGCGTGCGCTGCGATGGCGCTGCCCAGCCCCTGCGCGCGCAGCCAGGCCAGGTCGCCGCTCGTGTGCTTGGAGCCGGGCAGGATGATCCAGTCGGCGCCCGCCACATCGGCCGGGCTGCGCGCCCAGACCAGCCGCACGCCAGGCACATTCTTGAACGACTGAAATTCGTCGAGGTTGCTGATGCGTGGGTAGGCCACCACCGCAATGGTTTTTTTCACCACGCCAGTAGCGACGCTGCGGTCATCAAATAGACCATCCTCCTCGGGTAGGCCGTGCTGCCACCACATCGGCAGAGTGGCCACGGTCGGGACGGCGGTCAACTCTTGCAGCATCTGCGGAGCGGGCGCCAAGAGCGTGGCGTCGCCGCGAAACTTGTTGAGCACGAAGCCGCTGATCAACGCACGCTCGACCTCGGGCAACAGCGCCCAGGTGCCGTACAGATGGGCAAACGCGCCGCCGCGGTCGATGTCGGTCACCAGCAGGCACCGCGCCTGCGCGTGCAGCGCCACGCGCATGTTGACGATGTCGCTGTCATGCAGGTTGATCTCGGCCGGTGAGCCGGCGCCCTCAATCACCACCACGTCGTTCTCGACGCGCAGCTCGTCAAGCGCCTGCACGATCTGCGGCCAGACGTGCTCGCTACGGCCGCGCCACGGCATGCGCGAGAGGTCTTCGCTCACCTGCCCCAGCAGAATCACCTGACTGTGGGTGTCGCGCTCGGGCTTGAGCAGCAGCGGGTTCATGCGCACTTCGGGCACCGCGCGCGCAGCCAGCGCCTGAAAGTACTGGGCGCTGCCGATCTCGCCGCCGCTAACCACGCGCGCGTTATTGCTCATGTTCTGCGCCTTGAACGGTGCGACTTTGAGTCCTTGGCGCGCGTAGTGGCGACACAGCGCGGTGGTGAGCCAGCTCTTGCCGGCGCCGCTGGTGGTGCCCAGCACCATGACGCATTTTGCGGTCATCGACTTGCCTTGATAACTTGTTGCCATACATTGTGCAGTGCATCCTGCGCAGCGGGCGGCTGCACACTGAAGCGCACATGACCGGGCAGAGCGGGTCACACCCCCCCAAAGTTGTTGATTTGCAATCGGTTCATGCCCGAGCGCAGATTGGTTTCTGCCCGGCCAAACCCAAGTTCTGGGTGGATCAATAATCACGGTTCACACAAGACACCAAAGGTGACCACCATGCGCGAATACACCCAGACCATTGCTGATTTTTCATACGAAACTGACATGAAGGCGAGCGTGAGCGGCAGCCCGGAGGCCATCAATGCCTGCGTTGAATGCTGTGATCGCCACGCGTTACCTGGGCGCATCGCACTGTTCTGGGAGAGCCGCGACGGCGCCAGCGAAACCTACACTTTTGCCCAGTTGCAGAAGCTCTCGGCCCAGTTTGCCAACTTCCTCAAGGCGCAGGGTGTCGGTCCGGGCGACTGCGTGGCGGGCTTGCTGCCGCGCACGCCGGAGTTGTTGATCACCATCCTGGGCACCTGGCGTCTCGGGGCGGTTTACCAACCACTGTTCACTGCCTTCGGGCCGAAGGCCATCGAACATCGCCTGAATGTCTCGGGCGCCCGCATGGTAGTGACCGATGGCGCCAATCGCGCCAAGCTGGCGGATGTGCCGAAATGCCCGCCGGTCCTCGCTGTGGGCGGCGACAAGGGGCGCGGACTGGAGCGCGGCGACTTCAGCTTTTGGGCCGAGCTGGACCGCCAGCCTTCCACCAGCGAGCCGGTCATGCGGCGTGGCGACGATCCGTTCCTGATGATGCTCACCTCGGGCACCACCGGGCCGGCCAAGGCGTTGCAGGTGCCGCTCAAAGCCATCGCCGCGTTTGTGGGCTACATGCGCGATGCGGTCGACCTGCGTCCACAAGACGCCTTCTGGAATCTCGCCGATCCGGGCTGGGCCTATGGCCTGTACTACGCGGTGACCGGCCCGCTGGCGATGGGACACCCCACCACCTTTTACGAGGGGCCGTTCAGCGTCGAGAGCACTTGCCGCGTGATCAACAAATACGGCATCACCAACCTGGCCGCTTCACCGACGGCTTACCGCATGTTGATGGCCGCCGGAAAGGCCGCGACGGGTCCGCTGCGTGGCAAGCTGCGCGCGGTCAGCAGTGCTGGCGAGCCCCTCAATCCCGAAGTGATCCGCTGGTTCGCCGACGAGCTCGCTGTCACCATCCACGATCACTACGGCCAGACTGAGCTGGGCATGGTGCTGTGCAATCACCATGCCTTGAACCACCCGGTGCATCGCGGCTCGGCCGGATTTGCCAGCCCCGGCCACCGCGTGGTGGTGCTGGGAGACGACGGGCGCGAGCAGCCGGCTGGCCAGCCGGGCATCCTGGCGCTGGATCTGCCGCGGTCGCCGATGTGCTGGTTCACGGGCTATCTGGGCGCACCCACCGGCGCCTTCGTCGGCAACTACTACCTCACCGGCGATTCTGCCGAGCTGAATAGCGATGGCAGCATCAGCCTGGTCGGCCGCGCCGACGATGTCATCACCACTTCGGGCTACCGGGTCGGCCCGTTCGACGTTGAAAGCGCCCTGATCGAGCACCCGGCGGTGGTCGAGACCGCCGTTATCGGCAAGCCCGACCCCGAGCGCACGGAACTGATCAAGGCCTTCGTCGTGCTCAACTCGCAGTACCAGCCCACACCCGAGCTGGCAGAAGAGTTGCGCCTGCATGTGCGCAACCGGCTGGCGGCACACTCGTACCCGCGGGAAATCGAATTTGTGGCCGAACTGCCCAAAACCCCCAGCGGCAAGGTCCAGCGCTTCATCCTGCGTAACCAGGAAGTAGCCAAACAGCGCGAAGCGGGGGGACTGAGCCCCGTGATTCGGTGAACGCCGCCCTTTTTCATGCGTTGACGGCCTTTGTGGCCCGCCCTAAGATCACGCACCTTTTTCCACTGGAGACTCCCTTGAAAAAAACCCAATTGCTTGTAGCAATCAGCGCGGCCGCCTTTTTCTGTGCAACGGCGCAGGCCGACGTCTTTCCCAAGGAGTCACTCCTCAAGATCGACAAAAAGGAGGCTGCCGGCGGCCACGGCACGCTGTTTGGCGCGTACGCTTTCACACGCGACAAGGCCTTGAAGGAACAGGCCATCAAGGAGATCAGCTGGCTCACATTGCAACCGGGCGATTCCATCGGCTACCACAAGCACATCACCAACGAGGACACGTACATCATCGTGTCGGGCCAAGGCATGTTCAAGGACAAGGACGGCAAGGACTACGCCGTCAAGGCGGGTGACGTCACCATCGTTCGCAAGGGCGAATCCCACGGCATGGTCAATACGGGCAAGGAGCCGCTGGTATTTGTGGATGTGATTGCCGAGCAGTAGATGGAATTGTCAGGCCTCGGCCTCGCCTGCTAACGGGTGATCTGCTCTTTCATGCCGCTTCGACACGAAGGCGCACACCCAGTGCGCGGGTAATTCCTGCAATGTCGTTGGGCGCTTCGACGAGCCAGGCAATCGAGGTAGGCGCCTCATTGCGCGCCCCACGGATTGAGCAGCAACACCCCTGTCGACTCAAAATCGGCAACGTTGCGCGTGACCACGGTCATGCCGTGCAAGAGTGCGGTTGCCGCGATCAGGCAATCCCGAACCGGGCGCGGATCGGGCACATGAAGCCGCGCGCTGCGCTGCGCAACCGCCGTGTCGATGGGCAGGATGCGACCGGCGAATGCGGGCAACACATGGCTGTCAAGCCATGTCCGGAATATGACGCCTTGCGTCGCGTCGCGGCGCTCTGCCAGCAGCACACCGATTTCCAATTCCCGCACCGTAATGACCGACAGGTACAGGTCAACGGACTCCACGCTGTCAGCCCACTGCGCCAGCCCTTTGTCGGCACTCCCAAGGCGGATTTTTCGCAGCTCGGACACGACGTTGGTATCGAGCACAAACATCAGGAAAGGTCTGCCGGTCGCGCCGGGTCGGGCAGCTTCGGAATTTCAAGTTCGACGTCTTCAAGGCCCGGCATCGCCAACATGTCGGCAATCTTCTGGCGACTGCCGGTGAGGCGCTGATAGAGCTCGATACTCATCAACACGTGCGCCGGCCGGCCGCGGTCCGTGATGAATACAGGCCCTTGGTTGGCCGCCTTTTTGGCCTCGCTCGCCCCTTGGTTGAACTCGCGGCTGGATAAGGTCGTGATGGTCATGTCGGTGCCTCCGAATAGGTTGATGTAGTTATGTTACTACAATATCAAACGAGCCGCACGGCTCACGCGCGCTTGCGTAGAAAGACGTGGGTCGCACGCTCGCCGGCGACGTGCTTCGCGCACTCATAGCCCAAAGCATGCAGGTCGATTCCATCCAGGAGGTGCTCGCCGCAGCCGAGCAGGACCGGCCGCATGGCGAGATGCAACTCGTCGATCAGGCCGGCGCGCAGATACTCCCGGATCGTGGAGGCGCCGCCGCCGAGCCGGACGTCGCGGCCACCCGCTGCCACTCTCGCCTGTTGCAGCGCGGCGTGAATGCCTTCGGTGACAAAGTGGAATTCCGTACCACCCGCCATCTTGAGTGGCGCGCGCGGGTGATGCGTCAGCACGAAGACCGGGGTGTGATATGGCGGCTCGTCGCCCCACCAGCCCTTCCAGCCGTCGTCAGGCCACGGGCCTCGTACAGGACCGAACATGTTGCGCCCGAGAATCCATGCGCCGATGCCGGCAAAGCCCTGCTCCGCCATCTGGTTGTCGACCCCTGCCTCTCCCTCGCCCTGACCGTGCATGCGGCTCCACATGCGAGTGTGGAATAACCACTCCATCAACTCGGGGCCCCCGACGCCGAGCGGATTCTGGAGATCCTGGTCCGGCCCGGCACCGTAGCCATCAATGGAAATTGCGAAACTTTGAACGCGGAGTTTGGACATGACATTCCTCGCTGTCTGGGCAGTGAAACGACCGGTGATCCACCTGGAGCAAATCATCATTGCACGCGGCGGGGCCAATTAGCGCGCGCAGTGCACTCCGGGATGCCCGCTCCGTGGATGATGGGTAGGCCACACCTTACGGGAAAGTGGCTGGAGACGAGAACGGTTGGGTAGCGTCGACCACAAACATCACAAGCGCCTTCAGGTCGCTCGAGCCGCTGCTCGAGACTTGCATCGGCATTCCGGCACCGTGACCCGCTTCGGGCTGACCAGACTTAATACGCATTACGCCGTGAGGTCCGCGAATGCTTTGCTCCCCGTTCAGTACAAAGAATGCTTCCGATCCTGGATGGGTATGCACCGGCGTCATGCTGCCCGGTGGCCCGCTGGCCAGGTTGATTCGCAGGAGATACTGTGGTGCAGCCACCGGAGGGATAGGCCCAACCTCCGCGACCTTGACGCCGCCTGTCGATGACTCGCCGGCTGGGCCGAGCGTGAAGAGCCAGACTTTGCCCGCCGACTCGGCAGCCAACGACCAGGTGCCCGCTGCGGCTTGCGCCTGCGATAGCGAAGCAAAGTTCTCGATTCGCCAAAAGAGCGACCCAGCTGGCAATTCAGTCACCTTCTTTTGGGCCAGCGGCGTGATGGAGAGCGGAGTTTGCGCCATCGCGGTCGACGGCAATAAGCACGACGCCAACGACAGGATGGCAACCAGGCGGAAGAGAAATCGCGTCATGAGAGTTTCTCCGTTGTCGGCGTTTGCTGATATTAGCCCTGACGCCTGACTCAGAATAGTGGCCGCATTTCGCTGCGATTCAATCTGGCCGCTTGCCGCCTCTATCGGCTCATCCCGCACTCTCACGTCGTTGATAGGAAACGAATCATGCTGCGTGTTGTTCAGCTCCTGTTTCCGAATGAATCAAAGAGATCGACAGCGATCAAGACACTTGCCAGGGTCGCCATCCTCGCCAGCAGACTCACCGCTCGTGCTCCCGCAGCAGCCGAGCGTTGCCCGGCGTTCTCGTCAAACCTGGCCATCACGCTCGAATCCGAGGTTGACGAGGTTGAGGTCGCGCCGCAGAATCGCACAACCTGGAAACGGAGATCACGGGATGTCTAATTATGCAAACAGCCCTGCGGCGCGCGTCCAGGCGCTTCTTCCCACTGCCGCCGTCTGGGCTGCGCTCGCCTTGAGCGCCGCGACTGCGGGCGCAACCCAAGTCGGTGCCCCTGGGTTCGTCCTAGCCGCCGACTCGTCTGCGAACCCTACGGAACGAACCATGCGCCGCGACACGGTTGCCGGCCGGGAGGTCCGCATCTTCACCTACGCCGAGCATCACCGGGACTGCGGCCAGTCGAGCCTGCCGATCGTGACGATCCTGACCCAACCGGCTCACGGCAGCGTTTCGGTACGCAAGAATTCCGTTGTTGCCGGGCGTTCACGTTTCGGCGCTCCCGATTGCAGCGGCCAGACTTACGAGGGCCAGGGTATCTGGTATTTGCCCGCGGCGGGCTTCAGCGGCCCCGACCAGTTCGACTACACGGTAGATCTAGGCAACGGCATCGCGCACGATACTGCGATCATCAACGTTGCGCCCTGAAAGGGCGACTGGTTCGACTCTGGAGTCGACGGCGATCCAGACGCTCGCCAGGGCCGCCACCGCCGCCCGCATCACCACCACCCCTCGCCGCCGAACGCTGCACGTCTGCGCCCGCGGGCTCACGCGCCTTGGCATTGAGTGTGTAGACGCCCGGCTTGCCGAGCTGCAGGCCGAGCAGGAACGCGATTGCGACCATGGGCCCGCCGATGTTGGGGGATGGCTTGCGACGGGCCTCCGACATCAGACCGCCGGGCCACGCCATGCGGTCAATGCCAGCAGCAGCGCGGTGATGCGTGCGGGCACTCACGACGGCACAGCGCCGGCGTGCGCAGTGTTTGCAGTACGCCGTCCAGTGGCAGCCAGGCGTAGATCAGCGGATAGGTTGGTTTCGTCCAGCACCACCATGAAATACCCGCCCTACAGGATCGCCGCGCACGCGCGCTCCCAGCCGTCGCGCGCGAGTTGAGCGGAATGCTCCAGGTCCTGACTCTTCAAGCTGAAGCCGTCGCCGGTATTGACGATGACCAGGCCGCGGCGCTCGCCTTCGGGCTTCTCATAGGGTTTGACGGCGGGCGGTGTTTCAACTTGCATATCAAACTTTCGGAAGCACCACCCACTGGTCGCGCAGGGGCGCGATCGCGATGCGGTTGTCGAACACCTGCTCAAGCGCGCGGTGCGTGGCGGCCTCGCGGCAGTTGCCCTGATGGGCAATGGCACCCCCCGCCATGATGACCATCTCGTCGGCGCGCAGCGCCAGCGAGATTTCATGCAGCACGCTGACCACCGTCTGTCCGCCGGCCACCAGTTCGCGCACCAGCGCCAGCCAGTCGGCCTGGTGCGGCGGATCCAGGTTGGCGAGCGGCTCGTCCATCAACAGCACCTGCGCCTGCACGGCCAGCGCGCGCGCCAGCAGCACTCGCTGGCGCTCGCCGCCCGAGAGCTGGCTCAAGGCCCGGCCGCGCCAGTCCCACGCCTGAGTGGCGCGCAGCGCCTGCTCGACCGCAAGGCGGTCCAGTGGGCTGGCGGGCGCGAGCCAAGCCTGGTGCGGCAGCCGCCCCAGCATGGCCACGTCGTAGACCGTCAGGTCGTCCCCGCCCGCCTCGTTCTGGCCCAGCCAGGACAGCTGACACGCACGCAAGCGCCCCGGCAGATCGGCCATCGGCCGGCCCAGCAGCGAAACCAGTCCCGCGTGCGGCAACAGGCCCGCCAGCACCTTGAGCAAGGTCGACTTGCCGGCGCCGTTGGGGCCGACAATGCTGGTCCAGCGGCCCCGCGCAATGGCGAGATCAATCCCGTGCAGCACTTCGGCGCTTCCGAGCCGGGCGTGGACGGCATGGGCGCTGATGGCAAAGCCATCGATGGCCACTGCGGCGTGCGTCATAGCCCCTGCCCGCTCACGGCGCGCCGGTGCATGAGCCACAGCAGGTAGCTGCCGCCCAGCACGGCGGTGAGCACGCCGACCGGCAACTCCTGCGGCGCAATCAGCGCGCGGGCCAGCACATCGGCGGCCAGCAGCAGCACACCGCCCGTCAGGCTGGAGAGCAGGGTCAGGCGGCCATGGGTGGTCTTGACAACCGAGCGAACCAGGTGCGGCGCGGCCAACCCGACGAAGGCGATCAGCCCGGTCTGCGCCACGGCCGTGCCGGTGGCCAGTGCAATCACCACGACGAGCGCCGCGCGCATGGCAGGCAGCGGCAGGCCCAGGCTCAGCGCGGTGGCCTCGCCCAGTGCCAGTCCGTCCAGCGCGTGGCTGAGCATCCACGCCACCACCATGCAGGCCAGCCAGGCGGCGGCCATCAGCGCGCACGAGCTCCAGCCGACGAAGGCCGTGCTGCCAAGCATGAAGGCCTGCAAGCTTGCCTGCACCTCGGGCACCAGCAGCATGATCAGCGCGGTCATGGCGCCGAGCACCACGCCCACGATGACGCCGGCCAGCAGCAGGCGCAGCGTGTGCTGCACGCCGCGCGCCAGCGCCAGCGTCAGCAGGACGGCCGCTACGGCACCCACAAAGGCGGCCCCGGTCATGCCGATGCGCGCAAACCATTGCGTCGCCAGCGGCGATACGCCCCACAGCGCCATGGCCGCGGCCACGCCGAGCGAGGCACCCGAGGCGCTGCCCAGCAGATACGGGTCGGCGAGCGGGTTACGGAACAGGCCCTGCGCTACCGCGCCGGCGAGCCCCAGCAGGGCCCCGGAGAGCCACGCGCCCGCAGTGCGCGGCAGCCGGATGTCCCATACGATCTGCCACGCCACACTGTCGTGACCGGCCCCGAACAGCTGTCGCACGCTCTCGAACCCGGTGCTGCCCGCGGCACTGCCGAGCAGCAACAAGACCGCGCTGACCAGCAGCAGCCCCACCCCCAGCGCGAGCGCGCTGCGTGCCTGGCCGCCCGCGCCGCGCACCACGCTGTGCCTGGCGTGCACCGATCCGGTCATGGCGCCTTGTCCTGCAGGCACTGGGCCATCAGGCGTGCGGCCTGCGGCATGCGCGGGCTGGGGCGGATCAGCACGTCCATCTGCTGCGCGTCGAAGATGCAGATGTGCCGCTCACGGATGGCGCGCATACCTGCCCAGCCGGGGCGCTGCGCCAGGCCCGTCGCGCTGCGCTCGCCGACCATGATCACGTCCGGGTCGGCGCGCACCACGAATTCGGGGTTGAGCTTGGGAAATGGTCCGAGCGCGGCCGGCACGATGTTCCGGACGCCCAGCCGCGCCAGGGTTTCACCGATGAAAGATGAAGCCCCGGCCGCATAAGGCCCGCCATTGACCTCGAAATAGACCCGCGCGTTGCGAGCTCGGGACGGCAGCGACTGCGCGGCCGCCGACACGCCCGCATCGATCACGCGCCAGATGCGCTGCGCGTCGGGCACCGCCAGCACCTGGCCGATCTTGTCCAGCACGCGGCGCACATCGGCATAGCTCCTGGGCTCCAGCGCCACCACCTTGAGGCCCAGCGCCTCGAGCTGCTGGCTGGCGCGCGATGAGGTGGCCAGCAGCACCACGTCGGGCCGCAACGCGACGACGGCTTCGATATTCGGGTCAAGCCCGCCGCCCACTTGCGGCAGGGCACGCACGGACGCAGGGTAGTTGGAATAGCGGTCGACGCCGACCAGGCGCGCGCAGGCGCCGAGCTCGCACACGCTCTCGGTCAGCGAGGGCAGCAGGCTCACGATGCGCTGCGGCGGCTGCGCCAGCGTGACCGTGACGCCACGGTCGTCGGTCACCTGGAGCGCCGACGCCACCTGCGC
>JBDTCK010000066.1:0-7554 GCA_039923645.1 Rhodoferax sp.
TTTCGGCGGGCCAGTTCGTAGACCATGGCACGTTGTGCAAGCAAGTCCTTGTCTTGCTGCGCGTGGCGCTGGTTTGGCGTCACGAAGCGGATAGCGCTGTGTCGATGTTCGTCGTTGTACCAGTGCATCAGGTCCGTGACCCAGCGGCGCGCCTGCAGCAGGCATTCAAAGGGTTTGACGGGCATGGCCGGGCGGTACTTCAGCGTTCTGAACAGCGACTCCGAATACGGGTTGTCATTGCTCACCGACGGGCGACTTCGGCTGGGTGCCACACCAAGACGTTGCATGGTGGCCAGCATGGTCTCGCCCTTCATGGGCGCGCCGTTGTCCGAGTGCACCACGAGCTGGCCGGGTACGCAGCCTTGTCTGGCACAAATGTCTTGCAGTAGTCCTGCTGCAAGCTCCGCGCTCTCGCAGTCAAACACCTGCCAGCCCACAATCTTGCGGCTGAACAGGTCGACAAACAGGTACAGGTAGAAGTAGCTGCCACGAACTTGCGTGGGCAGGTAGGTGATGTCCCAGCAGTAGATTTGATCGGGACCGGTGGCCGTCAAGGCTCTCGGCTTGCTGCGCTTTTGAGGTGCACGTTCGAGCCGGCGGTGGCGCATCTGACCGGCAAGATGAAGCAGCCGGTACAGGGTCGATTCGCTGGCAATGTAGCGACCCTGATCAGTCAGGCGGGGAACGATCTGGCTGGGTGCAAGGTCTTTGAACTCCTCGCTGTTAAGCAGTGCCATGGCTGCTTGACGCTCGAACGCGCTGAGCTTGTTGGGCGGCTCAGTGCGCTCAGACAGGCCAATCTGCGCGCAGGCCAGCGCTAATCGTGCGCCGTCCGTGCAGGCCTGCTCGATCAGCTGTAGTAGGTCTTTGCGCTGCTGGGGTCCGCTCATCAATCCTCGTCCCCCAACAGCGCCTGGAACTTTTTTTGCAGCACCAGCAAGGCTGCCGCTTCCGCCAGCGCCTTCTCTTTTCGGCGCAGGTCGCGCTGCAATCCTTCGTGTTTGACTTGCAGTTCACGCAGCGCCGCCTTGGACTCTCGTGATTCGCTTGCACTGACGCTGCAAAATGCGTCACGCCAAGCCTTTAGCTGGTGCTCAAACAATCCCTTTTCCCGGCACCAGGCATGAAGCTGCACCTGGGACAGGGCGTACGTTTCAAGCAGTGCCTGCAGACGTTGGGCAGGTCCCCAAGATTGTGCCGCCAGGTCAGCAGGCAGTTGGACTGCCGGGTCACTCACTTGCCCCTTCGTCTGGTTGGACTTGCTAATCCACTTCCTCAGCGTACCGACAGCCATATGCAAATCATTGGCTACATCCAGCACGCTGCGCGTGCCGCGAGCTCTGACTTTGATAAGGGCTTGTTCCTGGAATTCAATTGAATGAAAATTTCTGCTCACAGATGGCGCTCCTATGCGGATCTTCCGCAATCATGATGGGGCGACAACTAGTCTGACACGGGGGGTTTGTGGCTTGCCCCGTAGCGGGCGTCAATCACCTCCCGTTCGATGCTGCTGAATGTGAAAATGGCTTGCAGTTCGAATATGCCCAGTTCCGCGCGGGAGGTCCTTGAGACCCAGGTAGGTGGTGGGCCCGCTTTGCATCGTTTGTATCTCTCAATTGGGACACCGACGATACCCGGCAAAAAGCCAACTTGAAAACCCTATGGAATCAAGCAACTTCCAAGGTGACCCCGCGCCAGTGCTCGAATCCAAACCGGGACGTTCGACATAGAAAACAAATGGCCCCCTTGTAGCGACAGAACCAGTTCTGCGTCGTCGCTGCCCTGCAAGCCGCGCAAACGCGGGCGATTCTCGGCGCGCCCGCATTCAAGTCCTCGAAGCATCACGGTTCGGGGATAATGAGCGGCAGCATCGGCAACCGGTGCAAAAACACTCGTCGCGACATGACTCAGATGCAATACCCGCCACGCCCAGACACTTGGCACGGCGCTGACTACGCGCAACACTCAGGCTTGCAGGAGGCGATGGCCGAGCAGGCGCTGGGCTTGCTCGACCTGAGCGGCGACGAGCGCGTGCTCGACATTGGCTGTGGCGACGGCCGCATCAGCGCGCGCATCGCCGCGCAGCGGGTGCCGCGCGGCTCGGTGTGCGGCATCGATGCGTCGGCCGACATGATCGCTTTCGCGCAGCGACAACACGGCGAGGTGCCGAACCTGCAATTCGCCGCCATCGATGCGCGGCAACTGCACTTCGACGCCAGCTTCGATGCGGCAGTGTCGTTCAACGCGTTGCACTGGATGCCGGACTTGCTGCCGGCGCTGCGTGGGCTGCGCGCCGCGTTGCGACCCGATGGCCGAGCCTGGGTGCGACTCGTCACCCAAGGGACCGTGATCAGCCTGGAGGCGGTCGCCGAGCAAGTGCGACATGAAGAGGCATGGGCGCCGCTGTTCATGGGCTTCGAAGATCCGTATCTGCGGCTCGGGCCGGAGCAGGTGGCGACGTTGGCGGCGGGGGCCGGGCTGGGTGTGTTGAGCCTGCGCACACAGCTTGCTCAGTGGGATTTCGGCAGCCGCGACGCTCTGTTCGGGTTTTGCAGCGCCGGCTTCGGAGCATGGACCCATCGGCTGCCGCAGGAACGGCGCGACGCCTTCGTCGGCGCCGTGCTCGAGCGCTACATCACCACGCGCGACGGCGTGGCGCCGACGGTGTTTCTGTACTACCAGACCGATCTGGCACTGACGGCGCGTTAAACTGACGAGCACCTTGCTGCTCGCCAGGACACCATGCTGACGCTTTATTCCTACCCCAGCCTGTTCGGCGTGGCAGACAACAACGGCTATGGCCTGAAGGTGTTTGCCTTCTTGCGGTTGGCCGGCGTAGCGTTCCGCCACGAGCACATCTTCGATGCGTCGAAGGCACCGCGCGGGCAGTTGCCGTACATCGTCGACGAGGGCCAGACCATCGGCGACAGCGAGGCCATCATCGCGCATGCCATCGCCAAGTACCGGCTGACGATCGATGCCTCGTTGACCGGCACACAGTGCCGCATGAACCTGCTGGTCACGCGGACGCTGGACGACCTTTACTGGGTGATGTCGTATTCGCGCTGGAAGGACGAACGCCACTGGCCCGCATTTCGCGATGCCCTGTTGCGTGAGCACCCGCAGTTGAACGAAGAGGGCTTGCTGAGGGCCAAGGAACACAACGGCTTGCGTTACCACTACCAGGGAATCGGACGTTACGCGCCCGACGCCGCGATGGCGCGCGGCTTGGCCGACCTGCAGGCCATCGCTGGCCTGGTCTCCGAATCCGGCTACGTGCACGGCGAACGACCGACAAGCATAGATGCCGGCATCTACGGTTTCGTCGCCAATATCCTCTTCTACGACATCGACACGCCGCTCAAGCAGTTCGTCACGGCGCACGCATCCCTGGTGAATCACTGTCGTGCACTGCATGCGGCGGTAAGCCTGGCCGCCTCGCCTTAGGTCTAGTGCATGCCAGTCATGCGCTGGACCGGACCCTCATTTTGATGATCTGCCGATGGACAAGACAGAGATCCTCATCGCGGGCGCAGGCCCTGTCGGCCTGACAGCCGCCATCGAATTGGCACGGCGCGGCATCGCCTGCCGCATCGTCGACCCGCTGCTCGAAGCCCCGCCTTATGCCAAGGCCGTGGGCGTGCAGCCGCGCACGCTCGAGATCTTCGAAGGCATGGGCGTGCTGCACCCGATCCTCGACGCGGCGGTGCCGTTGCGCGGCCAGATGGTCTGCATCAACGGCCGGATGTCTTCGCCGTTCGAACTGCCCTTGCCTGCCGACGTGCCCTTCGGTTTCATCGCCATCCCGCAATACGAGACCGAGCGCGTGCTGGCCGAGGCACTGGCGATGCGTGGCGTGGTCATCGAACGCGGGCTGCGCCTGACCGCCTTCGCGCAGGACGTCGATGGCGTGACGGCGACGTTGAGCGGCGGCGCCGGCGAGAGCGAATTGCGCTGCCGCTATCTGATCGGCGCCGACGGCGCGCATAGCCTGGTGCGTAAGAGCCTGGGCCTGAGCTTCGAAGGCGCGGCCTTCGACGAACAGTACATGCTGGGCGACCTTGAAGTGGACTGGGCGCTGCCGCACGACCACGTGCTGCGCTCCATGCACCAGTCAGAGGGCCGCACCGACGATGTGCTGGTGTGCGTGCCACTGCCGGGGCGCGGCCGATACCGCATGTCGATGCGCGTCGCCGACGATCTGGCCACCGGCGGCCGAGGTGCGGTCGACGGTGTGGCGCACGGCTTCGAGGGCAGCCGCAAGCCTGAGCTGCATCACATCCAGGCCGTGCTCGACCGGCTGTCGCCTGAGCCCGTGGAGGCGCGCAACCTGCGCTGGTCTTCGGTGTTCAGCATCAGCCACCGCATCGTCAACGCCTATGCGCGCGGCCGCGTATTCGTGGCCGGCGATGCGGCGCACGTTCACCCGCCCACTGGAGCACAGGGCATGAACACCGGCATCCACGACGCGCACAACCTGGCCTGGAAACTGGCACTCGCCGTGCGCGGCGAAGCTGCCCCCGCCCTGCTCGACAGCTACGACGCCGAACGTCGCCCGATCGGCGAGGAAGTGGTCGGCCGCACGGTGCAAAGCGCGCGAGCCGGCATCGGTGCCGACTCGAACGATCCCGGCTTCATCGTCCGGCGCGAGGCACAGTTGCTCATCTCGTATGCCGGCAGCCCGATCGTCGCCAGGACCCGCGACGACAGCGGCGGCCCGCAGCCCGGCAGCCGCGCGCCCGATGCCGGCGGGCTGACGCGCGACGCGGTGAGGGCGCCCATGCGGCTGTACTCACTGCTCGGTGGAGGCGAACACACGGCGCTGTTCTATGCCAGCGAGGCCCTGGATGCCCGTGCGGCGGCGGCGCTGGAAAGCACGGCGCAGGCGCTGCGCGAGGCCGCGTTCGGCCGCATCGAGATCTACCTGGTTGCCGCCGCCGGTGAGCATGTTGCAGCGACGAGGTTGCCACTCATGCGTGATACGCAGGGCGAATTCGCACACGGGTACGCAACGACTGGTTTGTCAGCATTTGTCGTGCGCCCTGATGGGTACCTGGGGATGGCGATGCGCGGCACGCTGGTGACGCAGGACCTGCAGGCCCACCTGAAAGCAACGTTCGGCTGAAGCGGTGCGCGTCGTGCTCATCGTGACTTCAGTGTCGACAGGGCTCTGTCGCGATAGCGCGATGAGGCCGAGCATTGCCACGAGGCCCAGGCCGATAAGGAAGCCAACGAGTTGAACTGGTTCACTGCAGACGAGGCTTGGTTTTTGATTGCGCCGTGCTGACCCTTGCGAATCGCGCCACCCGCCAATGTGCGACATCGGTCCTGCAGCCCGGCTTGGCCATATCGCGCTATCGCGACAGAACCGCGCTGTCAGGGGGCCGTGCGACGGGTGTTTCGTTTCAATGGCATCGGAAATGGAGCCTTATAAGGATAAGTGATGCCTTACGTCAGGTAAACCTCGTCGTATGGTGACAACGGACCCCAGATGGTGGTTGGTACATTGCCTACCTTTTTGCTAGTCACAGTGTAGTAAGGAATCACGTTGATGTAGTCGATGGGCAGGTCGTCGGTGACAATCTTCTGGAACGTGGCGTAATAGGCCTTTCGCACGGTCGGGTCGAGGGTGATAGCAGCCTCGTTCAGGAGCTCGTCGACCTTCGGGTTGCGATACGACATCGTGTTGGTCCAGACTATCGGCTTGATGTTCGTCGACAGGTAGGTGCGGGCCACGCCGATCACGGGGTCCCCCCAGTTGAAGACTCCGTCCATCGACATATCATAGTCGTGCGTCGCAATGCGCTTGGCCCAAGAGGGGAAGTCGGCCGAGGCGCGCACCTCGACTGCGACGCCGATCTTCTTCAACTGGCCACGGATGTACTCGGCGACATTCTTCTGTTGATCGTCACTGCCAGGCAAGTAGTCGATCGTTAGCTTGAAGCGCTCGCCGTTCGCACCCGCCTTGTAGCCAGCCTCGTCGAGCATGGCAGCGGACTTTTTCAGGTCGTATGGGTACCGGTGGAGATCCTGCGTTGCGAATGGGCTACTGGCGATGATCGGGCCATCATTCGGTACCGCGAAGCCGCCCATCAGCGCCTTGGTGATGAAGTTCTTGTCGATTGACGTGGCAATCGCTCTGCGCACCTGCACGTCGGAAAGCGGCTTCTTGGCGGTGTTGAACTCGAGCCAGTTCAGCGCGCCAATGCCTTCATAGCCCTTGGGGGTGAGCGCGAACTGTTTTTCGTTCGCCAGGCGCCGCAGGTCGGCCGGCACGCTGACGAAAGGCATCATGTTGATGTCGCCGCGCTCCAGGCTCAGCATCAGGCTGGCGTTGTCGGGGTTGAGGCTGATGATGACCTTGTCCAGGTAAGGTTTGCCGGGCAAGAAGAACTTGTCGAAGCGCTCCATCACGATGCGCCGACTGGGATTGAACTCGACCAGCTTGAAGGGCCCCGAGCCGACGACATTGACCGAATTGCGCGGATGGGTCAGCAGACTCTGTCCGTCATCGTAAATATGCTTGGGCAGGATCGGACACAGCGCCGGCGACATGCACAGCAGCAAAGCCGGGTGCGGCGTGCTCGTGCGGATCACGGCGGTGTGCGCGTTGGGTGTATCGACCCCCACGACCGGGTCCATCATTGTCTTGAAAGGATGGTTCGCCTTGATCGCCATGATGGTGAACGCGACATCGGCGGAGGTGACCGGCTGGCCGTCGTGGAACAGTGCGTTCTTGCGCAGGTTCAGCGTCAGCGACTTGCCATCCTCGGCCACCTTCCAGGATTCAGCCAGATACGGCTGCGGATTCCATTTGTCATCGAAGCGCAGCGGGCTCGCAAAAATCTGGGTCGAGGGCATTGCGGTGGCGCCACCTGATTGCACCGCGCCGTTCAGATGGCGCGGCACTTGCGTTGTGCCGAATACCAAAGTACCTCCGCGTTTGGGCGCTTCCGCCAAGGCTGACAATGGCAACGTGCTTGTGGCCGCGGCGAGCAGCGCAAAGTCGAGGGCTTGGCGCCGAGTGAAGCGGGGATTCGTCATCTGGAAAGCTCCTGAGATTGGAGCGTTCAAGGATGCGCAGCAGAGTGTGCGTTGTCAATAATGCAAACGCGTACCAGCAGCCCAAACAAAGGTGCCAGTTGACGGAAATCTATGGGGCCAGAGCGCCGCAGCGCGCGAGTCGACCGCTTCAGCAGATTCGGTTTATTTCTCGTTCTGGAACCATTCCGGTTCTGTCGCTACAAGGGACTTACCATTTTGTCAACAATCAGTCAGCATGAGCCCATCCGAGGTGGCATCGCAAAGCGATTAACCCCGGAACGTTTTCTCAGTTTTCTATCGCTGATTTCGGATCGAACCAGTTTGGGTTGTGAGTCATTGCTGTTAAGCAGTACAAGGCTTGCGGACGGCTAAACTACAAACGGTCATATTTCGCTGCAATTAGTTTGCAGCAGACCCTGATGAAAGACGCGCGCCAGGGGCTCCAATCGATAACCGAGGATCTGGCCGACTTTTCAGACAGTTGACCTCTGCGACAGAAACGAGCATTCC
>JBDTCK010000067.1:0-19176 GCA_039923645.1 Rhodoferax sp.
AATCCGGCGCCGCCGGTGATCACGATATTCATGTTGGGGGGGTCTCCACAAGGTGCTCGTTTTGCCTGTCGATCTGGGTCCGCACGTAGTCCACGTGCTGGCGCAAAGTGTAGACCCGATCGGAAAAATCCAGCGGGAATCTGGCGTTGATCACATCGCTCTCAATCTGGTCGAGGTGGGCATGCGCCTTCTCGCGCTGGCCGGCATCGAGCGAGCGCGAAGCAAGGTCCTTTTCCAGAAACTTGAGCTCGCCGTAGCGACGGTACAGCCGGCTTTGTTGCTTCCAGTGAAACATCGGCGGCAGGACCCGCAGCAGCGGCACCAGGATCGCCAGCAGCGGCACCAGCAGCAGGATCAGGCGCTGCACAAAGACAGCGGCCCAGAAGGGCAGGTATTGCTGCAGGAACGGGCGCCCGCTGCGGAAGTAATGCTCGGCTTCTTCTGCGAGCGGAAAGTCGGTCGCCTTAGGGCTCGGGAATTCGCCCGGCCGGTTTACCAGCGTGGCGCCGTGGTGGATCCGCGTGGCGGCCTCCAGCAGCAGATAGGCCAGTGCGGGGTGCATGGTCGGGGCGATCACCAGGTTGGCGGTGGTGGTGAGCAGCGCGATGTCCCGCGCCGGCAGATCGCGCTGCGGGTCCACCGAGCCACGCCTGAGGCTGATGCTCTGGAAGTAGGGAAAGCGCCGCGCCAGCCCCTCGGTCTGCGCCAGCGACGCCAGGCGAATGGCCGGCTCGGCCAGCAGCCGCTGCACCGCCGGGGCCTGCGGTGCGGCGACCATCACAATGGCATCGACCTGATTGCGCTCCAGTTCACTTGCAGCGGTCAGGCCACCCTCGCTGACCAGGATAGTGGTGCCCGCGGGCCGGCCCTGGGCATCGACCACGTCATAGGCTCGCAAAAGGTCCATGGCAACCTTGAAGTTGCCGCTGCCCGCCACACCCACGGCAACCCGCTTGCCGGCGAGGGCGCCCAGCCCGTTCGACAAATCCAGCGTGCGCGAAAAGATCCAGACCGGCTCGTAACCGATGGTGGCGAGCGAGCGCAGCGGCGTGTCTTGGGCTTCGTTCTGCCAACCCTGTGTGAGTGGGCCGAGTCCACCTTGCACGAACGCTACGGAAGTGCTGCCGTCGTTCAGGCGTTTCAGGTTTTCCACCGCCCCAGTGGACGGTTGCAGAATCAGGGTAATGCCGTTGGCCTTGAGGATGCGCTGGTACTCCAGACCGAACTGATGATAGGCACCGTCCGGCGCTCCCGTGCTCATCGTCAACTTGCGTGGCGGCACCGGACTGACGAAATGCAGCAAGCCCAGCAGCAGCACCGCGATCAGCACCGCCAGGGCCGCCCACACGATCAGCCAGCGGTGTTTCAGCGACGCGGGCATCGGCATGACGACGGGATACGCGGAAGCCGCAGCGCCTACATGCCGCTGTAGTTCGGGCCGCCGCCGCCTTCCGGTGGAACCCACACGATGTTTTGCGTCGGGTCCTTGATGTCGCAGGTCTTGCAGTGCACGCAGTTCTGCGCATTGATCTGCAACCGCTCCGTGTTGTCCTCGTTTTTCACGAACTCATACACGCCGGCCGGGCAGTAGCGCGCCTCGGGACCGGCATATTTGGCCAGGTTGATGTTGACCGGCACCGATGCGTCTTTCAAGGTCAGGTGCGAGGGCTGGTTCTCTTCGTGGTTGGTGTTGCTGATGAACACGCTGGAGAGTCGGTCGAACGTGAGCTTGCCATCGGGCTTCGGGTAGTCGATGGGTTTGCACTGCGCCGCCGGCTTGAGAGCCAGGTGATCCGGCTTTTTACGGTGAATCGTCCACGGGATGTTGCCGCCCAGAGCCCACTGCTCGACGCCATTCATCAACGTGGCGACGGTCAGCCCCTTCTTGAACCATGCCTTGAAGTTGCGCGACTTGAGCAGCTCGTCATGGAGCCAGCTCTTCTCGAACGCTTGCGGGTAGGCGCTGAGTTCGTCGTGCTGGCGCCCGCTCGTGACCGCGTCGTAGGCCGCCTCGGCTGCCAGCATGCCCGTCTTGATGGCGGCGTGACTGCCCTTGATGCGACTCACGTTCATGTATCCGGCGTCGCACCCCACCAGCGCACCACCCGGGAACACCGTTTTGGGTAACGAAAGCAGGCCGCCGGCCGTGATGGCACGCGCGCCATACGCAAGCCGCTTGGCGGGCTTGAGACCCTTGTCCTGGCCCTCCAGATACCAGCGGATGTTGGGGTGTGTCTTCCAGCGCTGGAATTCCTCGAACGGGCTCAGGTAGGGGTTGGCATAGTCCAGTCCGGTAATGAATCCCATCGAGATCTTGTTGTCTTCCATGTGGTACAGGAATGCGCCGCCGTAGGTGCTGCTGTCCATCGGCCAGCCGGCGGTGTGCATCACGAAGCCGGGCTGGTGCCGGGCCGGGTCGATCTCCCACAACTCCTTGATGCCGATGGCGTAGCCTTGCGGATCCTTGCCCGCGTCGAGCTTGTAGCGGGCAATGAGTTGCTTGCCCAGGTGGCCGCGCGAGCCTTCGGCAAAGATCGTGTACTTGGCGTGCAGTTCCATGCCGAGCTGGAAGTTCTCGGTCGGCTTGCCGTCCTTGCCGATACCGAGGTTGCCGGTGGCGACGCCCTTCACGCTGCCATCGTCGTTGTAGAGCAACTCGGCGCCGGCAAAGCCGGGGAATATCTCGACGCCCAGGCCCTCGGCCTGCTGCGCCATCCAGCGCGTGATATTGCCCACGCTGACCACATAGTTGCCGTGATTCTGGAAGCACTTCGGCAGCACAAACCCCGGCGTACGAAACGACGATTTTTCGCCCAGAAAAATCATTGCATCGCCCGTCACCGGCTGGTTCAGGGGGCAGCCCAACTCCTTCCAATTGGGAAATAGTTCGTTCATGGCGATCGGGTCCATGACCGCGCCCGACAGGATGTGCGCGCCCGGCTCCGATCCCTTCTCCAGCACCACCACCGAAACGTCCGTGCCCTTTGCGGCGGCGAGCTGCTTGAGCCGGATGGCCGTGGCCAGCCCGCCCGGGCCGCCGCCCACCACAACCACGTCGTACTCCATGGTTTCGCGCGGGCCGAACTGGGACAGGATTTCTTCGTTGGTCATGAGGTGTCTCTGTTGATTCTGGTTTGATAATGGAACAGTGCCCGCCAGTCCTGGCTGCACCGCGCTGTCAGGTGTGCAAGCAATTTTATGCGGGGAATCGGCACAATGGCGCGATCGCTTCGGCACAGTGGAGACTCTCAAAATGGCTTACAGCATTGATCTTTCGGGCCGCGTGGCGTTCGTGACGGGCGCGTCGGGTGGCCTGGGCGCGCAATTCGCCCGAACCCTGTCGCGTGCGGGTGCCGCGGTGGTGCTGGCGAGCCGGCGGGTGGACAAGCTCAAGGAGCTGCGCGCGCGCATCGAGGGCGAGGGCGGCGACGCGCACGTCGTGGAGCTCGATGTGACGGACCAGGACTCGATCAAGGCGGCCGTCGCGCGTGCCGAAACCGAGGTCGGTTCGATCGATATTCTGGTGAACAACTCCGGTGTCAGCACCACGCAGCGCCTGCAGGACGTCACCGGAGCCGACTACGACTTCATCTTCGACACCAACGTGAAGGGGGCGTTTTTCGTGGCGCAGGAGGTCGGCCGGCGCATGCTGGCACGGGCCCGCGGCGCGGCGCCGGGCACCTACACCGGGGGGCGCATCATCAACGTCGCCAGCATGGCGGGGTTGCGCGTGCTGCCGCAGATTGGCGTGTACTGCATGAGCAAGGCCGCCGTGGTGCAGATGACGCGCGCCATGGCGCTGGAGTGGGGTAAATTCGGTATCAACGTCAATGCCATCTGCCCGGGCTATATCGACACCGAAATCAACCACCACCACTGGCACACCGAGCAGGGGCAAAAGCTGGTGCAAATGCTGCCGCGCAAGCGCGTGGGAAAGCCGGAAGATCTGGACGCGCTGATCGTACTGCTGGCCAGCGCGCAAAGCCACTTTGTGAATGGCGCGGTGATTGCGGCGGACGACGGGTTCGCCGCGTGAGTAATGCCGCGCCACCGGTTGCGAAAATTCAAGGAGAACGTGCCTGAAACCCTTACGAATTGTACATAGTCAGCTGCGTTTTATATAGCAACCGGTATTCGCGCAAACTCAAAACGTGACGCCGGCACACAGGATGATGTTGGCGTAGGGCGTGCATTCGCCGGTGCGCACGATGGCCTTGGCTTGCGCACTGATGCGCTTGAGTTCCTCGTGCGGGACGGTTTGGGGAACCACCGGGAGGCGGCCGCGGCACCAGTCGGGTAGCCGTTGATCGCCATCGCTCATGGCTTGCGTGGCAATGTAGGCGCACTCCACCTGCATCTCCGTCAGCACCGCGCTCAACACATCGGCCAGGCGTGGCACGCCTGGCGTGACGGCGAGATCGATGCGCAGTGGTCCCGCCGGGATCGGCAGGCCGGCATCGCCGATCACGAGCATGTCGCCGTGGCCCAGCGCGGCAATCGCCTGTGACAGTTCGGCGTGCAATAGGGCGGTACGTTTCATAGCGTTATCCAGTCGGGGGGCTCGGCGCTGTGCAGCACGGCGTTCCGATCGGGAATCGACGGCTGGGCGCCGACCTGCGTGACGCACAGCGCTGCCGCGCGAATGCCGTGCCGCACGGCGTCGTCGAAGCTCTGGCCGTTGGCCAGTGTCACGGCCAGTGCGCCGAGAAAGGTGTCGCCGGCTGCGGTGGTGTCCACCGCGTTCACCACCAGCGCGGGATGGTGGCGGCAGCCCTGTGCGTCCGCGGCGATCGCGCCAGCTGCGCCCAAGGTGACGACTACGCGTGCCACGCCAAGTTCGCGCAGCGCGCACGCCGCCATCGCGGCCCGGGCGGGCGTATCGGCCACCATGCCGCTGAAGAATCGGGCCTCGATTTCATTGACCACCAGTGTGTCGAGCAGGGGCCACAGTTGCGCGGGCAGCGCCTGGGCCGGGGAAGGGTTGAGCATGACCTTGCAGCCAACGCGATGAGCCAGTGCCGCCGCCGTGACAACCTGGGCCAGCGGCGTCTCCAATTGCGCCAGCAGGAACGCGGCTCCGCGCAGCCGTTGTGCCAGGTCGGAATCGTCCGCGTTTACATCGACTCCGGCATTTGCACCGGCGACGACGACGATGCGGTTTTGCGCGGCGTCATCGACCATTACCAGCGCCACGCCCGTGGGTTCGTTGGGGTCCGTCTGAACTCTCGTATGGTCGATGCCGTCGCGCTCGAGCGCAGCGCGCAGGGCGTGGCCGTAATCGTCCGATCCGACGCGTCCCAGCAGGCTCACCGCGGCGCCCTGGCGCGCGCAGCTCACGGCTTGATTGCCCCCTTTGCCTCCAGGCAGGGCGCTGAGCGAGCGCCCTTGCAAGGTCTCGCCGGCCTCGGGCGTGTGCGGCACACGCAGCACCAGGTCCATGTTGAGGCTGCCGAGCACCACGATGCGCGCGGGCGCGCCGGCGGCAGCGGGCGCCGCCCTGGATGGAGCAGGTGACACCGGCAGATTCATGCGTGCACCACGCAAGGGGGTTCGATGACACTGGTGTGGCGTCCGGTCGAGGCGCGCACACGCAACTCGGGCTGGAGCACCACCTTGCGCGTATCGCTTCGGCGCCCTTCGATGCGTTCCAGCAGCATGTCCACAGCGAGCGCACCCATCCGTTGTTTGGGCTGTGCCACGGTGGTGAGGGGCGGGCTGGTGAAGCCCGACAGTTCGATGTCGTCGAAGCCGACGATGGACAGTGCGCCGGGCACCTGCATTGCGCTTTCATGCGCGGCGCGCAATGCGCCGATGGCCATCAAATCATTGCAGACGAACACTGCCGTGGGCAGAGGCTGCGTACGCAGTATCGCGTGCAGGGCCTCGTAGCCGCCCTGGCTGGTGAAGCCACCATGCCACAGGAGCTTGTCAGCATCGACGTCCAGGCCAGCTTCGGCCAGCCCCATGCGCCAGCCGGCGATGCGCTGCTCGCTGGGCACCAGGCCCGCCGGGCCACCGATGCAGGCAATGCGCTGGTGCCCGAGCGACACCAGGTGGCGCGTGCCCAGCAGGCCGCCCTGCATGTGGGCGGTCTCCACGAGGTCGCAGGCTTGCTCGGGAATTTCGCGGTCCAGCAGCACGATAGGGATGTTGAGGCGGGCTAGCATCGTGGGCAAGGAATCGTCATCGCCGGTGGAGACCACGACCAGCCCGTCGATGCGGCGCTCGGCCAGCACCTTCAGGTAAATTCCCTGGCGCCGCGGCTCATCATCCGTATTGCACAGAATCAGCGTGTAGCCCGCTCCGAAGCAGCGGTCTTCCACGACCCGCACGATTTCGGCGAAGTACGGGTTGGAGCTGTTGGGGATCAACATGCCCAGCGTACGGGTGGTGTTGCTCTTGAGACTTCGCGCCACCGCGCTGGGTACATAGGCCAGCGCGCGGATGGCTTGCTCGACGCGCTCACGGCTGGCCGCACTGACGTGGCGCGTGCCATTGACGACATGCGACACCGTAGTGACCGACACACCGGCGCGCAGGGCAACGTCCTTGATGGTGCTCATGCTGCATCGTGCCTCAGGTACTGCCCGAGCGGCGCTGGCGCAGCGTGTCGATGATCACCGCCACCACGATCACGCAGCCGGTGACGATGCGCTTGCTGGGCTCGCTGGCACCGATCTGCACCAGCCCCGCGCCCAGCACGGCAATGATCAGCACGCCAAAGAAGGTGTTGATGACGGAGCCGCGACCGCCCATCAGGCTGGTGCCCCCGATCACCACGGCAGCGATGACCTGCAGCTCCACACCGACGCCGGCGTTCGGGTCGGCGGCTTCGAGCCGCGCCGACTGCATCAGTCCCGCCAGCCCCGCCAGCAGGCCCGTGGCTGCAAACACGATGATGCTGATGGGCCGCGGGTCGATGCCGGCCAGCCGCATGGCTTCTTCATTGGTACCGATACCCACCACGTAGCGGCCGAACACCGTGCGCGTCAGTATCAGATGGCCGATGACCACCAGCACCACCGCCAGCACGAAAGCTGCAGATATACCGCCGATCCATGGGTTGGCCAGTCCGGAAATGGCGTCGCCGACATACTGGGTACGCGAGTCGGTGACCAGATAGGCCGCGCCGCGTACCGCCTCCAGCATCCCGAGCGACACGATGAATGACGGCAGCCGCCAGGCGACCGACACCGCGCCGGTGATGGCACCGCACAGCAGTCCCGTGACCAGACCGAGCGCCGCGGCTGCTGGCATGCTCCAGTGCCACTGCAAAATGGCGGCCGCCGTGGCGGCTGCGCTCAAGGCCAGTACGGAGCCAACCGACAGATCGATGCCGGCGATGATGAGCACAAAAGTCATGCCGATTGCCATGACCGTGAGCGCCGGGATTTCGTTGGCAATGCTGACGAAGGTGTCGATGGTCAGAAAGTATTGGCTCAGGCTGCTGAACAGCACGATCATGCCCGCCAGCACCGCTGCCAGCCCGAGGTAGGTGCCCATCTGGCCGCGTAGCGCAGTGCGCAGGCCGCTGGCGGGGGGTGATGGGGGCGAGGAGGGGGTCGGTGGCAGGGTCATGATGGGGTAGCCGGTGTGGGTGCGAAAGAAGAGGGCGTTGGCAGCGGGTTTTCCCTGGCCTCACCGAACGCCGCCGCCAGCAGCGATTGTTCGCTCCAGTGGCCACGCTCGAACACTGCGACCAGGCGTCCGGCCTTCATGACGCCGATGCGGTCGCACATGGTCATCAGCTCGCGCAGGTCGCTCGATACCATGAGCAGGGCCTTGCCCGCATCGGTCATGCGGTCCAGCTCGGCGTAGAGATCGGCTCGTGCGCCCACGTCAACGCCACGCGTAGGTTCGTCGAGCAGCAGCACGTTGCATTCCCGGTGCAGCCAGCGCGCGAATACGACTTTTTGCTGATTGCCGCCGCTGAGTGTGGAGACGATCTGTTCCGCGCTTTGGGAACGGATACGCAAAGTGTCCACGAGCCGGCGCGTGATGAGGCGCTCCTTCGCGGTCTGCAACCAACCCGCGCGCGACACCGCTCCCAGATCGCTTATCGTGGTGTTCACACGAATAGATTGCGGCAACAACAGGCCCTGCGATTTGCGGTCTTCGGTCACCAGTCCGATTCCGGCGCGGATGGCCTGCATCGGCGAGCGCCAGTTTCCCGCCACGCGGCGCGCGGGCGCCTCTGTCTGGCCGGCAGGCTTTGCTGTGCCTGCATACAGGCTGATCTCGCCGCGGTCTGCGTGGTCGGCACCAAACAGCAGCCGCGCCAGCTCGGTCCGGCCGGAGCCGACCAGACCGGCCAGGCCCATGATTTCGCCGGCGTGCAGATCGAGGTCAACATCCTGCACGACCTGTGCCCGCCCCAGGCCGCGCGCACGCAGCAGAATCGGCCCGGCCTTGCGACGCGGGCGGTTCTCGTGTTCCTGTACTGCGCGACCAACCATGCGCTGGACCAGCTCGGCTTCGCGCACGCCGGCCATGGCGCGCACGTCCACCAGCCGGCCGTCGCGCAGCACGGCCACGCGGTCGGCGATGCGCGGCAGCTCTTCCAGCCGGTGGGACACGTAGATGACGCCCACCCCGCGCGCCTTGAGCAGCCCGATCTGGTCAAACAGGTGCGAGGTTTCACGCGATGTCAGCATGGCGGTCGGCTCGTCGAGCACCAGCACGCGGGTGTCGTCCTGCAGGTTGCGGGCGATCTCGACCATCTGCTGCTGGCCGATGCCGAGCCGGGATACGGGCATCGCCGGGTCAATGCCCTGCATGCCGATTTTTGCCAGTTGCCGGGCGGCCATGGCATGCAGCTCGGTGCGTTTGAGCCAGCCCGCGCGCTGCGGCAGCCGCTCGAGCAGCAGGTTCTCGGCGACAGAGAGGGTCGAGACCAGGCCGAGCTCCTGCATCACCATGCGCACGCCCGCATGTTCGGCGTCGCGGCGCGACCCTGGGCGAAACGGGGTCTGCCCCAGCAGCATATGCCCGCGCGTGGGCTGTATCAGGCCGCAGATGATCTTCGACAGCGTGCTTTTGCCGGCACCGTTTTCGCCGGTCAGCGCCAGTACTTCACCCGCCTGCAGCGCCAGCGAGACGTCATCGAGCACGGGAGTGGCGTAGTCCTTGACCAGGGCAAACAGGGACAGTAGCGGCGCGCCGTCTTTGGCGCCCGCGGTCGGAGTGATGGGCGTGGTCATTCAGACTTCGGCAGGCGCGCCCAGCCCGAGCCGGTGCCGCGCAGCCGCCCAAGCGGTTACTTGACCGTGTCCTTCGTGACCAGCACCACGTCGGTCTTGACCATCGCGGGCATGTCTGCCTGGTGCTTCTTGCCGGCCAGCGCCTTGAGTGCGGTCTCAATGCCGAACACGGCCTGCTTGGCCCCGAACTGGTCCGCCGTGGCCAGCACGCGGCCGTCCATCAGCATGGGTTTGATGGCGCCGATGTTGTCGTAACCCACCACCATGACCTTGCCTGTCTTGCCTGCGGCCTTGACCGCCGCCACGACACCTAGCGCCATGCTGTCGTTGCCGCACAGCAGGGCCTTCAGGTCAGGGTGTTCGCGCAGCATGCCGGAGGCGACGGTGTTGCCCTTGTCGATTTCCCATTGACCGGATTGCACGCCAACCACGGTAGCGCCCACAGTCTTCATGGCGTCCTCGAACCCCAGCGTGCGCTGCTGCGCATTGAAGGTGGTGGATACGCCTTCAACGATGCCAACCTTGTCGCCCGCCTTGAGGCTCTTGGCTAGGTAGTCACCCACCAGCTTGGCGCCGGCGCGGTTATCGGGGCCGACGAAGGGGATCTGGATGCCTTTTTCCTTCAAGGCGCCGGCATCGAGCTGATTGTCGATGTTCACGACCAGGATTCCCTTGTCGATGGCGGTCTTCAGGACCGGCACCAGAGCCTTGGAATCAGCCGGCGCGATCACCAGCGCATCCACCTTCTGCGCCATCATCTGTTCGACGAGCTTGATCTGCGCCGCGGTGTCGGTTTCGTCCTTGATTCCGCTGGCGACCAGGGTGTATTGCGCGGCGTGAGCCTTCTGATGCTCCTTGGCGCCATCTTCCATGGTGCGGAAGAATTCATTTGCCAGCGACTTCATGACCAGCGCAACTTTGGGCTTTTCCTGGGCCAGGGCAGGCGTTGCCATCAAGGCGCCCAGCACGGTCATGGCTGCGGCATTTTGCAGGGTACGGCGAGTGATATTCATGAGCTTGTCTCCAAATAAATTTCTGAGTGCAACAACGAGCCGAACGGACATCCGTTCAGGGTGGATGATATCAATAGCAAACGTTTGCGCAATCGTTTGCTAATTGGGATTAACCCTTGATTTCTGGTGGCCAGTTGCCGGGATGATTGGCATGCCAGGCCAAAGGATTCCCGTGATCCGCTGTTTTCATTGTCGGTATGCTCTTCCCATTTTGGGGACGTCATGAAAATAGAAATACCAGAAGCCAAGAAACTCGTGTTCGAGATGCGCATGGCGATTCGCTGGGGTGACATGGACGCGATGGGGCATCTCAACAACACCAGTTATTTTCGCTACCTCGAGACCATCCGGATCGAATGGTTTCGCTCCATTGGCTGCGCACCCGACCCGAAGGGCGAGGGAGCGGTGATCGTCAACGCCTTCTGCAACTTCTACCAGCAGCTCGAATACCCGGGTGACGTGTTGCTCAAGATGTACGCGAGCGATCCGGCGCGGACCACGTTCGAGACCTGGGGCACGATGGAGCGGGTCGAGGCCCACGGCGTGATACATGCCGCGGGCGGCGCGACCACCATCTGGGTCGACTTCCCGAGCCACAAGGCCAGGCCACTCCCCGACTGGCTGCGCCAGATCGTCAGCTGAGCGCCACAGCCGTTTCCAGCCCGTGCAAAGTCCAGGCAAAGAAGATTGACATTGCTGCGGCGCACAAGCTATCCTCGCCCGCTTGTCAACAAACGGAGTTTCGCTTGGGTACGTGTTCCAGTGACAGTCCTCGATCTCGGATCGACACCACTGCCTGAGCGGCGCCCCGGAACTCATCTTCCGCCGTGCCGCCATTGCGGCCACGGTGTCCAGGCCGGCCCATGCCGGCATTCCCGAATCGGTTTGATTTTGTCTCCAGACCCTCGCGTCTGCGCGCCAGCCCTGCTGCGCCCAGCGCGGCGGCATGGATGTGAAGCCCGCTGACCATCGGCGCGCTGGAGCTGTGCGCCGCAGCAGGTGAATTTTGCCTGCACTGCCGTGAAACTGTCATGAAACTGTAATCAAATGGCCCGGTTCGTGTCTCGGCATGCGGGCCGGGAGCGACGGGAGCCACAGCATGAATCTACTGAAAAGTCTTTTTGTTTCGTTTTTGAAGACCCGACACACCATGCGCCACTTCCGGCGCCTGATGATTCTGGATTCGCTGTCCGGCCCGGGCGTCACACGCAGCGTGCCCGATGACCTGGCGCGCGAGCTGATGCAGGCATCTGGCGACGATGTGGCTGGTGTGCTGGCGCGGCTGCACTCGCATGAAGGCGGCCTGGCCAACGCCGAGGTTGCCCTCATTGCCGAGCGCGTGGGGCCGAATGAGGTGGAACACGAAAAGCCGCTGAAGTGGTGGCAGCACCTGTGGCACTGCTACAAAAACCCGTTCAACCTGCTGCTGACGGTGCTGGCCGCGGTGTCTTTCTTTACCGAAGACTTCAAGGCGGCGATTGTGATCGGCCTGATGGTGGTGCTGTCTACCCTGATCCGTTTCGTGCAGGAAGGGCGTTCCAGCCGGGCCGCGGAACGCCTCAAGGAGATGGTGAGCAATACCGCCACCGTCATTCGGCGCGATCCGGCGACCGACGTGGTGGAAGTGGCGCAGCGTTATTTCGACCTGCCGTTGCCCTCGCCGCGCACGCCGACCCGTATCGAGGTACCGATCAAGGCGCTGGTGCCCGGCGAGCTGGTGGTGCTGTCCGCCGGCGATATGATCCCGGCGGACTGCCGCGTGCTGCAGGCCAAGGACCTGTTTGTCAGCCAGGCCGCCATGACGGGCGAATCGCTGCCGGTGGAGAAGTTCCCCGAGCATCGCGGCAGCGCATCGCAGAATCCGCTGGAGATGAACAACCTGCTGTTCATGGGAACCAACGTGGTGTCGGGTGCCGCCACGGCCGTGGTGGTCACTACCGGTAACCGCACCTATTTTGGCGTGCTGGCCACACGCGTCACGGCCACCGACCGCACGCCAACCTCGTTCCAGGCCGGCGTCAACAGCGTGAGCTGGCTGCTGATTCGCTTCGCCCTGGTGATGGTGCCGATCGTGCTGCTGGTCAACGGCTTCACCAAGAACGACTGGACCGAGGCCTTCTTGTTTGCGCTGTCGGTCGCCGTGGGGCTCACGCCCGAGATGCTGCCGATGATCGTGACCTCGACCCTGGCCAAGGGCGCGGTGATCCTGTCGCGCAAAAAGGTGATCGTCAAACGGTTGGATGCGATTCAGAACTTCGGCGCGATGGACGTACTGTGCACCGACAAGACCGGCACGCTGACGCAGGACAAGATTTTTCTGGAGCGCCACACCGACGTATTCGGCCAGGACTCGGACGACGTGCTCAAGTACGCCTATCTGAACAGCTACTACCAGACCGGCCTGAAGAACCTGCTCGACCGCGCCGTGCTCGACCGTGGCAATCTGCAGGCTGAATTGAACCTGGCGCAGGATTACCGCAAGGTGGACGAGATCCCGTTCGACTTCGAGCGCCGGCGCATGTCGGTCGTGGTGTCCGAGCAGAACCATCACCACGAACTCATCTGCAAAGGCGCAGTCGAGGAAATCCTGGCGGCCTGCACGGGCGTGCAGGTGGATGGCCGCAACCTGCAGCTTGACGCCGTCATGCTGGAGCGCGTGCGCAGTGTGACCTCGGACCTCAACGAGCAGGGCTTGCGCGTGGTGGCGGTGGCCATGAAGGAGGTGCCACCCAGCAAATCCACTTATGCGATCGCCGACGAAGCCGAACTCACGCTGATCGGCTACATCGCCTTTCTGGACCCGCCCAAGGAATCGACCGCGCCCGCGCTCAAGGCCCTGGCCGAGCATGGCGTGACTGTCAAGGTGCTGACGGGCGACAACGAACTGGTCACGGCCAAGATCTGCCGCGAGGTGGGGCTGCCGTTGGAGCGCGTGATCCTGGGACAGCAACTCGATGCGCTGGACAATGCCGCGCTGTCCGCGCTGGTGGAGCGCTACAACGTGTTTGCCAAGCTCACGCCGCTGAACAAGGAAAGTATCGTGCGCGCACTGCGCGCCAACGGCCATGTGGTCGGCTTCATGGGAGACGGCATCAACGATGCGCCGGCCCTGCGCGCAGCGGACATCGGCGTTTCAGTGGACAGCGCGGTGGACATCGCCAAGGAGGCGGCCGACATCATCCTGCTGGAAAAGAGCCTGATGGTGCTGGAGGAGGGCGTGCTCGAAGGACGCAAGACCTTCAGCAACATGCTCAAGTACATCCGCATGACGGCCAGCTCCAACTTCGGCAACGTGTTCTCGGTGCTGATCGCCAGTGCCTTCCTGCCGTTCCTGCCGATGCTGCCGCTGCAGCTGCTGGTGCAGAACCTGCTCTACGACATTTCGCAGATCGCGATTCCGTTCGACAACGTGGACGAGGATCTGATCAGAAAGCCGCTGAAATGGAACCCCGGCGACATCGGCCGCTTCATGGTGTTCTTCGGCCCGATAAGCTCCATTTTCGACATCACCACGTTTTGCCTGATGTGGTACGTTTTCAAGGCCAATACGGTACAGGATCAAGCGCTGTTCCAGTCGGGCTGGTTCGTGGTGGGCCTGCTCACGCAAACCCTCATCGTTCACATGATCCGCACGCCAAAGCTGCCTTTCATTCAGAGTCGCGCTGCCATGCCGCTCACGGTCATGACGCTGTTCATCATGGCCCTGGGTATTTTCCTGCCGATGGGGCCGGTCGCACCGTACTTCAAGCTGGTGCCGCTGCCGCTGCTGTACTTCCCGTTCATGATCGCCATCGTGCTCGGCTACATGGTGCTCACGCAGTGGATGAAGGCGTTTTACGTGCGCCGCTTTGGCTGGCAGTAGCGGCTACTTTTGCCGGGGAATGCGCCCCATAAGGTAGAACTCCGGGTTGGGCATCATGCTGGAAAAGCTCGCGATGCGGTTCGACAGCCCGAAAAACGCCGTGATGGCGGCGATGTCCCAGATGTCCTCGTCGCTGAAGCCGTGCGCGTGCAGGGCGGCAAAGTCGGCCTCCTCGACCTCGTCTGACTTCTGGCAGACCTTCATCGCGAAGTCGAGCATAGCGCGCTGGCGCGGCGTAATGTCAGCCTTTCGGTAGTTCACCGCGACCTGGTCGGCCACCAGCGGTTTTTTCTCGTAAATGCGCAATAGCGCGCCATGCGCCACCACGCAGTACAGGCAGCCGTTGGCGGCGCTGGTGGTGGTGACGATCATCTCGCGGTCCCCCTTGGTCAGTGAACCGTTGGGATTGCCGCTCTCTTCCTTCAGCATCAGCGCGTCGTGATAGGCGAAAAAAGCGCGCCACTCGGCCGGGCGGCGCGCCAACGCGAGGAACACGTTGGGCACGAAGCCGGCTTTTTCCTGCACTTCCAATACCTTGGCGCGGATGTCTTCGGGCAGGTCGGCAAGGGTGGGGGCGGGGTAGCGTGTGGTCATGGGAGTCTTGCCTTTCACAATCGTGATGAGTTGGGATTTCTGCGCAAGATTACACCTTCAACCCGAGCGCCTTCGCGACGCCGGCGCCGTAGGCCGGATCGGCTTGGCTGCAGTTGGCGATGTGACGCTTTTGCACCTCGAGCGAGGCGCCTCCGACCGCGCGCGCCGTATTTTCAAACAGCAGTTGCTGCTTTTCCGGCGTCATCAGGCGAAACAGGTTGCCCGGCTGCGAGAAGTAGTCCGTGTCCTCGCGCTGGTTCCAGTGATCGGCGGCGCCTTCCACGCTCAGCGGTGGTTCGCGGAAGTCGGGCTGCTCCTGCCACTGGCCATGGCTGTTCGGCTCGTAGCCAATGGTGGCGCCATGGTTGCCGTCAACCCGCATGGCACCGTCGCGGTGGTAACTGTGCACCGGGCAGCGCGGCGCGTTCACCGGGATCTGCTGGAGGTTGACCCCGAGCCGGTAGCGCTGCGCATCGCCGTAGGAGAACAAACGGGCCTGCAGCATCTTGTCGGGCGAGAAGCCAATACCGGGCACCACATTGGCAGGGTTGAAAGCTGATTGCTCGACTTCCGCGAAAAAGTTTTCCGGGTTGCGGTTGAGCTCCCACTCGCCAACCTCGATCAGCGGATAGTCCTTGTGCGGCCAGACCTTGGTCAGGTCGAACGGGTGATACGGCACTTTGGAGGCGTCCTTCTCCGGCATGATCTGCACGCACAGTTTCCACTTCGGGAATTTCCCCTTCTCGATGCTGTCGAACAGGTCGCGTTGATGGCTCTCACGGTCTTTGCCAACGAGGACCTCGGCTTCGGCATCGCTCAGGTTCTTGATGCCCTGCTGGCAGACGTGGTGGAACTTGACCCAATGCCGTTCGCCCTGGGCGTTGATGAAGCTGAAGGTGTGCGAGCCGAAACCGTGCATGTGACGGTAGCTGGCGGGCAGGCCGCGGTCGCTCATCACGATGGTGACTTGGTGCAGCGCCTCGGGCAGCAGGGTCCAGAAGTCCCAGTTGTTCTCGGCGCTGCGCAGGTTGGTTTTGGGGTCGCGCTTGACGGCGTGGTTCAGATCCGGAAACTTCAGCGGGTCGCGCAGGAAGAACACCGGCGTGTTGTTGCCAACCAGATCCCAGTTGCCTTCTTCGGTGTAGAACTTCACGGCAAAGCCGCGGATGTCACGCTCGGCATCGGCCGCGCCGCGCTCGCCGGCGACCGTGGTGAAGCGGGCGAACAGCTCGGTCTTCTTGCCGATCTGCGAGAAAATTTTGGCGCGCGTGTAGCGCGTGATGTCGTGCGTCACCGTGAACGTGCCATAGGCGCCCGAGCCCTTGGCATGCATGCGGCGCTCGGGGATCACTTCCCGATCGAAGTGCGCCAGCTTCTCCAGCAGCCAGACATCCTGTAGCAGCGCCGGGCCGCGAGGGCCGGCCGTCATGATGTTCTGGTTGTCCACGACGGGGGCGCCTGCGATGGTTGTCAGCCTGGCTGGCTTGGTCGGATTTGTCGGCTGGGTCATGTGCAGCTCCTTTGCATTGAGATCGGTGGGGTGAATCGGCATGGTCTCGTGAGCCTGCGCCAGCTTCTGTCAAACTGATGATGGGCACGTCAAAGAGCATTGTTGCATCGATGTCAGGATCGCGGGATTGAATTCATGCAAGACGCCGATAGTCAGGGGCAAACGCATGGTCAGGGCCTACACCCTGGGGATGTAGTATTGGCAAGGTCATCATTTACAGGAGATCCGTGTGAACAAGATTTATCCCTCCGCCGCGGAGGCCTTGCAGGGCATCGTCAAGGACGGTCAACTGCTGGCGGTCGGCGGCTTTGGCCTGTGCGGCATCCCCGAGGCGCTGATCCAGGCGCTGCACGACAGCGGCGTGAAGAACCTGACCTGCATCTCCAATAACGCAGGGGTCGACGGCTTCGGTCTGGGCAAGCTGCTCGAAACGCGCCAGATAAAAAAGATGATTTCCAGCTATGTGGGCGAGAACAAGGAGTTCGAGCGCCAGTTCCTGGCCAAGGAGCTGGAGCTCGAATTCACGCCGCAGGGCACGCTGGCCGAAAAGCTGCGTGCCGGTGGCGCGGGCATCCCGGCGTTTTTCACCAAGACTGGCGTCGGCACCATCGTGGCCGAGGGCAAGGAGCTGCGCGAGTTCGACGGCGAAACCTATGTGATGGAGCGCTCGCTGGTGCCCGACATCTCGCTGGTCAAGGCGCATGTGGCCGACAAGTCGGGCAATCTGCAGTTCCGCTTTACCGCGCGCAATTTCAACCCGGCGGCGGCCATGGCCGGCAAGATCTGCATCGTCGAGGTCGAGAAGATCGTGGAAACCGGCGAACTCGAGCCGGATCAGGTTCACCTGCCGGGTATTTATGTGCACCGCATCGTGCTCAATGCCCACCCTGAGAAGCGCATCGAGAAGCGCACGATTACAGAGAAAGCAGGAGCCTGATCATGCCTTGGACCCAAGACCAAATGGCGGCCCGTGCCGCGCAGGAACTGGAAGACGGTTTCTATGTCAACCTTGGCATCGGCATCCCGACGCTGGTGGCCAATTTCGTGCCCGCCGACAAGGAGGTCTGGCTGCAGTCGGAGAACGGCATGCTCGGCATCGGCCCGTTCCCGACCTTGGATCAGGTCGATGCCGACCTGATCAATGCGGGCAAGCAGACCGTGACCACCATCAAGGGCTCGTCGATCTTCGGCAGCCATGACAGCTTCGCCATGATCCGCGGCGGCAAGATCAACCTCAGCATCCTGGGCGCGATGCAGGTCAGTGAGAAAGGCGATCTGGCCAACTGGATGATCCCCGGCAAGATGATCAAGGGCATGGGCGGCGCGATGGATCTGGTGGCCGGTGTCAAGCGTGTGATCATCCTGATGGAACACGTCGCCAAAAAGAAGGATGGCACGGAGGACCTCAAGATCCTGCCCCAGTGCACGCTGCCGCTGACCGGCGTGGGCGTGGTGGACCGCATCATCACCGACCTGGCTGTGATCGATGTCACGCCCCAGGGCCTCAAAGTGGTCGAGTTGGCGCCGGGCGTGACGATGGAAGCCCTGCAGGCCAAGACCGGCGCCAAGCTGCATTGAACTGAGCCCGCACGAAGTTTGGCGTTACGCGTAGCGGCTGACATGGCCGCGTGATTGCGCGGGCGCCTGCGAAGCAGGCAAGTCCTTGTGGGGGATTGCGAGATACTGTATAAATGTAAGGGGTATCCACTTAGCTCCAGCTAGAGCAAAATAACTGGATGGATATCCAGATATTAGCGCCAATTCCAGGCAAGGACTACCCCCAGAACTGGAACGACTTTCTCGACTGGTTTGCCACTGAGGAGGCTTGCCTGGCCTATCTGGAGAGGCTGCGCTGGGCCGGTGGATTCGTCTGTCCTCGCTGCGGCAGTGCCGCGCCGGCATACCGTGCCAGCCGCACGCGGTTGATGTGCCGCGCGTGCCAACACCAGAGCTCGGTGACCGCCGGCACCATCTTCGACAAGACCCGCACACCGTTGCGCGTGTGGTTGGCCGCGGCGTGGTATCTGACCAACCAAAAGCAGGGCGTGAGCGCCTTGGGACTACAGCGCGTGCTGGGCCTGGGCAGCTACCAGACCGCTTGGACCATGCTGCACCGGTTTCGTCGTGCCATGGTGCGTCCAGGGCGCGAGCAACTCAAAGGTCTGGTCGAGGTCGACGGAACCTACATGGCCATCACCGAGCGGCAAGAGCCCCTCTCCCCGGCAGGGCGCAAGAGCAGCACGACCAAGGTGCTGGTTGTCTTGGCCGTGGAGATGCTGCAACCCAAGGGATTCGGGCGCATCCGCCTGCGCCGCCTTCCCAGGGAATCGGCACCTTACGTGATTGCGTTCGTGCAGGAAGTCATCGAGTCGGGCGCCCAAGTGCGCACCGATGGCTCGGCCGCCTACCGATCGTTGGGTGAACTAGGCTATGACCATCAACGCACGGTCATGCTCGGCTCGGACGTGCCGGCCCATGTGTCCATGGCCGGAGTGCATCGGGTGGCATCGCTGGTGCAGCGCTGGATTCTGGGCACGCATCATGGCTCGGTTCAACCCGAGCATCTGGATGCCTATCTGGACGAATTCGTGTTCCGCTTCAATCGTCGCACTTCGAGTTCGCGCGGCATGCTGTTCTACCGGCTACTCCAACAGGCCGTGGTCACAGCCCCGGTGACCTACCAGGACGTGGTGCAAAAGGCTTGAATATCTGGCCTGCGGCAATACAATGCAGAGTACTGGACATTTATCCAGCTTTATTCCACGCTGGAGCTAAGTGGATACCCCTTATAAATGTACAGTTATCATTGCAACCCCTTTTTGGACCTTGCCCGCCGTGGCTGCCCGTTCTTCTCACCTTCATCTGCTCGACCTGCCTCATGTGTGGCGCGGGGAGGCGCTCGCCCGTGCCGACAGCGCCGTGCTGCCCACCGGGCATGCTGCACTCGATGCACAGTTGCCGGGCGGCGGCTGGCCGGTTGGCGGCATGGTCGAAGTG
>JBDTCK010000068.1:0-16545 GCA_039923645.1 Rhodoferax sp.
TGATGATCTGCGCCGCGTTGCCGCCGGCCAGGATCTGACCTGTGCCGGTGACGCCGGCGCGGCGGTCAAAGCTGTTACCGCTGCCAGCCTGCACGTTGGTGTAGTCGCTCGTGAGCGTGAGATTCTGCGCGCCCAGGCCTAACGTGCCGGTCGCGCCGATCACCAGCTTGCCCTGGGTACTGGCGCTGCCGGTGGACACATTGAGCGCGCCGCCGTTGACCTGCAGGGTGCCGGTGCCGGCGAATGAACCGCTGTTGGCCGGGGCGGTGATGGTCAGTGTGCCGCCATCGGCCAGGATCAGGCCGTTGTTGCTCAGCACGTTGACCCCGCCGTAATTGTTGGCTGAACCGATGTTGCCCTGGCCGCGCACTGTGATGCCCGACCCCAGCGTGGTGGAACCCGTGCCTTCGACGGCCAGGCGGGCGCCGGCGTCGTTGAGGTGGATGATGCCCGTACCGGCAATGGTCTGGTTGGCGACCAAACCACTGTCCAGGCTCAGGATGCCGCCGTTGGCAATGTTGATCGAGCCGTTGAGCGTGGCGCCATTGCTGATGCGCTCGCGAGAATTGGCGATCGCCGTCAAGTCCAGCACGCTGCCGCTGCCCAGCGTGACGCCGCTGAGAAAGTTGCCGCTACTGCTCATGGCCAAGATGACACCGGTGCCGGTGCTGCCCAACGTGCCGCCCGTGATGGTGACGCCGTTTTGCACAACGGTGCTGCCCGTCTGAGCATTAATCTGGCCGTTGGTGTTGGCAATCGACGTGGACAGAACCAGTGTGCCGCCACCACGGGCATCCATCACACCGTTGTTGATGAAACTGCCACTGTTGGCCGGTGTCGTTATGTTGAGCGTGCCGCCGCTCACGTCAGCCGATACCAGACCGTTGCTGGTGAGCACGTTGTTCCCGCCGTAATTGTTGGCTAAACCGAAGTTGCCCTGTCCGCGCACCGTGATGCCCGATCCCAGCGTGGTGGAACCCGTGCCTTCGACGGCCAGGCGGGCGCCGGGGTCGTTAAGGTTGATAACCGCGGTGCCACTGATGGTCTGGTTGCCGCCGGTGGTAGCCCCACTGTCCAGGCTCAGGATGCCGCCGTTGGAAATGTTGATCGCGCCGTTGAGCGTGGCGCTGTTGCTGATGCGTTCGCGTGCGTTGGCGATGCTGGCCAGGTCCAGCGTGCCGGTGAAGTTCACGCCGTCGAGGTAATTGCTGGCGCTGCTGACCGCCGTGAAGACGCCCGTGCCAATCGCATTGATGACGCCGTTGATGGTGACCCCGTTTTGCACCACCGAACTGCCCGCGCCGGCGATGATCTGGCTGCCACTGTTGGCCATGATGTTGGTCGACAGCAGCAGTGTCGCGCCGTTGATCGCCTGCAGCGTGCCGTTGTTGATGAAACTGCCACTGTTGCCCGGCGTCACTATGTTGAGCGTGCCGCCGCTGACGTCAGCCGAGACCAGGCCGTTGCTGGTGAGCACGTTGTTCCCGCCGTAATTGTTGGCTAAACCGAAGTCGCCCTGGCCGCGCACCGTGATGCCCGATCCCAGCATGGTGGAACCCGTGCCATCGATGGCCAGGCGGGCGCTGGAGTCGTTGAGGTTGATGGCGGCAGTGCCGCTGATGGTCTGGTTGCCGCCGGTGGTGGCTCCACTGTCCAGGCTCAGGATACCGCCGTTGGCAATGTTGATCGCGCCGTTGAGTGTGGCGCTGTTGCTGATGCGTTCGCGTGCGTTGGCAACGCTGCCCAGGTCCAGCGTGCCGGTGAAGTTCACGCCGTCAAGGTAATTGCTGGCGCTGCTGACCGCCGTGAAGACGCCCGTGCCGCTCGCCTTGATGACGCCGTCGATGGTGACCCCGTTTTGCACCACCGAACTGCCCGCGCCGGCGATGATCTGGCTGCCGTTGTTGGACGTGATGTTGGTCGACAGCAGCAGGGTCGCGCCGTTGATCGCCTGCAGCGTGCCGTTGTTGATGAAACTGCCACTGTTGGCTGGCGGCACTATGTTGAGCGTGCCGCCGCTCACGTCAGCGGAGACCAGGCCGTTGCTGGTGAGCACGTTGTTCCCGCCGTAAATATTGGCTGAACCGATGTTGCCCTGGCCGCGCACCGTGATGCCCGATCCCAGCGTGGTGGAACCCGTGCCTTCGACAGCCAGGCGGGCGCCGGCATCGTTGAGGTTGATGACGGCGGTGCCACCGATGGTCTGGTTGCCGCCCGTGGTGGCCCCACTGTCCAGGCTCAGGATGCCGCCGTTGGCAATGTTGATCGCGCCGTTGAGCGTGGCGCCGTTGATGATGCGCTCGCGAGAATTGGCGATCGCCGTCAAGTCCAGCACGCTGCCGCTGCCCAGCGTGACGCCGCTGAGAAAGTTGCCGCTACTGCTCATGGCCTGGATGACACCGGTGCCGGTGCTGCCCAACGTGCCGCCCGTGATGGTGACGCCGTTTTGCACAACGGTGCTGCCCGTCTGAGCATTAATCTGGCCGTTGGTGTTGTCGACCTGGCTGGAGATCACCAGCGTGCCGCCGTTGCGCGCGTCAAGCACGTTGTTGTTGGTGATGGAACCGCTGTTGGCTGGCGGCGCGAGCGCGAGCGTGCCGCCGCCGATGTCGGCCGAGATGCGGCCATTGTTGACCAGTGTGTTGGCGCCGCCCGCCAAATTGGCCACCCCGACGTTGCCCTGGCCGCGCACCACGATGTCGGCGCCCAGCGTCGTGATGCCGCCGCCTTCGATGGCCACGCGCGCGCCCGGGTCGTTGAGGTTGATGGTGCCGGTACCTCCGATGGTCTGGTTGGCCACCGAGGTGCTGTCCAGGCTCAGGATGCCGCCGTTGGCGATGTTGACGCCGCCGTTGAGCGTCAGGCCGTTGCTGATGCGTTCGCGGGAATTGGCGTTCGTGGCCATGTCCAGCGTGCCGTTCAGTGTCAGGCCAGAGAGAATGTTCGCACTGCTGCTGAATGCCACCACCTTGCCGGTGCCGGTTGTATTGATGGTGCCACCGGTGATGGTGCTGCCGAACTGGTTGACCACGCTGTCGGCGCTGACGTTGATGACGCCGCCGGTATTGGTGATGTTGTGGCCGGCGCCGACCTGTAGCGCCGCGTTATTGGGATTCGGCCCGGCGCCGACATTGATGGTGCCGGTGTTGACAGTGCCGCCGCCGCCCTGCAGCGAAAGCACGAAAGCGTCGATGTTCACGCTGCCTGCATTGTTCAGGTTCAGGATGGACTGGCCGCTGTTGATGGTGACGGTTTTGGTGGCCGCGATGCCGGCGGTGTCGGCCGAGCCTGGAACCGATGCACAGGACCAGAGCGCCGCCGCGCTCCAGTTGCCCGACAACGGATTCCAGTTGCAACTCAACGCAAACGCAGGTACTGTCGCGCCCAGCAGCAGCCCGCCGGCAAACAACTGCGCAACCAGTTGTGCGACAGCGGTCTTACGAGTTGGAAGGCAATGGAACCTTGTAGCTTTTATGGCTTGGGCAGGCATGTCTTTGTCTCCGAATGTTTTAACGCGAACCAATTGCAACTATTTTTTACAAGCTGTAAAAGCAACTAAGCACATTTCATGCCGCCGAAGGCCCTATTTCGGCGAGTAATAGAAATCCATTTAAAATCAACCGCCTAGATGATTTTTAAGCGAATGGTTCTAGTTAAATATCGACGACATGCCTGTTTTACGCTTTCTGGTGTAAAACGAATTTATGATGCAAATGCATAGTGAATTAGGAATAAATACTCTATTCCGATCGCAATGCCTTCCATCCCGCGTCGGCTGATGCCATTTTCGCGAAAGCGCAATATGCTTACGACACATCACATTCGTTACATTCGTGAACCTCACCGCGGCGCAATCTCTTAACCAAGTCGTGCTGTCCTTGTACCGCGAGGGCCGGGACGTGCCGCTGCGCAAGTTTCAGGACTGGGCGCTGGAGCAGGTTCGCAGCCTGATCCAATTCGACTCGGCGTGGTGGGGCAACGCCGCTACGGAGCCCATGAAAATTCATTGGCTGCATCTGCATAACTGCGACAAGTCGATCATCGAAACTTATCCGCCGTATATAGCCGATGATTTCTTTCGCGCCGCAATGGCGGCCAGTCCCGGCACCAGCATCAACATGTCCAACCTGACGACGCGCGCGCAATTTGTCCGCACGGCGCTGTACCGCGCTATCGGCAGGCGCTATCGCATCGAATGGTCGCTGGGAACGCTGCAGATCGATCCGATATCGTCGCTGTCGGAATTCCTGACACTGTGGCGGCACGACGCCAGCCGGCCTTTCAGCGAAACCGAGCGCCAGACCAAGGAATTACTGATGCCGCATCTGGTCGAAGCATTCCGCGCTGCGCGGTTACGGCATTTTCTGAACGTCAGAGACACCCGGCTCAATGCCTGGGCGCTGGCCGACGACCAGGGATTTATCCGGGAAATTTCGCCCGCTTTTGCCGCCGTGCTGCGGAGCCATTGGCCCGAATGGCGTAGCAATCTGCTGCCTGAGGCGTTGGCGCGATGTGTCATCGAAGGCGGCGTTTACAGGGCGAAATCGCTCACCATCGAACTCAAACAAAACGACAACTTGCGTTTCTTGGAAGTAAAAGCCAGGAGCCCGCTGGACAAGCTGACCGCTCACGAGAGCGAAATCGCCGGCCGCTATGCCAAGGGCGAAACTTATTCGGCAATTTCGGCGACTCTGACCTTGTCGCCCGCCACGGTTCGCAACCACATTTCGCGTTGTTTCAAGAAGCTGGCCGTGAACAACAAGGCCGAGCTTGCGAATCTTCTTGGAAACCGGGTAGGTTCAGAAGGCGCCGCTAACTGAGTGGCGCGTTCAAGTAGTGTTTTGCTATATTATTAATAGCTGCCAACACTTATTCAGCATGCGATAGTGCGGTATTTTTTTGCTGATTTTCGGCATTTTCGGCGATCGGCTTCGTCACCCACCGATCAGCCGGCCGCGCGTTTTTGCAAAACCTCAAAGGCCGGCAGCGTCTTGCCTTCGAGCACTTCCAGAAAGGCGCCGCCGCCGGTGGAAATGTAATCGACCTGCTTTTCAATGCCGTACTTGGCAATCGCCGCCAGCGTGTCGCCGCCACCGGCTATCGAGAAAGCAGAACTCGCGGCAATGGCGCGAGCAATGCCTTCCGTGCCTTTGGAAAAAGCTTCGAACTCGAACACGCCGACCGGGCCGTTCCAGACGATGGTGCCTGCGGTCATCAGTTGCGCGGCCAGCCTGGCGGTGGTCTGCGGGCCGATGTCCAGGATCAGGTCGTCGTCCTGCACCTCGGTGGCCGGCTTGATGGTGGCGGCAGCGTCGGCGGCAAAGGTCTTGGCTGTCACCACGTCGGTCGGAATCGGCACCTCGGCGTCGCGCGCCTTCATCGCCTGCATCACGGCACTGGCCTCGGCCAGCAAGTCGGGTTCGGCCAGGCTTTTGCCGATCTTCAGACCAGCGGCCAGCATGAAGGTGTTCGCAATGCCGCCACCCACGATCAGCTGGTCAACCTTGTCGGCCAGCGCCTTGAGTATGGTCAGCTTGGTCGAGACCTTGGAACCCGCCACGATCGCGACCAGCGGGCGCTTGGGGTCACTCACCGCTTTGCGGATGGCATCCATCTCGGAAGCCAGCAGCGGGCCGGCACAGGCGATCGGCGCAAACTGGGCCATGCCGTAAGTGCTCGCTTCGGCGCGATGCGCCGTACCAAAGGCATCGTGGACATAAATGTCGCACAGTGCAGCCATCTTTCTGGACAAGGTTTCATCGCACTTCTTTTCGCCCGGATTGAGGCGGCAGTTCTCCAGCAGCACGAGCTGGCCGGGAGCCAACGGCTGGCCTGCGACCAAGAACCCATCGACCCAATGGGAAATCAGCGGCACCTCGCAGCCCAGCAATTCGCCAAGACGCGCCGCGATCGGCGCCAGCGAATCGCGTGCGTGGAAGGCGCCCTCGGTCGGGCGCCCGAGGTGCGAGGTCACCATTACGGCAGCACCGGCATCGAGCGCCATACGCAGGCAGGCCAGCTCGGCGCGGATGCGCGTGTCTTCAACAATGCGCCCCGCATCGTCCAGCGGCACGTTGAGGTCGGCCCGCACGAAAACGCGCAGGCCGCGCACTTTGCCCTGGGTACACAGGTCGGAGAAACGAATGAAGTTCATGGCGCGGCAGCCTCACAAGGACGGGACAAACGCCAATTTTAGAGGCCGCGTCGCAGCCGGCAAAGCCTTCGCAAGTCCGTATGGGTCATGTGCGAGCGCAGAACCTCACCGCGGCGTCAGCCCACCGAAACCTCAGCCCTCGAAGCGCATGCCGGGCGCGAGCACAAACCCGCGCAGGAAATCGGCCACGGCCAGGCGCTTGCCGCCAGCGCGTTGCAGCTCGGTGACACGCAGCACGCCGGCGCCGCAGGCGATACATACGCCGCCCGCATTTACAGACAAAATCGTCCCGGAATCCTTATCGGGTATTGACGATTCACTATCAATTTCGGAGCTCCACAGCTTGATGATTTCACCGTCGAGCCGACTCGCGGCACCAGGGAACGGGTCGAACGCACGGATGCGCCGTGCGATCACCGGCGCCGGCTGCGTCCAGTCGATCGCGGCTTCATGTTTGTCGATCTTGTGCGCGTAGGTCACGCCGTCGGCAGGCTGCGGGACGGGCGTGAGATGTCCTTGGCTGGCCAGGTCCAGCGCTTCGACGATCATGCGCGCGCCGAGCAGAGCGAGCTTGTCGTGCAGACTGCCCGTAGTGTCGTGCGGCATGATCGGCAGCGACTGCACCAGCACCATGTCGCCCGTGTCCAGGCCCGCGTCCATCTGCATGATGGTGACGCCGGTCTCGCCGTCGCCAGCCTCGATGGCGCGGTGGATTGGCGCCGCACCGCGCCAGCGTGGCAGCAGCGAGGCGTGGATGTTGAGGCACCCCCACCGAGGTGCCTCCAGCACCCATTGCGGCAGGATCAGTCCGTAAGCGGCAACCACCATCACGTCGGCCTGCGCTGCTTCGATGGCCGCGCGCGCCGCCGCGGCGTCGTCCGGATACCTGCCGTCGAGCCGCAGGCTGCGCGGCTGCACCACTGGGATGTCTTTCGCCTGGGCAAATCGCTTGACGGGTGAGGCTTGCAGTTTCAGGCCGCGCCCCGCAGGACGGTCGGGCTGGGTCAACACCAGCGGCACCTGATGGCCCGCCCCGTGCAGCTGCCGCAGCGCAACGCAGGCAAATTCGGGCGTACCGGCAAAGGTCAGGCGCATCGATGGAGCCGAGCCAAGGGGTTCAGGCTGCCGGTTGCCGCCCATTCATGGTCGCGGAACGTGCTCAACTCTTGATGTTGTCGGGGGCACTGATGAACTCCATGCCCTGCTGGGTGCGCCCGACCTTGTCGTCCTGGTCGAAGAAGACCCAGTAGTACATGTCGGCATCGTTGCGCCAGCGATAGGTCCAGACGTCGCCGTGCCAGGTCGCCACATGGTCGATTCGCGCCGGCCGGCCGAAATCGCGCAGCACGTCGGCACGACTCCAGCCAGGCTTGATTCTGGCGAAGCTCTCAGCGGTCAGTACCTGGCGATCCCGCAGCACGTGGCCCGAAGCGTCCAGATCCACCATGTACGCGGTCTGGCCGGCAGGTTGACCCGAAAATTGCAGGCGCACGTCGCCGCCCGGCAGCGACACCACAGCAGTCGGCTGGCCCATGCGCGACACCACTTCGGCCCGGGTCATGCCGGGGCGCACCGGTGAAAATGCGGCACAGCCCGCCAGCACCAGACCGGTCGCCACCAACGCTACTGATTTGTACACTGGCATGGAATCTCCAGATGGAACAGGATGCGCGCCCCCAATCAGACTTTCTCCGCTTCGCGTCTGGCTTTGAGCATCTTGGTCTTGATACGGTTGCGCTTGAGTGGGGAAAGATACTCTACAAACACCTTGCCCATCAGGTGGTCCATCTCATGCTGGATGCAAACGGCCAGCATGCCTTCGGCCTCAAGAGTGCGCAGTTCGCCCTCGGCGTCCAGCGCGGTCACTCTGACAGCAGCGGCGCGCTCGACGCCGTCGTAGATGCCGGGCACCGACAGGCAACCCTCGTCACTGATATGGCGCTCGGCGCTGGCCCAGATGATCTCGGGGTTGATCAGCACCAGCGGCTGGTCGCGCTCGTCGGACACGTCCAGCACAATGAGGCGCTCGTGTATGTCAACCTGGGTGGCGGCCAGCCCGACACCCTGCGCCTCGTACATGGTGTGCAGCATGTCGTCGGCCAGCGTGCGGATGCGCGCGTCCACCGCGCGCACCGGCTTTGCAACTTTGTGCAGCCTGGGGTCGGGATAGCAGAGAATGGAAAGCAAGGTCATGGAATCTCGAAATGGATGTCGCTATTTTCGCTACTTTTGCCGGTGCCGGCAGCCCCAAAAGCCAATAAACGTTGCCCAATCAAGGGCTTGAGCGGAGAATCAACCGCAATCGATGAAGATTTTCGCCGGGTCTACTGCCCTACGCAGACGGCCCGATTCAGTCCCCTTCGGGGCGTCCGGGATGCAGAACAATATGAAACACATGATGGCGGGAACCAGCACAGCAACCACCACACTTGCAATCCGGCCTCCGCTGTTGGCTCTCACCGCCCTTGCGGGCCTGCTGCTCGCAGCACCCGCGCAAGCCCAGAATTATCCGGTCACCCCCACACAGCGGGCGACGGCCCAGCACGTGGCACAGGCCGGGGTCGCATTGAGCGAGCTGGCGGCCAACGCACCCGACAGCTATACCGTCAAACGCGGCGATACCCTGTGGGCCATCTCGGGCATGTACCTCAAGCACCCCTGGCGCTGGCCCGAGCTGTGGGGCATGAACCTGCAGGAAATCCGCAACCCGAACCTCATCTACCCTGGCCAGAGCCTGTACCTGGATAAGTCTAGTGGCCGTGCCCGGTTGCGCACGGGCCAGGCGGGCGATAGGGCAGGATCAATACCGACCGTACGCCTGGAACCCCACACACGCTATGAATCGCTGGCCGATATGGCGCTGCCGGCGCTGCGGCCGGATCTGATCGAGCCATTCCTGACGGAGGGCATCGTCGTTGATGAAAATCGCCTGGCACATGCGCCGCGCATTGTTGCGACCCAGGAAAATCGCGTCATGCTGTCGCGCGGCGACCGTGCCTACGCGCTCGGCGACGCCAGCGCACCGCTCAGGGATGCCTCGGGCAAGACCATTGACTTCCGGGTGTTCCGCAACGCCACGCCGCTGAAGGATCCAGACACCGGTGCAGTGCTCGGCTACGAGGCCCAATACCTTGGCAAGGCACGTCTGGTGCGCGGCCAGTCCGGAGCCGTGAGCGAAAGCGCGGATGGAAAATCGAAGGTCGATATTGTGCCGGCCACCATTGACATCGTGTCATCGAAGGAAGAGATTCGCGTCGGCGACCGTCTTCTGCCCGAACCGCCGCGCCAGTTTCTCAGCTACACGCCGCACGCCCCGCAAGGCGACGTGAAAGGGCGCATCGTTTCGGTCTATGGCAGCGCCGTGGTCAACGCCGCACAAAACCAGGTGGTGGTGATCAACCGCGGTACCGATGACGGCATCGAGAGCGGCGATGTGCTGGCCATCCTGAAAGACGGGCGGCGCCTGGAAGACCCCACTGACCCGGCCCATGACCAATTGAAACTGCCGAACGAGCGCAATGGCCTGCTCATGGTGTTCCGCCCGTTCGAAAAGCTGTCCTACGCGCTGATCCTGGAAATTACCGACGGCGTGCGGGTCGGCGACCGCGTCGTCAATCCGCGCTAGGGGATGGCCCGCGTCCCTGGTACGCCTACGCCTGCGACCTGACGGCTCGCCACGCCCATGGAGCGCAACGAACTCGCCGGATGGCTCAGACTCACACTGACCCCCGGCGTGGGCAATGCCGGCGCACGCAAGCTGCTGGCCGCGTTCGGGCTGCCGCAGGCGGTGTTCAGCCAGCCTGCAGCTGCGCTGCGCCAGATTGTCAGCGCCACCCAGAGCGCGGCGCTGCTGACCGAGCCGCCCGACTTGGCCGACCAGGTCGAGGCCACCTGGCAGTGGCTGCAGGAAGCGGCCCCGGGCACGCGGCGCCGGGTACTGGCGCTGGGCGACGCCGACTATCCGGACTCGTTGCTGAATATCGAGGATCCGCCGCTGATGCTGTACTTGCTCGGCGCCGAGAATATTGAAGAGAATCAAGTCCTGGTCCATACAGGGTATTCGCACGACGCTACCAATTCGCTAGCATATGACCTGCGGCGCAGCCTCGCCATCGTAGGCAGCCGCAACCCGACGCCGCAGGGCGCCGTCCATGCGAGGCAGTTTGCCCGCGCCTTCAGCGAGGCAGGCCTGACGGTGATCTCGGGACTGGCGCTGGGGGTCGATGGCGAAGCCCATCTGGGTGCGCTGGAAGGCGCGGATCGGGGGGGCCAGCGACTGGCCACGGTGGCAGTCGTCGGCACCGGGCTGGACCGGGTCTACCCCAAAAAGCACCTGGAACTGGCCCACAGAATTGCCCGCCGCGGCTTGATCATCAGCGAATTCCCGATCGGCACGCCCCCGCTGGCGGCCAACTTTCCCAAAAGAAACCGCATTCTGGCGGGCTTGGCGCAGGGCACCCTGGTGGTTGAAGCGGCGCTGCAGTCCGGCTCGCTGATCACCGCCCGGCTCGCCGCCGAGCAAGGCAAGGATGTGTTTGCCATCCCGGGCTCGATCGCCTCCACCCAGTCGCGCGGCTGCCACGCGCTGATCCGGCAGGGCGCCAAGCTGGTCGAGACGGCGCAGGACGTGCTCGAAGAGCTTCGGTTCCCCGGCATTTTGCACAACATTACGCCTCAGGCCGACGATGGGGGCGCCGGGAGCCAGGACCCTTCGCAACAAAGTCTGCTCCGACGGATGGGCTATGACCCGGTCAGCCTGGACGCCTTGCAGGCTCGAACCGGGCTTGCGACCGCGCAGTTGCAGGCTCAACTGCTGGAACTGGAACTCGATGGCCAAGTGGCGCGACTACCCGGTGGCCTGTTCCAGCGCATGGGCCGGAGTTGAGGGTCCCGCGGTACCGGGCCGGCTGAAGTTACCTGGCGCCGCTCAGCGTCGCGGCACACCTCGCGCCCGTCACACGGCACGTTCTGCCCACCACACTTCTGCGCTATATTGAGGCCATGTTTGAAGTGCTCGTGTATGTCTACGAAAGCTACTGGCGCGGCGATGCATGTCCCGAGCTGCCGCAGCTCGGGCGCAAGCTAAGCATCGCCGGCTTCGAGCCAGACGAAATTTCGCAGGCCCTTTTCTGGCTCGAAGGCCTGAACCGGGCCGCAGTGGACACGCAGATGGGCGCCGCCCCGGCCGCCCCTGGCGCGAGCGCTGGCATGACCGAGTCGCGCCAGTCACCCATTAGCATGCGGGTGTACTCGGTCGCGGAGCAGGACCATCTGGGTGCGCAGTGCCTGGGTTTTGTGAGTTTTCTCGAAACTTCGGGGGTTCTGCCCGCGCCCATGCGCGAAATCGTGCTCGATCGCGCAATGGCCGTGCCCGGTGACCCGGTCTTGCTGGACGACCTCAAGATCATCGTGCTGATGGTTTATTGGCACTTTGGCGAAGAGCCCGATTCGCTGGTGCTCGATGAGCTGTGCGATGACACCTCAGAGCGGCTGGCCCACTGACGGGCCGGGCCACACGTCAATTCTTCAGCGCACCGTGCGCGACCCAACACGCATGAAACCGGCCCGACCCGGCAATGAACACCACGGTACCGGCTTGGCCGGACCGCTGGTGTTGCTCCCTTGAGGGGGAGGCGCCAAAGGCGCGTCGGGGGTGTTCATTTCAGTTCAGCAAACGCTCCGGATTGGCGTCGAGCTTGGCCAGCGCCTCGCGCGTGGCGCGCACCGTGAGCGCTTCTTCTTCGGTGGGCACCAGAAGGCCGGCCTGCAGATAAGCCGCGAGCCGGCGCGCCTGAATCAGGTAGCTGCGCCCGTCTGTCGAGGCAAACAGGTGCAGCTGCTTGCGCTCGCTGCGCCAGACATACTGGACCTGGCTGAGCTTGCTGTTGTGGTCCAGCGCGAACCAGCTCCCCAGCTCGAGCTCCTGCGCCCAGCCCAGCATCGCCTCGGTGGGACGCGAGCCGCCGTCCGACACCACGTTGATGCTGGCCGCGTCGATGCCCAGCATCAACTCGAGGCTTTCGGCATCGAACGGCAATTCACCGGTGCCGTCGTCGGTGACGAAGTCTTCCAGGTTGGCGAGCCGCCGGGCCATGTCGTCGATCTGCTGCTGGGGGATGGCGGCTGTCTTGGACAGGAAAGCGTCGGCCAGCGTGTCGCCAATGACCTTGAGATGGACTTCCTGCACCGGTTTGGCCACATTAAGCTGTGTCATGCCCAGGCGCAGTAGCTGCAAGAGCTTGGGCAAATCCTGGATCACTCGGGCCCGGTCGCTGCGGTTGGGCTTGGCGCTGGCCGCCCACACCAGATCCACCGCCGCACGCTTGAGCTGCAGGGTGTCCTCGTGCTGCGGGCCATTCTTGACAGCCGCCAGTGCCAACACTTCGGCCCACACCTTGAACAGGAAGTCGCGGATCTCGTCGCGCACCGGCATGGTGTTGAGCATGTTGCGCATCTCGATGGTGTACTGGATCGCGAGCGTTTCCTTTTGCTCGACTTGTTGCACCACCGAGACGACGTGCTGCGTGGCTCCTTTTTCGGTCAGGAATTTGGACAGGAACTTCTGGAACTCGTCATACACCAGCTGGAACACGCGACGTCCCGTCTCGGGGTACTGCTCAATCACCTGCACCACCCGCTTGATTTCGGTCTCGAGCGCGCTGCCACCGATGGTGCGCGCGTCGAATCCCATGACGCACGACCCCATGCGGTCCATCAGCTGGCGCGCCGGATGCTGCAGGGTGCCGAAGAACTCCGGCTCCGCCAGTGCCACGCGCAAGACGGGCATCTGCAGCCGCGCAAACCAGACGCGCACGCTGGCCGGGATGCGCTCCTCGGCCAGGATGCTCTGGAACATCAGCGCCACGATTTCAATGGTCGCCTTCTCGTTGGCGCTGGTCGCCTTGCTCTTGAGACTGACGGTGCGCTCGCGGAGCTGGTGCACGGCCTGCTCAACGCCGGGGGCGTCATAAGTGACCTGCGCGCCCGCATACGCGGCCAGCTGCGTGGCCTCGATGTCGGAGATGGCCTGCGCCAGTACCGGCGACGCCTGCATCGGCCGCGTCATGTCGTAGTCCGGGACCCGGTCGGTCAACAGTCGCTTGAGCTGCCCGATCACGCCTTGCGCGCGCATCCGCACCCTGGCCAGCGGCGTCGTGCCCGTGAGCATGCGGGTTTCATCGGCCAGCCGGCTGACGCCCGTGCGCTGTGTGGGCCCCGGGATGCCGGTGCCAGCAGAAACGCCAGCGCCAGCGTGCTCACCACCCCCGGCGAAACCAGATGCGCTGGAATGACTGCCTGTGGTATCGACGGGCGCCCCTGCGCCCGTGCTCTGGGCGTCGGCGCTTCGGCGCGAGCCCAATCGACCGCCTGAGGTGCGTTTGACTTGGGGTTTGAGGTCGATCTCGGGCATGACGCCACGCTGAATCAGGAACTCGTTGGCATGGTGATAGGCGTCGATGAGGTGATCTGCAAAGTGGTGCCGGAGGACATCATTGACGAGTGCCCAAGCCACCCGATCCAGCCCACAGGCCGTCCACTGCTGCACGACCAGGGCGGCCAGTTCCTCGGGGCGAAAGGCGTCATGGGCATTCAGTTCCTGCACGTTGTCCAGCCGCTGGATGCGCAGGCGCAAGTCGTTAAACTCCCAGCTCGTCTTGTCCACGATGGACTGCACCAGACGCGACGCCAGAATGTTGTTCTCGACCTCGTCGTTCCCCATCAGCGACAGCAGCTCGGTCGCTTGCATGTCGCGTGCCACCTTGATGGTCGGCGTCAGCGTTTTGCGCCATACCCGTTGCACGGCTTCAAGCCAGCCGGCGCGCAACTTCTGAAAGGCCAGCATCGCATCGCGCCGCTCCTGCATGCTGCGGGGATCGCCGACCTGATCCGCCAGCGCCACCAGTCGCGTCTGGATAGCGTCCGCCAGTTCCACAAACGTTTCACCCACCTCGGCAACAAACCGCTCGCGCGCCTGGCGCGAGAGGAGTGAATCAGGCGTTGACGGGCGAGCAACAGCCATGCTGGTCTAGACCCGCGCTCCCGCATTCGGGTCGTTCGGATCTTCTCCCTCTTTCCTGACCGGTGTCTTGATCATGTCTTCGCGCTTGATACCGAGCCACATTGCAATCGCGGCCGCCACAAATACTGATGAGTAGATACCGAACAGAATACCAACAGTCAACGCCAAAGCAAAGTAGTGCAGCGTCTGGCCGCCGAATAGCAGCATCGACAACACCATCATCTGCGTCGAGCCGTGCGTGATGATGGTGCGGCTGATATTGGCGGTAATGGCGTGGTTGATGATCTGCGTCGAGTTCATCTTCCGGTAGCGCCGGAAGGCCTCGCGCACCCGATCGAAAATCACCACCGACTCGTTGACCGAGTAGCCCAGCACGGCCAGCACCGCGGCCAGCACCGAAAGCGAGAATTCCCAGCGGAAAAACGCGAAGAACCCCAGGATGATGATCACGTCGTGCAGGTTGGCAATGATCGCCGACACCGCAAACTTCCATTCGAAGCGCATGGCGAGATAAATCATGATTCCCGCAACCACCGTGCCCAGGGCCTTGAGGCCATTGGTCACCAACTCCTCGCCCACTTGCGGGCCGACAAACTCGGTCCGGCGCATGACAACGGTCGGATCGGCGGCTTTCAACGCCGCGGTGACCCGCTCACTCTGTTGTGTGGATGTAACACCTTTTTCTACCGGCAGGCGAATGATCACATCGCGCGAGTTGCCAAAATTTTGCACTTGCCCATCGGGGAAACCGAGTTTGGAGATCGTGCTGCGGACATTGGCGAGGTCGGCCGGTTGCGAATAGCTGACCTCCATGACGGTGCCGCCGGTGAACTCCACCGACAGGTTCAGGCCGCGTGTGATCAGGAAAAACACCGCCAGCAAAAACACGACCAACGAGACCATGTTGAAGATCAGGGCGTGCCGCATGAACGGGATGTCCTTGTGGATTTTGAAAAATTCCATCTCGCCGTCCCTTATTTCACGTTGGCCACGGCAGTCTCTGCCGCCGGACGCCATACCGTACCAATCGACAAGCTCTTGAGCTTCTTCTTGCGTCCGTACCAGAGATTGACCAGGCCGCGGGAGAAAAACACCGATGAGAACAGGCTGGTAACGATGCCTATGCAATGCACCACGGCGAACCCACGCACCGGACCGGAGCCAAACGCCAGCAGCGCCAGACCGGCAATCAGGGTCGTGACGTTGGAGTCCAGAATCGTCGCCCAGGCCCGGTCGTACCCGGTATGAATCGCCGCTTGCGGCGAGGCACCAGCGCGCAGCTCCTCGCGCACCCGCTCATTGATCAGCACATTGGAGTCAATCGCCATACCCATGGTAAATGCCATGGCCGCAATGCCCGGAAGCGTCAGCGTGGCCTGCAGCATCGACAGCACAGCGATGATCAACACCAGGTTGAACGTCAGCGCCAGGCTGGAGAACACGCCGAACAGCATGTAGTACATGCACATGAAAGCGACGATCACAACGAAGCCCCAGGTCACGCTGTGAAAGCCCTTGCTGATATTGTCGGCACCCAGGCTCGGGCCGATGGTGCGCTCCTCGATGATCTCCATCGGGGCGGCGAGCGAACCGGCGCGCAGCAGCAGTGAGGTGTCATTGGCCTCCGTGGGAGTCATGCGCCCTGAAATCTGTACGCGGCCACCGCCAATCTCGCTACGGATCACTGGCGCCGTCACCACCTGCCCCTTGCCTTTTTCAAACAGGATGATGGCCATGCGCTTGCCCACGTTCTCCCGGGTCACGTCCCTGAAGATGCGCGAACCCTTGGAGTCCAGCGTGAGGTTGACGGTAGGCTCCTGCGTCTGGCTGTCAAAACCAGCCTGCGCATCGGTCAGGTTCTCGCCCGTGAGGATGACCTGTTTCTTGACAACGACGGGCTGGCCATTCAGGTCCAGGTAGCGCTCGTCGCCAAACGGCACCGTGCCGGCGCCGGCCATGGCAGCGGCGGCTTCGGAGCCTTCGTCGACCATGCGGATCTGCAATGTGGCGGTGCGCCCGAGGATTTCCTTGGCCTTGGCGGTGTCCTGCACGCCGGGCAGCTGTACCACGATGCGATCGAGCCCCTGCTGAAGGATCACCGGCTCGGCCACGCCAAGCTCGTTGATGCGGTTGTGCAAGGTCTGCATGTTCTGCTTGAGCGCCTGCTCCTGGATGCGCCGAACGGCCTCGGGCTTGATGGAAGCCATCAACTTGTAGCCCGTACCATCGGGCGCGTCCGTCGTGACAAGGTCGGGGACCTGGTCGGCAATCAGGCCCTTTGCGGTTTGCAGCGTCGGATTGTCACGGAACTTGATCTCGATCACGGTGTCGTTGCGGTTGATGCCGCTGTAGCGCACATCCTTCTCGCGCA
>JBDTCK010000069.1:0-34777 GCA_039923645.1 Rhodoferax sp.
GCGGGAAGCCGGCGGCCAGCCCCAGATGGCTGTCATCGCCGGTCAAAAGTGCCGGTGAGTAGTGGGTCGCAAACCCCGCGGTGAACTCTCCGTTGACGATGAACTGCCGCTGGACTTCAGCCAGGGCCGTCATGCCCGCCCGCGGATCGCCGGTTTCAACCTGTGCCGCACCGATCGCCTTTGACCATCGGGTGTCCATCGCGATCAGATCCTCGGCGATCCCGTGGCGCTCCGAGTTGTAGGTGTGCAACAGGCTGGCGGGGCTACGGCCCTGCAGCACCGCGACGAGCTTCCAGCCGAGGTTGAAGGTGTCCTGCATCGAGACATTCATGCCCTGGCCGGCCTTCGCCGTGTGGGTGTGGGATGCGTCGCCGGCGACGAATACGCGTGGCGTGCGGGTCTCCAGTTGGCTGTCATCGACATCGTCGAATTTATCCGTCACGCGGTGACCCACCCGGTAGACCGAGAACCAGGCCGTCTCCTTCACGTCCAGCGTGTACGGCTCCAGTACGCGCTGGGCTTTTGCCAGCACTTCTTCCTTCGTCGGGCGGGCGTCGGGGGCGATCTCACCCATGTCGACATACAGGCGCACGAGATATCCGCCCTCGCGGGGGATGAGCAGAATGTTGCCGCCATGCGCAGACTGGATCGTGGCCTTGAAACGGATATCCGGGAAGTCGGTCTCGGCGAGGATGTCCATGACTCCCCAGGCCTTGTCCTCGCCGTGCCCCCTGGCTTGGCGGCCGATGGACTCGCGCACGACGCTGTGGGCGCCGTCGCAGCCGACGACGTATTTCGCTTTGACGACGACCTCGTCGCCCGCGCCGCGACGAAGCGTGACGGCGACCCGTTCGCCGGCGGCTGCGGGGACCTCGACTTTGACCGCTTCGTGGAAGTAGTCGACCTTCAGTCGACTCGGGGAGTTCCCCATGTGCTCCAGGAGGAAGTCGAGCAGACGTGCCTGGTTAACGATGACGTGCGGGCATTCGGAGAGCCCGTCACGGACGTCCTGCACGCGGCCCAGGCGTTTGATGTGAGCCTTGTTGTCAGGGTCGGGTCCCCAGAAATGGGTCTCGTTGACCCAGTAGGCCTCGGCTGTCATCCGGTCGGCGAGTCCAAAGGCCTCGAACATCTCCACGGTGCGGCAGTTCACGCCGTCCGCGCGCCCCACCTGCAGTGGGCCGTCAGCCTTCTCCACGACGCGCGTGATGATGTCCGGGAACTCCGAAAGCTGGGCGGCGAGCAGCAGCCCGGCCGGGCCGGTGCCCACGATGAGGACGTCCACTTCGTCGGGCACTGCGCCCTGCTCGTCGCTTCTACCGTGTGCCGCGGGACAAACGCGCGGGTCGCCGCTGCGATACCCGTCGAGGAAGTATTGCATGCTGTATCCCTTTCTTTTGTCGATTATGCGTGACCCGAAATGCTCGCGAAGGATATGGATTCCGTCGAGGCGACGCGTCCGCATCGACCCCTACAACTATCACCTCACGCGTAATTCTTCGATGCTCGATCGCGAGCGGCGGGAGGCGTCATGACTCCCTACAAACGCGAAAAATATTATTGGGTAAAGTTTGAGGGCCTTTATTCAATATTTCGCTGTATCTGTGAGAAGAACTACATTTCGGCCGCGGCAGGTGTCTGGCCAGCCTTTGCAAAGGAACGGCCGCGGCGCAGCCGAATCCTACCGTCGATAGGGAGGAATTGTCAGCATCTATCCCCGAGCCTGACAGATAGGAACGCCGATGAGTAACTCTGGAAGTTCCATCTCATGCCTACTACAGCGCTGCTGCTCGCGTCGGCCACACGTGCCGCCTCAATGGCCGCGGGCTCGTTATCCAGCGCGTGCACTGGCGCATGGACCGTGGACAATGAATTCATGTCTTGCACGGCTGCGTCGTCATCCCAATATCCGCTTACGATTCAGTGCACCTGCGCAGCCGCGTGGCGTCAAATCTTCAGAGAGCGAATGGTGATCGGGACCCAAGGGGTCTCATCCTTTCTGCAAGGCGCTCGTCCGAACCGCTCAACGACAAGGCACCCAAGCCGGTCCGTCGTCTTGGGCGAGTTTTATTTGCCGGGGTCCTTGACGTCCGCGATCTTGTCGAACTCGACGTTTTGCAACACACCCTCAACAGATTCGACTTTGCGGATGTAGACGTTCTGCACGATGTCGCGCGTGGCCGGGTCAATTGATACGGGGCCGCGGGGACTCATCCAATGCATACCCTTGACTGCCGCCATGAACTTGTCGCCACTGGCGTCTCCCTTGGTTTTTTTCAGCGCCGCATAGATCAGGTGCATCCCATCGTAGCCACCGACTGTCCAGAAATTCGGTCTTTTCCCAGGATAGGCTTTGGTATAGGCCGCTACGAACGCTTTATTTTCTGCTGAGTCATGGACTTGTGAATAATGAAAGGAGGTGACGATGCCCTCACCCGCGTCACCCATCGCATCCAGGACATCCTCATCGGTCATGTCCCCTGTAGCGATAAGTCGAATTCCGTCCTTGTCCAGACCACGCTCCTTGAAGCCCTTGGCAAAGGCCACTCCTTGCTCCCCAGCCGGGATGAACAGGAACACCGCATCGGGTTTGGCATCTTTGGCCTTTCGCAGGAAGGGAGCGAAGTCTGGCGCTGTCGCTGGTGTGCGCGATTCGCCAATAATCCTGCCTCCACCGGCTGTGAACGTCTTCTTGAACTGTGCCTCGGCGTCATACCCTGGCCCGTAATCCGCGGTCACTGAGTAGACCGTCTTGATGCCGCTTTTCAGCGCCCAAGTGGCAAGGGGTGCGGTGACCTGCGGCAGAGTCATTGATGTACGGACGATGTAATCAGACTTTGTAGTGATCGAAGAGGTGGCCGCATTCATCACCACCATCGGGGTTTTGGTCTCACTGGCCAGGGGAGCAACAGAGAAGGCCGATGGAGTCATGCCAAAGCCAGCCAATATGTCGACCTTGTCCTGGATCAGCAAGTGCTGCGCCTGGCGCTTGCTGATCTCAGGGGCGATGCCGGTATCGTCTTTGACGATCAGCGTGATCTTGCGTCCTGCAACGGTGTCGCCATGTTGTTTCATGTAAAGGCGCACGCTATTTTCAATTTGCTGTCCATGAGCGGCAAAGGGCCCCGACAGAGGCAGTACCATGCCGATCTTCAGCTCTTTGGCCTGCGCATTGGCCGCAGTCGCCACGGTGGCGAATAAAGCGAGCACGGTGATTCTGTTGAATGGGGTCATGTCTTCCTTCTTCCTCTTTTAGTCGGATGGGTGTATTGGCTTTCGCCGATAGCACTCAATTCAGGCCGCAAAAATTTTCGGCGATGGTGGTTTGGGCAGCGACGGATTGCGAGATATATTCAAGCTCGGCGAGCTGCATTTGCCGGTTGAATGGGTTGTCGGAAAACTTGTGCGTCAGATTCGTCATCCACCAGGAGAACCGTACGGCCTTCCAGACACGTGCCAAGGAGTCTCCAGAATAGCTGTCGAGCAGGCCCAGGTCATGGCCACCGGCATAGTACTGGCGCAGGCCAAGGTACAAGCGTCTGGCGTCCGCCACGGCCATGTTCAGACCCTTGGCCCCTGTGGGAGGGACGATGTGCGCCGCATCGCCCGCCAGGAACATGCGACCAAAACGCATGGGTGCGCTAACAGAGCTGCGCAGCGGCGTGATGCTCATTTCCAGCGCCGGGCCGGCGACAAGTTTGTGGGCCAGCGATTCAGGCAGGCGGCGACGGTATTCTCCCCAGAACCGATCCGCATCCCAGTTCTTGAGCTCTTCACCTTCGGGCACCTGAAAGTAATAGCGACTGCGGGTCCTGGAGCGGAGACTGCACATGAGGAAGCCATCGATATGGTTGATCCACGCGACCTGCTCGGAGACTGGCGGAACATCGGCGAGGAGCGCCAGCCAGCCAAATGGGAATGCGTATTCGTAAGTCTGGATCTGTTCGCGAGGGACGCTTTTGCGAGAAACGCCGTGGTGGCCATCACAACCGGCGATGAAGTCGCAGTCGACGCGGTAGTGCTTGCCGTCCTTTTTGTACGTGACCCAGGGGCGCGTTGTGTCGAAGTCGTGCACCTGGGTATCACTGACCTCGTAGTGAGTAATTCCGCCTGCGGCGTTGCGGGCGTCCATGAGGTCGCGCGTGATTTTGGTCTGACCATAGACGCGCGTGATCTTGTTGACCAGCGCAAAGTCGATGTGAAGGGCGCGGTCTTCCCACATGAGGTTGAAGCCGGACATGGGCAGGCTCTCGCGTTCCATGCGCTCGCTCACACCGGCTTCCTCCAGTGCCCTTACCGTGGGCTCCTCAAGCACACCGGCGCGCACCCGGCCGAGAACGTACTCGGCGCTGCGCAGCTCGACAATGACGTGGTCAATACCTTGCTTGAGCAACAGCTGGCCGAGCAGCAGGCCGGCGGGGCCCGCCCCGATGATGACGACTTGAGTATGGCTTGTTTCCACCTGATGAGGCTCCTCACGGTTCCTGGAATGTGATCAGACCCATGCCGGTTGTCATGGGGCTGTAGTAATGCCGATGTACGCGTTGCGCCGCGCTGGACAATGCGCCGCGCATGACCAGCCACATGATCAGTTCGATACCCTCGGCGCCGGTTTGCTCCATAAGCTCCTGGTGCGTCATTCGTGCGAGACTCTGGGGATCGTGCTCGATCTGATCGAGGAACTCCTCGTCGAACTTGCGGTTCATGGCGCCGAAGCGCTTGCCCTGCAATTGGTGCGACATGCCACCGGTGCCGAGGATCACGACGCGCAGGTCGCGAGGATCGGCCTCGACCGCTCGGCGGATCGCCTGGCCCAGCTTGAAGCAGCGCCGCGCGGTGGGTAGCGGATGGAGCAGCACATTGACAGCCAATGGCACGGCCGCAACGTTCCAATCGGGAGTGGGGTCAAAGCACAGATGCATGGGCACCAGGAAGCCATGCTCGACGGCCATTTCCTGGCATATGGTCAAGTCGAACTCGTCGTAGACCAGCGACTCGCACAGATGGCGCGAGAACTCGAAATCCCCTTTGATGCGTGGTAGCGGACGCACCCCCATACCCTCGTCGGCGATGGCATATTGATCGGCGCATCCCACCGCGAAGGTGGGGTACTTGTCAAAGAAAAAGTCCGCGCCGTGGTCGTTGTAGACCATGATGGCGATATCGGGCTTGAGCCCCTTCAGCCAATCCCGTACGGGGACATAGGCGTCGAATAGGGGCTTCCAGTCGGGCGTGTCCTGGGCTCCGCGGTCATATGCGCCACCGATCGACGGGACATGCGAGGTGCCGATGCCGGCTATGATTTTTCCCATGATCACCGTGCTCCGTCGGCGTTGCGCGAAGCAAGAAACGCTTCGAAGGTCTCTCCACGCATCTGTGCCCCCATGCGGTACAAACCATGGCCCACCACAAAGCCCAGCTTGATCAGGTAGTAGATATTGCCGCCAGCATCGTTCAGGCCGGCCCAGTCGCGGGCGCGCACCAGGCGCCGCTCCTCCTCACTCAGTCCATAGCGCTCGAGGTAGGCTTCCTCGTCGGCTTGAAACGCATGGCGATTCGTTTCGCTGGTCAGCGAATCGCACATCTTGTTCAAACGATACCCTTTGCGTGATTCGTTAAGGTCAAAAATAATGGCGTCCGGGATGGGCCGATTTCGGTCGATTTGTGACAATGCCATGCAATGCTCCGCTTGGGTAAGGGTTTGTGTTTTCCTGCTCAATATCGGCAAGCTTGAATCACCCAAAATCAGTCATTCATGGTCGAGGGTCTCATCGTGATTGCGAATGGACGAACGGGACCAATGCTGGTACTTTCCGGACATGGATTCCTCGATCCCGCTCTATTCCCTGTACGGCCAGATTGACACGGCGGCCGAACTCCGTTTCCTGCACCTTGAATCTCTGGAGTCGCGCAATCGTGTCTATGACTGGAATATCCGGCCGCATCGCCACCATGATCTGTATCAGTTGATTTGGGTGGCTGGCGGGGGTGGCACCGTCATGCTCGACGAGCAGACACTGGCTTTGCAATCGCCCGTGCTGATCAGCATTCCGCCATCGATCGTGCACGGCTTCCAGTGGCGGCCCGATACCGACGGACTGATCCTGACCATTGCAGAGAACTTTGTCGCGGATCTGGTGCGCCAGTGTGGTGACCCGGTGGTCGGTGCCTCGATGGACCAGTTACTGACCATCACGGGAGCCGTCGACCCGGCCAGCGTGGATCGCTTAAGCAGCCACTTTAGGACAATTCTGGATGAATATGTCCACAATCGCGTCTGCCGCACCACCGCGATATCAGGCAGCGTCCTGATGCTGTTTGCCGAGGTGGCGCGATTGCGACACTTGAGCCTGAAAAAGAGTCCAGCCCGCGACTCTGGGGGCCAAGACCTCCATCGCCGATTCAAGGAGGTGATAGAGGCCCATTACCGGGATAGATGGGGTGTGGCTGAATACGCGGCTGAACTGGCAATGACTGAGCGCAGTCTGCGCCGCCTGTGCCTGGGCATGGCAGGCCAGTCACCGATGAAAATCGTGCATCAGCGTGTCGTGCTGGAGGCCAAGCGCAAACTGCTGTACACGGGAAAGACCATTGCCGAGGTCTGCTACGACCTGGGCTTTGACGATCCCGCGTACTTCACCCGGTTCTTCACCAGAATTGAGGGCCAGACGCCGATGGAGTTTCGCCGATTGCGACATGAGGTGTTAGCGCCAGTGCCAGCTTGAGCCACCGAACCAGGTTAGCGGCGCACCTGGGACGATGCCGCCGCCAAGTGCTTGTTGGAGGCCCGCTACAAGCGCACGCACGAATGGGACAAGTCCATGCTGCGCAGGTTCCGCCCGTACCCAGGGAAAGAGTTGATCGACATCAACCGGGCGATGCTGGATCAGGTGAGGGCAATACGGGGGAAGGGCTTCGGCACGGCCACCGTGAATCGCTACATGGCCCTGGTGCGCACCATCCTGCGCAAAGCCTGCAACGAGTGGGAGTGGATGGACAGGGTGCCCAAGGCCGGCATGTTCGGCGACCAAGAGGGACGCATCCGGTCACTGTCACGCAATGAATACGAGCGCCTGATGGTGGAGCTGCCCAAGCACCTGGCGGACATGGTTCAGTTCTCCGTGGCCACCGGCCTGCGCCAGGCGAACGTGACTCGCCTGCAATGGAAGCAGATCAGCCTGGAACGTCGCCATTTATGGGCGTCCGGTGCTGACCACAAAAACGGCAGGGCGCATTCTGTGCCGCTGAATCAGGCCGCGATGGACGTGTTGGAACGGCGGCAGGGCGATCACCCGACGCATGTCTTCACGTACGAGGGCAACCCGATTGTTCAGGTCAACACCAAGGCGTGGCGCAATGCGCTGCAGCGGGCCGGAATTCTAGATTTCCGTTGGCATGACCTGCGGCACACCTTCGCCACGTGGCCTCGGGACGCGGGAACACCCACGCACGAACTGCAACGCCTGGGCGGCTGGAAGACCCAATCGATGGTGGAACGCTATGCGCACGTCGCACCGGAAGGCCTGCAATTCGCGGCTAGTCGGCTAGACTCATTAATTAAGTCTGGCCACAAGGAGACACATGGCGCAAACATATAAGGGCCAGAAATTAACCCAATCCGTCGCTGTCCCCGACCTCCTAACGGGGCACTCTGTGTTGACTGTGCAAACTGCTTTTGTCCTGACTGAAGCCGATTTCTTGCGCCTGAAGGGAAGTCCGCCAATCACTGCAACGCTTGCAACTATCGTCTTCTCAGGTGTAGTCGGTTACGCAATTAGCCTCGGTCCAAAAATACTCTTGCTTTTGAAGGGAGGGGAACCACAATTTACGGCCGGCGAGATATACACCGTAGGGGCGGGCGTTTTGGCTGCTGCCTTGCTATACGTGATTGGGTATTGTTGGCCTAGCGATAAGAAGAAAACAATGAAGAAGATATCTGAGCAATTTTCGGGCGTTGCCGGAGACCACAAATGATTACTCGTACAGCATTGCCCGAAAAGTTCAAGCCATACCAGCGCCTGACCGTTTGCAGCAACCTCCTAATCGGTGGTGTGAATCTAGTTGTCCTTGGTGAGGTGCTTCCGTTACTCGTCGGAAGTGGTGAAGGCCCCATGATCTGGCTTCAAGCTCCGACCGACAAAACAGGTAAGAATTATGTTCCGCTTGTACAAGCGTCGGTTGCAACACATCCCAAGGTAAAGGTCGAAAAAAATGCGAAAGGACTCACCGTTTTTGTTGGGCACGTATCCGTGCTCCATGTTACGCAGGAGAACCCAGAAAATGCCGTAGTGGACCTTTTAGACCTTCGCCCCGTCGGGGTGAACATCTATGGAAATTCAGCTTCATTAATTGCTGGTGGTTCAACGTTTTCGGCAAATACCTTTAAAGGGAGCGGTGCAATGCTGACGTTCGCCGGTGGTCACTAACGTTGAGCTTGATAGAGTTGAATCCCAAGGTGATAATGGGAATTAGGGTTACGCGTTGGTTACATGAAAAAGCCCCTGACCATGACAGCCAGGGGCTTTTGAGTGTGGTGCCGGAGAGATGAATCGAACACCCGACCTTCTCATTACGAATGAGCTGCTCTACCAACTGAGCTACTCCGGCGTTTTTTTAAGCCCTCGATTATAACTTGGCGTGGTAGCTGGTCACGCGCTCGACTTCGTTCCTGGAGCCAAGCAAAACACTGACGCGCTCGTGCAGCTTGCCGGGCGTGATGTCCAGGATGCGCTGGTGGCCGTTGGTGGCGGCGCCGCCAGCCTGCTCGATCAGCCAGCTCATGGGGTTGGCCTCGTACATCAGGCGCAGTTTTCCGGGCTTGTCGGGCTCTCGCTTGTCCCACGGGTACATAAAGATGCCGCCGCGCGTGAGGATGCGGTGCACGTCTGCCACCATGCTGGCAATCCAGCGCATGTTGAAGTCCTTGCCGCGCGGGCCGGTGGTGCCGGCCAGGCATTCGTCGATGTAGCGTTTGATCGGCGCGTCCCAATGGCGCATGTTGCTCATGTTGATGGCGAACTCCTTCGTGTCCTCGGGGATGCGCACGTGTTCCTGCGTCAGCACGAACGAGCCCTGTTCCCGGTCCAGCGTGAAGATGGCCACGCCGTCGCCCACGGTCAGCACCAGCGTGGTCTGCGGGCCATAGACGCAGTAGCCGGCCGCAACCTGCCCGGCGCCGCACTGCAGAAAGTCCTTCTCCTGCACAGCAGCGTCGCCCTCGGGCTTCTTGAGCACGCTGAAGATGGTGCCGATGCTCACATTGACGTCGATGTTGCTGGAGCCGTCCAGCGGGTCGAACAGCAGCAGGTATTCGCCCTGCGGATAGCGATTCGGCACCACGTAGATGGTGTCCATTTCCTCGCTCGCCATGGCCGCGAGGTGGCCGCCCCATTCGTTGGCTTCGATCAGCACTTCGTTGGCGATGATGTCGAGCTTTTTCTGGATCTCGCCCTGCACGTTCTCGGTGTTTGCCGTGCCGAGCACGCCGCCCAGCGCGCCCTTGTCAACGGCCTGGCTGATGCTCTTGCAGGCGCGCGCCACGACTTCGAGCAGCAGGCGCAGCTGCGCCGGGATGAGTCCATCGACCCGTTGCTGTTCGACGAGGTAGCGGGTCAGGGAAATTTTGGGGGGCATGCGTGCTCCTTGGGCTCCAATCGATATCAGTCGGCCAGTGCGCGCGAAACCACTTCGCGCACGTCGTTGCTCAAACCCGGTTTGGCGGCGACGCGGCCAATCGCCTCCCTGGCCGCGCTGCGGTAGGGCTCCGCCAGTTTCTTCCAGCGGTCCAGCGCGCGCGCCAGCCGCGCGGCCACCTGCGGATTGAAGCCGTCGAGCTCCATCACGCATTCGCGCCAGAACACATAGCCGGCCGCGTCCGTGCGGTGGAAGGCGCCGGGGTTGGCGCTGCAGTAGCTGAAGATCACGCTGCGCGCGCGGTTCGGGTTGTGCAGGTTGAAGTCGGGGTGCTTCATGAGCTGGCGCACGGCGGGCAGCACATTGCCGCCGCGGTCGGGCGTGCCGGCCTGCAGCGCAAACCATTTGTCCAGCACCAGCGCCTCGTCCTTGAACAGGGCGTGGAAACGGGACAGCGCCTGCGTCGCCAGCGGATGGCCGCTGGACACCAACGCGCTCAGTGCGTTGAAGCGGTCAGTCATGTTGCCGGCATCCTTGAATCGCTGGTAGGTCTTGCCGGGCCAGACCGACGCCTGCCCTGATGCCGTGGAGGCACCAGCTTGCGCCGCCAGGCACAGATTGGCCAGCGCCATGCCGGCCAGCGCGCGGCGGCCCGACGACACCGCGTCCGGCTGGTAGGCGCCGGTGTCGCGGTGGGTCTCGTACGCCCACTGCCAGTCGTCGGCCAGCGCCTGTGCCAATTGCGTGCGCATGGCCTCGCGCACCGCGTGAATGCGCTGCGGGTCGACCACGTCGAGCTGCTCGGCGATATAGGTCTCGGACGGCAGCGTCAGCACCAGTTCCTTGAACGCGGCATCCAGCGTGGGATGGCGCAGCACGCTGCGCATGGCCTCGATATAAGCATCATCCAGTGCTGTAGCCGATGCTGGGTATGCGGTTGCAGCTATTGACTTGATAGCACTGTGAAGCGCCAGCCGCTGCCCGGCTTCCCACCGGTTGAATGGGTCACTGTCGTGTGCCAGCAGTGTCAGCAGTTGGGCGTCGCTGTAGTCGAACTCCAGCACGACGGGCGCCGTGAAGCCGCGCAGGATGGACGGCACGGGCTCGACCTCGACGCCCACAAACGTCAGCGTCTCGGCCGCCTGCGTGATGACCAGCGTGCGCGGCCCCGCCACCGGCGCGGCTTCGCCCGCGAGGTGCAGCGGCAACTCCTGACCCTCAGGCCCCAGCAGGCCGACCCCGACCGGAATCACGAAGGGCTCCTTGGGTGGCTGGCCCGGCGTCGGCGGGCAGCTTTGCGTCATCGCCAGCGTGTACGTGCGGGCCTGGGCGTCATACGTGCCGCTGGCGTGCAGCCGCGGCGTGCCGGCCTGGCTGTACCAGCGCTTGAACTGCGGCAGCGTTGCTGCGAGCTTCGACTCGGGGTTGGCATCGGCGATTGCCTGCGCAAAGTCGTCGCAGGTGACGGCGTGGCCGTCGTGGCGCTCGAAGTACAGTGTCAGGCCCCTGGCGAAGCCGGCACGGCCCACCAGCGTCTGCATCATGCGCACGACTTCGGCGCCTTTTTCGTACACCGTGACAGTGTAGAAGTTGTTGATCTCGATGTAACTGTCGGGGCGCACCGGGTGCGCCATCGGGCCGGCGTCTTCGGGGAACTGAGCGGTGCGCAGCACGCGCACGTCCTCGATGCGCCTGACGGCGCGCGCCGACGCCTCGCCGGCCATGTCCTGGCTGAACTCCTGGTCGCGGAACACGGTCAGGCCTTCCTTCAGGCTGAGCTGGAACCAGTCGCGGCAGGTCACGCGGTCGCCGGTCCAGTTGTGGAAGTACTCGTGCCCCACCACCGATTCGATGTTCGAATAGTCGGTGTCGGTAGCAGTGGCCTGGCTCGCCAGCACGTACTTGGTGTTGAAGATGTTCAGGCCCTTGTTCTCCATCGCGCCCATGTTGAAGTCGCTGGTGGCGACGATCATGAAGCGCTCCAGGTCCAGCGCGAGGCCAAAGCGCGCTTCGTCCCATATCACCGCGTGCATCAGCGAATTCATCGCATGGTCGGTCTTGTCGAGGTCGCCGGCTCGCACATAGACCTGCAACAGGTGCTCCTTGCCGGCGCGCGAAGTGATGCGCTGCTCTCGGGCGACCAGTTGGCCCGCGACCAGCGCAAACAGGTAGCAGGGTTTGCGGTGCGGATCAACCCATTTGGCAAAATGCCGGCCGCCGTCGAGCGGGCCATGGTCCACCAGATTGCCGTTGGACAGCAGCACCGGGTACTTCGCCTTGTCGGCGCGCAGTGTGACGGTGTAGCTGGCCATCACATCGGGGCGGTCCAGGAAGTAGGTGATGCGGCGAAAGCCCTCGGCCTCACATTGGGTGAAGAATGAGTCGTTGCTGACATACAGCCCCATCAGCTGCGTGTTCTTGGCCGGGCAGCAGGTGGTGAAGATTTCCAGATCGAACGGTTCTGACGCCGGCAGGTTCTCCAGCACCAGTTGGCAACCTTCGGTCTTGAACGAGGTGCCTTGCCCGTTGACCAGCACGCGCGCCAGGTTGAGATCGTCGCCATTGAGCCTGAGCGGCTGCGCCGCCACGTCGGGATTGCGGCGCAGTCGCATCTTGTTGAGTACGCGCGTCTTGGCCGGGTCGAGGTCAAAACAAAGATCGACGGTGTCGATCCAGTACGCGGGTGCGCTGTAGTCGGCACGGTGGATGGCCGTGGCCTGTCCTTCACGATACATGGCGATGTCCTAAAAAGTTCGAGTCGGATTGTGGGGTGTCGGTACGCAGGGCGGTCATCACACACCCTGCTTCAGGGAGGCTTCGATGAACACGTCCAGATCGCCGTCGAGCACCTTCTGCGTGGCCGAGACCTCGACGTTGGTGCGCAGGTCCTTGATGCGGCTGTTGTCCAGCACGTAACTGCGGATCTGGTGGCCCCAGCCGACGTCGGTCTTGGTGTCCTCGAGCTTTTGCTGCGCTTCCTGCTGCTTGCGCAACTCGAAGTCGTACAGGCGCGAGCGCAGCCGCTTCCAGGCCACATCGCGATTGCTATGCTGGCTGCGCCCGTCCTGGCACTGCACCACGATACCGGTCGGCAGGTGCGTCAGGCGCACGGCTGAATCGGTCTTGTTGATGTGCTGGCCGCCGGCGCCGCTGGCGCGGAAAGTGTCCACCCGCACATCGGACGGATCGATGTCGATTTCGATCGAGTCGTCAATCTCGGGATAGACAAACACGCTGGCAAAACTCGTGTGGCGCCCGCCCGACGAGTCAAACGGCGACTTGCGTACCAGCCGGTGCACGCCGGTCTCGGTGCGCAACAGTCCAAACGCGTATTCACCCTCGATCTTGATGGTGGCACCCTTGATACCCGCGGTGTCGCCCGGCGATTCCTCTTCGATCTGCGTCTTGAAGCCCTTGCGCTCGGCGTACTTCAGGTACTGGCGTAGCAGCATGCTGGCCCAGTCGCAGGCTTCGGTGCCACCAGCGCCGGCCTGGATGTCCAGGAAGGCATTCAGCGGGTCGGCCGGATTGTTGAACATGCGCCGGAACTCCAGCTTCTCAATCTCCCGCGCCAGCTTGTCTGTCTCGCTCTTGATGGTCAGCAGGCCGGCCTCGTCGCCGTCCTCGCGGCTCATCTCGAAGAGCTCGGTATTGTCGGCCAGATCGCGCGTGAGGTGGGTGATGGTCAGCACCACCGCATCGAGCGCTTTCTTCTCGCGGCCCAGTTCCTGGGCACGCTTGGGGTCGTTCCAGACGGTCGGGTCTTCGAGCGAGGCGTTGACCGTTCTCAGGCGTTCGGATTTGGCATCGAAGTCAAAGATACCTCCGTAAATCCTCGGTCCGGGCGGACAGGTCGGTGAGTTGCGCGTCGATCTGGTTGATGTGTTCTGCTTCCATGGGATAGGTCCTGGTCAATGGTGAATGCAGCCATTTTCTCACGCGACGAAGTTCTCGATCAGTTGCGCCAATTGTTCGGGCTGGTCGTGGTGCAGCATGTGGCCGGCGTCATGGATTACGCCCGTCGTCAGCTGCGGCACGGTGCGCAGCCGTTCGTGGAACTCGGCCAGCGTGAACTTGCCGTTCCACCAGCCGCTGAGCGAGTCATCGGAGGCCTGTACGAACAGCGTCGGCGCGCTGATACGCGCGTAGATCTCCAGCGTCTCGTCGACGCGATTCAGGCTCGCGTTGGTGATTTTGTGGGCTGGGTCGCCCAGAATTTCCCATTTTCCCTGGGCGTTCGGGCCGGCCCACTGCTGGGCCAGCCAGTCGGCCTTGTCCTTGCCCAGGCGCGGATTGGTCTTCATGAGGCGGCGCGCTACGCCACCGGCGTCCGGGTAGGGCTTCAGGGTCATGTCACCCTTGTGAAGGCGTTTGAGCTCGTCCATCCACTTGGCATAGCGAGCCGGCGCCTGCGCGGGCCGGCTGGCGGGCATGCCGAAGCCCTCGAGGTTGATCAGGCGGCGAATGCGCTCGGGACGCACGCCCGCATAGTGCATCACCACATTGCCGCCCAGGCTGTGGCCGACCAGATCGACCGGCTGGGCGGGCGCATAGTGGTCCAGCAAAAAGTCCAGGTCGGCCAGGTAGTCCGGAAACCAGTAGTTGTCGGGCTCGCCCGTGCTGCTGCGCCCAGCCGGTGACTGCCAGCGCGTCAGTCCAAAACCGCGCCAGTCGGGCGCGATGATGCAGCGGCCCTGCGCGAACGCGGCAGACAATGCGTCCACCACGAATTGGTACGACGCCGCCACATCCATCCAGCCGTGTACCAGCACCAGCGGCGCGACCCCGGGCGTGGGTTCACCCCACAGGCGAACGTGGTACGTCAGATTGCGGATCGGGACGAACTCGCTACGCGATATTCTTTTGACTTGGTACATTCGGCTGATCATAAGGAGACTCGCCGTGAACGTCAGTCAAGACAGAGACAAAAAGGGCCGCCAGTCCAGCCGCGCGCAAGATGCGCGCGCCGATGCGGCGGACCACTACGACGCCATGTGCAGCCAGTTTCGCTGGCAGGTGCCGCGGCACTTCAACATCGCACAGGTTTGCTGCACGCGCTGGGCCGAGCAGGATCAAGGGAAATCAAATGCTCCGAAAAGAGTAGCTATCCGCGCAGAAGGGACAGGGGCTAAAGCCACTTTTCATACCTATGTGGAGCTGCAGCAGGCGGCCAACCGCCTGTCCAACCTGCTGGCAGGGCTGGGGGTTGCGCGCGGCGACCGTGTCGCCATCGTGATGCCGCAGCGCTTCGAAACCGCCGTGGCCTACATGGCCGTTCTCCAGCTCGGAGCGGTCGCCATGCCGCTGTCCATGCTGTTCGGCCCCGAGGCACTCGAATTCCGCTTGCATGACAGTGAGGCCGTGGCCGCGATTTGCGACTCGGGCGCGACTGCCGCCCTGGTCGCGGTGCGTGCGAGCTGCCCGCTACTGCGCTCCATCATCAGTGTCGGCGCAGGTGGTGGGGAGCGGGTTGTGGATTACGCGAGCGCAGTGGCGCGCCAGCCGGCCCATTTCGTGGCTGCAGCGACGCTGGCCGACGATCCGGCCGTGCTCATCTACACCAGTGGCACCACAGGCCAGCCCAAGGGCGCGCTGATTGCGCACCGTGTGCTGATCGGCAATCTCAGCGGCTTTGTATGCAGCCACAACTGGTTTGGTTTTGACGGCCGGCGCAATGCGGCCTCCAGTGCCGTGTTCTGGTCTCCGGCGGACTGGGCCTGGACCGGTGGCCTGATGGATGCGCTGCTGCCCACGCTGTATTTTGGCCGCGAGATCGTGGCCTACAACGGCCGCTTCAGCCCCGAGATGGCGTTCACGTTGATGGAAAAGTACGGTGTGACGCACACCTTCCTGTTTCCGACGGCACTCAAGGCCATGATGAAAACCTACCCGCAGCCTGGGCGGCAGTTCAAACTCAGGCTGCAGTCCATCATGAGCGCCGGCGAGGCGGTGGGCGATGCGGTCTTTGCATACTGCCGCCAGCAACTCGGCGTGACGGTCAATGAGATGTTCGGTCAGACCGAGATCAACTACATCGTCGGCAATTGTGCGATGAATGGCCGGCCGCGCAACGGTATTGGCTGGCCGGCCAAGCCCGGCAGCATGGGGCGGCCCTACCCGGGGCATCGGGTCGCGGTGATTGACGACGCGGGGCACGAGTGCGCCGTCGGCGTGCCCGGTGACGTGGCTTTGAACCGCCTTGATATCCACGGCGACCCGGACCCGATCTTCTTTCTGGGTTACTGGAAAAACCCGCAAGCCACCAGCGCCAAGTTCACCGGCGACTGGTGCCGCACCGGCGACCTCGCAACCCGGGATGCCGATGGCTACCTCTGGTACATCGGCCGGGCCGATGACGTGTTCAAGGCCGCGGGTTACCGCATCGGGCCGGGCGAGATCGAGAATTGCCTGGTCAAGCACCCGGCAGTGGCGAATGTCGCCGCCGTGCCAAAGCCCGACCGGGAGCGCGGCGCGCTGGTCAAGGCCTATGTCGTGCTGTCTCCTGGGTTCATAGCGGCCAGGGCAGAATTCACGGGGTCTGCGGCAGATTTTGATGCGGCACTGGTGGCCGAGCTTCAGGCCCACGTCAAGGGCAAGCTGGCGCCCTACGAATACCCGAAAGAGATCGAATTCATCGACGCCCTGCCCATGACGACGACCGGCAAGGTGCAGCGGCGTGTGCTGCGCCTGCAGGAAGAAGCGCGCTTCAAGGCACAGGCGATCTGAACGGACCTGACCGCCGCGCGTGGCGGCCAGTCCTTCGCTGTTCTCTGGCGGTTACCTGGAGGCTTGGGCCGGTTCCGCGACAAAGATTTCCACGCGCCGATTCGCGGCACGCCCGGCCGCGGTGCTGTTGTCGGCAATCGGGTCGCGCGAGCCGCGGCCGTCGGTTACGAAGCGGGTGCGCGCCACGCCGCGGCCGACCAGGTAGTCACGCGTGCTATCGGCGCGATCCACCGACAGCGGGTTGTTGATGGCATCCGAGCCGGTGCTGTCGGTGTAGCCCACGATCGTGATGGTCGTCACGGGATTCTGGTTCAGGCTGGTGGCAAACTGGTTCAGCACCGTTGCGAAGTTGCTCTTGACGGCCGAGCGGCCCACGTCGAATGAGACATCGCTGGGAATGGCCAGCTTGAGCCGGTTGTCGGCCGTCTGGCTGACCGCAATGCCCGTACCCGCAGTGGCCTGTTCCATTGCCTGCTTTTGATCCTGCATTTTCTTGGACCACAGGTAGCCGCCGCCTGCGCCGGCCGCACCGCCGATCGCCGCGCCGGCGATGGCGCCGCGCGAGCCATTCGTCAGGGCGCCGATCGCTGCGCCGGCCAGCGCACCGATGCCGGCGCCTGAGGCCGTGCCTTGCTGGGTTTCGCTCATGTTGGCGCAACCGGAGAGGCCGCCCAGCACCAGGGTGGCGCAGGCGAGGGAGGTGAGGACGGACTTCATGAGTGATCTCCTTGGGAAATGAATGAGAAAGAGCTGGAAACGGAAATAAGCATAGCGCATCGTGGTGTGTCCGCATGTAAGCCGACGCCTCGAATTCGAGGCGGATCGCGTCGGCTGCGGGCGTCCAGGCAGGCCCGTAAACTAGGACTCTCGTGCCCCGCCTTGCACCGCCCCGCGGCGCGGGCGCGCACGCTTGTTTTATCTGCACGCGGAGTCTTTATGAACGAACGTCAACTGGGGTCGAGCGACCTGCACGTCACCCCGATCTGCCTGGGCACCATGACCTTTGGCGAGCAGGTCGACGAGGCGACGGCGCACGCCATCCTGGATCGCTCCCGCGCGCGCGGTGTCAACTTCATCGACACTGCCGAGATGTACTCGGTGCCGACGCGAGCCGAAACCTATGGGGCGACCGAGACCATCATCGGTCACTGGTTCGCGAAAAATCCCGCGGCGCGCGCCCGGCTGGTGCTCGCGACCAAGCTGGCCGGACCCTCGCGCGGGATGGGCTGGCTTCGCGGTGGCAGCACCGAGTTGACGGCCGGGGACATCGTGGCATCGTGCGAGGGCTCGCTGCGCCGGCTGCAGACCGATGTGATCGACCTGTACCAGATCCATTGGCCGGCACGCCATGTGCCGGCCTTCGGCGCAGCGTACTTCGACCCGGCGAAGGACCAGCCCGCGCTGCCGATCCATGCCCAGCTCGAGGCACTGGGTGGGCTGGTCAAGGCGGGCAAGGTGCGCGCCATCGGACTCTCGAATGAGACGCCTTACGGCGTGCATGAATTCGTGCGGCTGGCCGAGCAGCACGGCCTGCCGCGCGTGGCCACCATCCAGAACGCCTACTGCCTGATCAACCGCACTTTCGAGAATGGGCTGGACGAAACCTGCCATCGACTGGGTGTCTCGCTGCTGGCTTATTCACCGCTGGGCTTTGGCCTGCTGACCGGCAAGTACGACGTATCGGGCACCACGGGGCCCGGGGCGCCGGCCGACGGGCGCATCGCGCGTTACGAGTCGGTTCGCAAGCAGCGCTGGGGCCGTCCCGAGGCACTTGCCGCGGCGCGGCGCTACAACGCGCTGGCACGCGAGCATGGCCTCACGCCCACCCAACTGGCGCTGGCGTTTTGCTACACCAAGTGGCAGGTCGCCAGCACCATCATTGGCGTGACTTCGGTGGCGCAGCTCGACGAGAACCTGGACGCCTGGGGCACCACGCTGTCACCGGACGTACTGAAAGCCATCGATGCGATCCGCTGGGAGGCTCGAGACCCCGCGCTTTGAGGCCGGGCAGGCGGCAGGTCGTGGCAATGGATAGACTGGAGCATGAGTAAAAAGGACCATGTCAGCGAGACCCCCGCGACCGCCATGCTGCGCGCTGGCAAGGTGGTCTTCACCGAGTACCCCTATGACTACCTGGAGCACGGCGGCGCGCTGCACAGTGCGCAGGTGCTCGGGCTGGATCCGTTCAGCGTGGTCAAGACGCTGATCATGCAGGACCAGGACGCGAGGCCGCTGGTGGTGTTGATGCACGGCAACCGCAAGGTCTCGACCAAGAACCTGGCGCGCCAGATCGGCGCCAAGTCGGTCGAGCCCTGCAAGCCCGAGGTCGCGCAGCGGCACAGCGGCTACCTGGTGGGCGGCACCTCGCCGTTCGGGACGCGCCGGCAAATGCCGGTGTACATCGAGCAGAGCATCCTGGCGTTGCCGCAGATCGCCATCAACGGCGGGCGCCGCGGCTACCTGGTGCAACTGGACCCGCAGGTCTGCGTGCAATTGCTACAGGCGCAGCCGGTCCATTGCGCGTTGATGGACTGAAACCGGGGGGCCCACCGGCGCTGGCAGAATGGCGACCTGTCTGGAGACTTCTCTTGGAAACAATCTATCCCCTGCTTGCCACCGTGGCCGCCTACCTGGTGGGGTCGCTCAGCTTTGCCGTCATCGTGAGCCGTGTGATGGGCTTGAAGGATCCGCGCAGCTACGGCAGCAAGAACCCGGGCGCGACCAATGTGCTGCGTTCCGGCAGCAAAGCGGCGGCTGTGGCCACGCTGGTGCTCGACGTCGTGAAGGGCTGGCTGCCGGTGATGCTGGTGCGCTGGTTCGGCCAGCCGTACGGATTGGCCGATGGCACTGTTGCGCTGGTCGGGCTGGCCGCGTTCGTGGGGCATCTGTGGCCGGTGTTCTTCCGGTTCGAGGGTGGCAAGGGTGTGGCGACGGCACTGGGCGTGCTGCTCGGCATCAATTGGATCCTGGGCCTGGCGACCGCTGCCACCTGGCTCATCATTGCGTTCTTTTTTCGGTACTCGTCGTTGGCCTCGCTGGTGGCAGCTGCCTTCGCGCCGGTGTATTACCTGATTGCCAACGGCGTGGCCTGGTACACCAACACGGCCATTTCAATGGCCATTTTTGTCATGGCCATGCTGTTGGCGTGGCGCCATCGCGAGAATATCGGCCGGCTGATCCAGGGCAAGGAGTCCAGGCTCGGCGCCAAAAAAAAATCGCGTCAGTAGCGGCGCTGCAGCGTCATCATGTCGTTGTCGCGCTGCATCTGAAAGCGCGCCAGAAAGCTGTTGCCCAGTAGTACGTAGGTCATGGGCTGAGGCATGACCACGGCGTCCACTCCGGATACTTCCACATCGCCCACACGCACAGAATCGAGCCGCACGCGCCAGCCTTGCGTGACGCCATTCGCCGTGCCCATGCGCACGACCTGGCCGGCCTTGTAGTTGAGGCCGACGCGTTCGGCCTCCGACACGCTCATGCCGATCACGCTGGCGCCGGTGTCCACCATGAACTCTACGGGGCGGCCGTTGATGCTGCCCGGCGTCGAGAAATGGCCGTCGCTGCTGGCCGCGATCGTGATCGTGCCGCCGCTGACTGCGCCGCCACGGCCGCCGAAGCTGACTGGCGCGTCGCCAACGCGCAGGGTCTGGCGCCGGCCCTGGATTTCCACCACGGCCTGGTCGCCCGAGGTGGAGACCACCTTGACGCCCTGGTACGTGTCGCCCGGAGCCACGCTGTGCGGTGCGCTGGTGCCCACCATCAGCAGCGCCTTGTTGCCAAGCATGCCCGACAGCGCGATCGATTGGGCCAGCGCTGCACCCGTGAGAAACGACAGCGCGAGCCCCAAAGCGAGCCGCAGGGCCGCCGCAGGAGACGCCCGCAGCCTCATCTCGTTCAGTCGCGGAAATTGTTGAAGGTCATGGGGACGTCGGTCACGTCCTTCTTGATGAGCGCCATCGCGGCCTGCAGATCATCGCGCTTGGCACCGCTCACGCGCACCGCGTCGCCCTGGATGGCGGCCTGCACCTTGAGCTTGCTGTCCTTGATCAGGCGCGTGATTTTCTTGGCCTGCTCGATCTCGATGCCGTTGCGCACCTTGATGACCTGCTTGACCTTGTCGCCGCCAATTTTCTGTACGTCGCCCTTGTCCAGATAGCGCACGTCCACATTGCGCTTGGTCAGCTTGTTGCGCAGGATGTCTTCCACCTGCTGCAGCTGGAATTCGGCGTCACCCAGCAGCGTGATGTCCTTGTCTTTCAGTTCGATGGCGGCCGACGTGCCCTTGAAGTCGAAACGCGTGACGATTTCCTTCGCAGTGTTGTCCACCGCGTTCTTGACTTCGACCAGGTTGGGTTCGCAAACAGTGTCAAAAGAAGGCATGGATTGGTTCCTGGGTGATGGGGCCGGGCGCCCGAGGTAAGGGCGGAGGCCGATGCGACAATGGACCGATGTTAGTCGAGAAAAATGTCGCGCTCCAGCTCTACAACACCTTTGGCATTGTGGCCAGGGCGCATACCCTCGTACGCGTGGCGCAGGAGGCGGACGTACAAGCAGTGCTGGCCGACTCGGCGCTTGGTTCGCAGCCGAAATTTGTGCTCGGTGGCGGCAGCAACATCGTGCTGACGGGCGACGTCAGGCCGGTGGTGCTCAAGGTCGAGATCATGGGCCGCCGGATGGTGGAAGAAACCGCCCGGGCCTGGATCGTGCAGGCCGGTGCCGGTGAGAACTGGCACGACTTTGTCGGCTGGACGCTCGAGCAGGGCTTCGCGGGCCTGGAAAACCTGGCGCTGATTCCCGGTACCGTGGGAGGTTCGCCGGTGCAAAATATCGGGGCCTACGGCGTCGAGCTGCAGGACCGCTTCGACTCGCTTGACGCGCTGGACCTGACGACCGGGCGGCGCTTCACGCTCGATGCCGCGCAGTGCGGCTTTGGCTACCGTGATTCCGTGTTCAAACATGTGTCCGCGCCGGCGTCGGGCCGAAGTGGGCCTGCGGGTCTTGGCCTGGCCGGGCGCGCGCTGATCACGCAGGTGCGTTTTGCGCTGCCCAAGCATTGGCGGCCGGTACTGGGCTATCTGGATCTGGAAAAGAAGATGGCCGAGTCGGGCGTCAGGGACCCGTCGCCCCAACAGATTTACCAATGGGTCTGCGACATTCGCGGCGCCAAGCTGCCGGACCCGCACGTGATCGGCAACGCCGGCAGTTTCTTCAAGAACCCTACCGTGACGCCCGAGCAGTGCGCCGACATCATCGCGCGCGAGCCCCGTATCGTGCACTACCACCTCGCCAATGGCACGGTGAAGCTGGCCGCCGGCTGGCTGATCGATGCCTGTGGCTGGAAGGGCAAATCGGTCGGCAACGCCGGTGTCTATGAAAAGCAGGCACTGGTGCTGGTGAATCGCAACGGTGCGACCGGCGGCGAAGTGATGACGCTGGCCAAGGCGATCCAGACCAGTGTGTACGAGCGATTCGGCATTCTGCTTGAGCCCGAGCCGGTGGTGGTTTGAGGTTTGGGTTTTCTGCGCGGGCGCACTATGCTTGTGAAGTCGCGGCTTAAAAGCGACTTGACACTACTTAAACACAACGTTTGACTTGAGCGGACGGCCGAAGGCTCGATCGTTTGAAGGGCGGCTTAGGCTGCACCATGGGTGAATGTCGAGCGAAATAGCCCCACCTTACGCACCTTGCGTTGTAGGCGCTTGCTGACCCGGCCTCTCGAGGAACAGTTCAAGTACCTCGTCGCCTGCCGCGTCGAATGTGCCGGTGGAGTGCCAGCCAAGATGGCGATAGAAACCGTACGATCGTGTTGAAGGGTCTGGAGAACAGCCGAGAAACAGTCTGTTGAAGCCTGACGTTCTAAGCTCCCGAATTACTCGGTTCAGGAGAGACTTGCCGATCCCTCGATTCTCAAACGCAGGTAGAAGTGCCAGTACAGCGACTTCTCCCGATTCTCTTGCTCCAAAGCAGTAGCCGACGATCCTGGAGTCCGAAATACAGACGTAGCCAGCAAGCACACCTTGGCGAATGTCTTGGACCCAGGAGTCTATGGTGATGCCCCGGGCGTTGAGTCCTTCGGGAGAGATCGAGTTCTCGCGAGTCTTGCCGCGCAGAACGAGGCACTCGGGCACATCGTTTGGGCGCGCTGCTCTGTATTCCAGTGCCATATTTGTTGCGCCCGTCGTGGTTGTGCGGGCTGACCTAATGTATATCGCAAACCCTGCGGTATAAAACGCCAGTTGCGGCATAAGCAGGCCTTCAAAAATCGAGCTAAGTCTTTGCCCGGGAATGGTTTTCCATGCATCCAGACAATCTTTCAGCCCAACAAAACCCCCGAGAAATACGGCAGTGACTGCCGCGGCTTGAAAGTCACACCCCCTCAATTAACAGGGGAAGACGTGGGTCATGGGTGCATGAAGATTTACTATAAATTCAATAGTGCGTTGTGACGGTTCCATATGGGCTACAGGCCTAAATCGTCATTAACTCTTGTCGCCCGCCAGCTTCAGCAAATCGGCGCCTGTACCCAGCGACAGCACACCGCTCTTGGCATAAATGCCCAGCTTGGCGCGGGTGTCGGTGATGTCCAGGTTGCGCATGGTGAGCTGGCCGATGCGGTCTAGCGGCGTGAAGGCGCCTTCGACTTTTTCCATGCTCAGCCGCTCCGGCTGGTAGGTCAGGTTGGCGGACTCGGTGTTCAGAATCGAATAGTCGTTGCCCCGGCGTAGTTCGATCGTCACTTCGCCGGTGATGGCGCTGGCGACCCAGCGCTGGGCGGTCTCGCGCAGCATGATGGCCTGCGAGTCGAACCAGCGACCCTGGTACAGCAGGCGGCCCAGGCGGCGGCCGCTGTCGCGGTATTGCTCGATGGTGTCTTCGTTGTGGATGCCGGTGACCAGGCGCTCGTAGGCGATGAACAGCAGCGCCAGGCCGGGCGCCTCGTAGATGCCGCGGCTCTTCGCCTCGATGATGCGGTTCTCGATCTGGTCGCTCATGCCCAGGCCGTGGCGCCCGCCGATGCGGTTGGCCTCCAGGATCAGCTCGACCAGGTCGGTGTACTCGACGCCGTTCAGTGCAACCGGCCGGCCCTCTTCAAAGCGCACTCTGACTTCTTCGCGCTTGACGTCGACTTCGTCCTTCCAGAACGCCACGCCCATGATGGGGTTGACGATCTTCATGCCGCTGGAAAGGTGCTCCAGGTCTTTGGCCTCGTGCGTCGCGCCCAGCATGTTGGAGTCGGTCGAGTAGGCTTTTTCGGCCGACATCTTGTAGCCAAAGCCGTGCTGCGTCATGAAGGCCGACATTTCGGCGCGGCCGCCCAGCTCGTCGATAAAGAGCTGGTCCAGCCAGGGCTTGTAGATTTTCAGCGAGGGGTTGGTCAGCAGGCCGTAGCGGTAAAAGCGCTCGATGTCGTTGCCCTTGTAGGTGCTGCCGTCGCCCCAGATGTTGACGTCGTCTTCCTTCATGGCCGCCACCAGCATGGTGCCGGTCACGGCGCGGCCCAACGGCGTGGTGTTGAAGTAGGTGACGCCGGCGGTGGTGATGTGAAAGGCGCCGGCCTGCAGCGCCGCGATGCCCTCATGCGCGAGTTGCAGGCGGCAGTCGATCAGGCGCGCCTTTTCGGCGCCGTACTGCATCGCCTTGCGCGGGATCTCGTCGTAATCGGGCTCGTCGGGCTGGCCCAGATTGGCGGTGTAGGCGTAGGGCACGGCGCCCTTGAGTTTCATCCAGTGCAGCGCGGCACTGGTGTCGAGGCCACCGGAAAAGGCGATGCCGACTTTCTGGCCGGTGGGCAGGTTTTGAAGAATGGTGGCCATGATGAAAATTCCTCGGCTCAGCCGAAATGGCAGATGTAGTGATAGGCGGCGGAGCCCGCGGCCACGCGGATGTCGAACTTCGCGTTGCCGGGCACGCTGAACTTCCCGCCGGGGCCGGATCTCACCCAGTTGTCGCTGCCGGCCAGCTTGTATTCGCAGGCGCCGGCCACGCATTCCATGGTTTCGGGCGCTCCGGTCGAGAAGGTCAGTGTGGCCGGCAGGATCACGCCCACCGACTTTTTCGTGCCATCGGGCAGGGTGATGCCGTGGCTCACGCACTTGCCGTCGAAATACACGCTGGCCTGGGTGATGACGGACACGCCGTCGATTTTTTCGGTAGTCATGGTGATGTGGCTGCTTTCCTGGCTGCGCCCGGCGCGCCATCGGGCACGACGCGGTGGGAGTAAACCGTCAATTTTAGGGTACCCGTGCGCCTTGAGCGGCGTGGCGGCCCTGAATCCAGTGCGCGGGGGCTTGCGTAAGGTATTACAGGCCCGACAATCAAGCCATGGCCCAAGATACCCAAGACCTTCAAATGATTGCCCTGATCGACCGCCTGCCAACTCACGGTGCTGATGCCCAGGCCGCCTTGCGCGAGTTGTATGACCTGACCTCGTCCAAGCTGTACGGTGTGGCGCTGCGCGTGGTGGGGAATCGCAGCTGGGCAGAAGACGTGCTGCAGGAAGCCTATCTGAACATCTGGCGCATCGCGGGCGACTACCGCGCCTCGCTGAGTCCGCCGATGGCCTGGATGGGTGTGGTGGTGCGTAGCCGCGCACTCGATTTTCTGCGTCGGCGCGCCAGCCAGCGCGCCGACCAGGGCCAGGAGCTGGACGACTTCGTGAGCGAGACCGTGGCGGGTGACGGACCGAATCCGATGGACACTGCGCAGGCCAGCGAGCAGGCCTGGGCGCTGCACGAATGCCTGCGCCAGCTCGAGGGCAGGCAGCGCGAAGTGGTTAGCCTGGCCTATCTGCGCGACCTGAGCCACAGCGAGCTGGCGCAGCAACTCAAGCTACCGCTGGGCACGGTCAAGACCTGGATCCGTCGTGGGCTGGATCAACTGCGCGGCTGCATGGCCCGTTTTGCCTGATTGCTGCGACATGAACATTCTTCACAATCCTCAATTGCTCGATCAGCTGGCGGCCAGCTATGCGCTTGGCACCCTGCGCGGCGGCGCGCGGCGGCGCTTCGAGACGCTCGCGCGTGCCAGCGCCACCGTGCGCGCCAGTGCCCTGATCTGGCAGGAGCGGCTTGCGTCCCTGACGGAGTTGCAGCCGAGCGAGGTGCCGAGTCCGAATGTGTGGAAGCGCATCGAGAACCTCGTGGCCGTGCAGCCGCAGAGCCGCGCGGCGCCGCTCGCGGTGCAGCAGACGCCCGTGCTCGACAAACTTCGCCGCGCCCTGGGTCTTTGGCGTGGCGCTGCCTTCGTGGGCGCGCTGGCCACAGTGACCGCCGTGGTGGTGGGGGTGAACCTGAGTCACCTGGTGGACCGCCAGAGCACCCAGTTGGCTCAAGTGACGCGGGAAGGGACGGAAGTGGCGCAGCAAAACGTCAAGCTCACCGCGCAGCTCAACGCGGCGCCCGAGATTCAGTACGTGGCTGTGCTGGCCGACGACAAGTCGGCGCCATCGATGCTGGCGACGTTCGACCCCAAGAACAAGACGCTGACGCTCAAGCGCGTGGGTAGCTATCAGGAGGCGTCCGACAAGTCGCTGCAGCTGTGGGCCGTGCCGCCCGAGGGTGCGCCCAAATCCCTGGGTGTGCTGGGTGATGGCAAGGTGGTTCGGCTGGCGGCCACTGACAGTGAGGTGAGGAACATCCCTGTGCTGGCCATTACGCTGGAGTCCAAGGGAGGGGTTCCGCCTGGCACAGCCGCCAAGGGGCCGGTGCTGTTCAAGGGTGCGTTGTTGCAGACAACGCTATAGGTTCAGTAGCTGACTGTCATTACACGTCAATGGTTACAGACCTTATTTTCTTAAATCCGGGGCGAAAGAGCTGGATCTTCGCGCACCACCGCTGATCGAAACCTGGCGCCCGTGACGGCGCGCCATGTCAACGCCAGCGACGTCCTCCATAGTGGCCGCCATAATGGCCGCCGTAGTAGCCGCCGAAGCCGAAGTTTAGCGACACGCCCACAGGTGAGTAGTAAGGGTAGGGCGGGTAGTACGCTGGATACACGGGATAGGCCACGGGCGCCGGGTAGTAGGTGGGCGCGACCACGACTTGCGACCCATCCATTGGCGCAGCACCGTAATTGCCCGCGGTGGGCGCCTGCGTGCCGACCGGCGAGATCTGCAGCGGCACGGTCGGCCCCGGGTTGTTGGCCATTTGCACCGAATACTGCTTGCCCGCGTACTCATACACCACGTTGTAGCCGACGGGCTGGCTCTCGTAGGTGAACTGGGTGCCGCACTGCGGCACGTTCTGAACCTGCGTCTGTCCCGACGCCTCGATGCTGTTGCCGACCACCGCGCCGCCGAGCGCACCGATCGCCGTGGCCGCAGCACGACCGGCACCGGCACCAATGGCATTGCCCACGACGCCGCCCGCAATCGCGCCAATGACCGCGCCGGCGCCCGTGACGGGTGCCTGGGTCACGACTTGACCGGTGCCGCATACCTGGTGCGGAATCGCCACTTGCTGCATCACGGGCGTGCTGGAAATCACGCGTCCCACTTCCTGCGCCGAGCACAACCCCGCTGCGGCAAGCAGAGCCGACAACACAACGAGCTTTTTCATGACCATCTCCTGTAGCAAAAACCCGATCCGACCTGATGTTCGCGCGCCGGATGGGCTGGGAAAAACACCCATCTGCATGACAAGTCTAGGCTTGTCAGAGCCGCAATTCGAGGTGGCGTTCGGTAAACCTTGGGTAAAAGTTGGCGCCGCAGGTCAAGGCACCAGCGCGGCCCATACACCCGCATCGAAGCCTACAGTGAGCTGCGCGCCCCAATCGACCACCGGGCGCTTGATCGTGCTGGGGTTGGCCCGCATCAGCACGCTCGCGCTGGCCGCGTCCGTCACGCCGGATTGCGTGGCCGCATCGAGTTTGCGCCACGTCGTGCCCCGGCGATTGAGCAGCTTTTCCCAACCCACTGCCTTGATCCATGCCTGCAACTGGGCCTCGGGCACGCCCTGCTTCTTGAAGTCGTGGAACTGGTAGTCCACGCTTTGCCCCGCGAGCCAGGCGCGGGCCTTCTTGACGGTGTCGCAATTTGAAATGCCGTACAGAATAATCATGAATGGTTCAGCTTGGGTGGTTGCAAATCCGGCTTGTGCTGCATTCTCGCGTCGTCTGAAGGTGACGCTGACCGACTCGCGCGCCTGTGACCAGAAGCGCACGCGGCGTTTGCGGGGTTTTTCCTGTCGAGCGAGCCGCCCCGCCGGTTTCACGCGGACAATACGCACCCGTATGAACACACTGCAAGACTGGCTGGCGCATTGCGAGCGCCTGCACCCCAAAAGCATCGACCTCGGGCTGGAGCGCGTGCGCCAGGTGGCCGAACGCATAGCCATTCACTTCGACTGCCCGGTCATCACCGTGGCCGGCACCAACGGCAAGGGATCGACCTGCGCACTGCTGGAAGCCATCGCGCTGAAGGCGGGCTATCGCACGGGCGTCTACACCTCGCCGCATCTGGTGAACTTCGAAGAGCGGCTGCGGCTTCATGGCGAGATCGTCGGCGCTGCCGATTTGATAGCCGGCTTCGAAAAAGTGGAAAAGGCCAGGGGCGATGTCTCCCTGACCTATTTCGAGTTTTCAACGCTCGCCATCCTCGACGTGATGGCTCGCTCGAATCCCGACGTCGCGATTCTGGAAGTGGGTCTGGGCGGGCGGCTGGATGCGGTCAACATCATCGACCCCGACTGCGCGGTGATCACCAGCATCGCGCTCGATCACACGGAGCTGCTGGGCCCGGACCGCGAGAGCATCGGTTTCGAGAAGGCCGGCATCATGCGCGCGGGACGACCTGTCATCGTGAGCGATCCGGTGCCGCCGCAAAGCGTGCTGGATCGCGCGCAGGCGCTGGGTGCCGATCTGTGGCGCTTTGGCACCGACTTCAATTATTCGGGTGACAGGCAGCAGTGGGGCTGGGCCGGGCGCGGACGGCGCTATAGCGGCCTGGCATACCCGGCGCTGTGCGGGGCCAATCAATTGATGAATGCCTCGGGGGCACTCGCAGCGTTGACGGCGCTGCGCGAGCGCCTGCCCGTCACAGCCCAGGCGGTGCGCAATGGATTGTCCATGGTGGAGCTGCCGGGGCGCTTCCAGACCATTCCGGGCCAGCCCACGCTGGTGCTGGACGTTGCGCACAACCCGCACGCCGTGGCGGCGCTGGCGGCCAACCTCGATGCCATGGGTTTTTTCCAGAACACCCATGCCGTTTTTGGCGTAATGGCCGACAAGGATCTGATGCCCATGCTGACCCGCATGGGGCCCCTGGTGGACCGCTGGTACTTCACGGATCTGCCGACGCCGCGGGCACAGACGGCTGCCAAATTGATGACAGCCTGGGAATCCCTTGAAACTGGCAAAAACGTGCTCGCCAGCACCTGGCCGGACCCGACCCGGGCCCTGCAAGCGGCGATCGCGGCGGCAGGCCCCGCTGATAGAATCGTGATCTTTGGATCGTTCTACACCGTGGGTGGCGTCCTGAGAGACGGGATTCCCCGCCTTTACGCCAAACATATGAGTGTCTGAGTCTGCACTTCATGGCTTTTTTCAAGTTTCCGCTGCCCGGGCGCAAGCGGGGCGACGACAAGGCGCCTGCCGCTGCCAAGCGCGAGAGCGTCGAGGCGATGCGCCAGCGCGCCAAGCACCGCCTGATTGGCGCAGCCGTGCTGGTGGCGATCGGTGTGGTTGGTTTCCCGTTGTTGTTCGATACCCAGCCGCGACCAATCGCGGTGGATGTCCCGATCGAGATACCTGACAAGAATAAGGTCCAGCCGCTCGTGATTCCGGCACCGCCAGCGGCCGCGCCGACGACCAGCGTGGCCCCCGCGAATCCCGCGCCGCTGGCAATGCCGAGTGGGCCGGTGGCGCAAGTGCCGGCGCCTGCCAGTCTGGGGGCCAAGGAAGAGGTTGTGGCCGATACCCCCAAGCCCCAACCTGACCTCAATGCAGACAAGACACCGAGGTCGCCGGTGGCTAAAGTCCAGAGCAAGCCGGAGTCCAAACCTGCGCCAAAGCCCGAACCCAAGGCTACTGCGCGTGCCAGTGACGGGGCCAAAGTTGAAGCCCTGCTGGACGGCAAAACCGTGGCGGCGGGGCCAGCCGCCAGTGAAGCGGGCCGTTTCGTGGTGCAGGTGGGGGCTTTTGCGGACGCGGGCAAGGCCCACGAGGCACGCCAGAAGGTTGAAAAAACCGGATTGAAGACCTATACGCAAGTGGTGGAGACCAAGGACGGAAAGCGCATCCGTGTGCGCGTGGGTCCGTTTGCCAGCCGGGCCGAGGCGGACCAGGCTGCAGGAAAGATCAAGGGGCTGCAATTGGCCGCCGCCATCCTCACCTTGTAGGGTGAGGGCGCAGCGGTGGCCACACTGGACTGGATTTTGCTGGCAGTGCTTTTGCTGTCACTGTTGCTCGGCGCGTTGCGCGGGCTGATCTACGAGGCGATGTCGCTGCTGGCCTGGGGGGTCGCTTTCTGGCTGGCACAGCGATACGCGCTGGATGCGGCGCAAAAGATGCCACTGGCCAACGCGTCGGAGCCACTGCGCTACGCAGCAGGGTTCGCCGTGGTGTTTGTGGCGACCATATTCGCTGGCGGTTTGCTGGCGTGGCTGACCAAGAAGCTGGTCGAAGCGCTCGGTCTGCGTCCGGCAGATCGCACGCTGGGCGGCGCGTTTGGCCTGCTGCGCGGTGCAGTTTTGTTGTTGGCGCTGGCGGCCGTGGTGAATTTGACCACGCTCAAGAACAGTCAGTGGTGGGAGGCATCGCAGGGTGCGACGATATTGACGTCGGCTCTCAAGGGATTGAAGCCGGTGTTGCCGGAGAATTTTGGAAAGTATCTTCCTTCATGAGGATCACATAATGTGCGGAATCGTCGGCGTTGTCAGCAATGCCCCAGTGAACCAGTTGGTGTATGACGCCTTGCTGCTGCTGCAGCATCGGGGCCAAGATGCGGCCGGCATCGCCACGCAGCAAGAACGCAAGATCTTCATGCACAAGGCCAAGGGCATGGTGCGCGATGTGTTCCGCACGCGCAACATGCGCGCGTTACCCGGCAATTGCGGCCTGGGCCAGGTGCGCTATCCGACGGCAGGCAATGCCTACAGCGAAGAAGAGGCCCAGCCGTTTTACGTCAACGCGCCGTTCGGCATCGTGCTGGTGCACAACGGCAACCTGACCAACGCCCAGGCCTTGAAGGCCGAGCTGTTCCTGACCGACCACCGCCACATCAACACCGAAAGCGACTCCGAGGTACTGCTCAACGTGCTGGCACACGAGCTGGACAAGGCAACGCGCGGACTGCCGCTGAAGTCCGCAGATGTGTTTGCCGCGGTGCGTCAGGTGCACCGGCGCGTGCGTGGCTCGTATGCCGTGGTCGCCATGATTGCGGGTCATGGCCTGCTCGCGTTTCGCGATCCGTTCGGCATTCGCCCGCTGTGCATGGGCAGCGGCCCGGGCACCGTTGTGCTTGCGAGCGAGTCGGTGGCGCTGGAAGGCACGGGGCACAAGTTCGAGCGCAACGTTGATCCCGGTGAGGCGATTTTCGTGGACCTGCAAGGTCGGGTGCATGCCCAGCAGTGCGCGGACGCTCCGCAATTGTTCCCCTGTATTTTCGAGTTCGTGTACCTGGCCCGCCCCGACTCCGTTCTGGACGGCATTTCCGTTTACCAGGCACGGCTGAACCTCGGCGAGTCACTGGCCAAGCGCGTGATCTCGACCGTGCCGCCGAGCGAGATCGACGTGGTCATTCCGATTCCCGAGTCAAGCCGACCCAGTGCCACGCGACTCGCGCATCTGCTGGGCATTCCGTACCGCGAAGGGTTTGTCAAGAATCGCTATGTAGGGCGCACCTTCATCATGCCGGGCCAGGCGGCGCGTGAAAAATCGGTGCGCCAGAAGCTCAACGCCATCGGTAGCGAGTTCAAGGGCCGCAACGTGCTGCTGGTGGATGACTCCATCGTGCGCGGCACGACAAGTCGCGAGATCGTGCAGATGGCGCGCGATGCAGGCGCCAACAAGGTTTATCTGGCCAGTGCGGCGCCGCCGGTGCGCTACCCCAATGTGTACGGCATCGACATGCCGACCAAGAGCGAGCTCGTGGCACATGACCGCACGGTGGAGCAGATCCGCAGCATCATCGGTTGCGACGCACTGATCTACCAGGATGTGGATGCGATGAAGAAGGCGATCGGCTCGCTCAACCCCCAACTCGCAGGTTTCGATGCCTCGTGTTTCGACGGTGTGTACGTGACTGGCGACATCACATGGGACGACATCGCGCGCATGAACGAGAAGCGCTCTGGCACGGAAGAAGGCGAAGTAGATACCTCGCGCCTGGCATTGCCGAACGCCCAGGAAGTTTAGAAAAGGTTTGAACAGTGACTGAAAGAGCATTACCCCCCAATTTGCATCCCGAAACGCTGGCCGTGCGCGTGGCCGTGGACAAGAGTCAGTACGGCGAGAATTCCGAATCCATCTATCTCACGAGCAGCTTCATCCAGGCCGATGCCGAGACCGCGGTGCGTCGTTTTGCTGGAGAGGAAGAAGGGTTTACCTACTCTCGCTTCACGAATCCGACGGTGGCCAGCATGGAGCAGCGGCTGGCCGCGCTCGAGGGCACCGAAGCCTGTGTGGGCACGGCCAGCGGCATGGCGGCGATCTTGCTGCTGTGCATGGCCTTGCTCAAGGCGGGCGACCATGTGATCTGCTCGCAGTCCGTGTTTGGCTCGACCATGAAGCTGATTGGCGGTGAGTTCGGCAAATTTGGCGTGCAGACCACCTTCGTGTCGCAGACCGATGTGGCGCAATGGCAGGCCGCCATTCAGCCCAATACCCGGCTTTTGTTTGCAGAGACGCCCACCAACCCGCTGACCGACGTGTGCGACATCCAGGCGCTGGCCGATGTGGCGCATGCGGCAGGGGCCCTGCTCGCCGTGGACAACTGCTTTTGCTCGCCGGCGCTGCAGCAACCCGTCAAGTTTGGCGCCGACCTGATCGTTCATTCGGGCACTAAGTACCTCGACGGCCAGGGCCGCGTGATGGCTGGCGCAGTTTGCGGGCCCCAGCACCTGATCGAAGAAAAGCTGGTGCCCGTGTTGCGCAGCGCCGGCATGACGCTGTCGGCTTTCAACGCCTGGATCGTGTTGAAGGGCATGGAGACGCTCGCTATCCGCATGCAGGCGCAAAGCGCCAGTGCGCTGGCGCTGGCGAGCTGGCTCGAGGCGCAACCCGCCATTGCCTGTGTGCACTATTCGGGCCTGAAGTCACACCCACAACACGAACTGGCGATGCGCCAGCAGTCAGGGCTGGGTGGTGCGGTGGTGTCATTCGACGTGAAGGGCGCGGACCCCGAGGAGGCCCGCCAGAACGCCTTTCACCTGATCGACAGCACGCGTGTGTGCAGCATCACTGCCAACCTGGGCGACACCAAGACGACCATCACCCACCCGGCCAGCACCTCGCACGGGCGCCTTAGCGAAGAGCAGCGCCAGGCGGCGGGCATCGGTCAGGGCCTGATTCGCCTGGCGGTGGGACTGGAGCATGTCGACGATTTGAAGGCCGACCTCGCGCGCGGTCTGGACACGCTGCCATGACGCAGGAAACCCGCACGCGTTTCGCGCCGTCGCCGACCGGCTTCATCCATCTGGGCAACATCCGCTCGGCGCTGTACCCATGGGCGTTCGCGCGTGCCACGGGGGGCGCCTTCATCCTGCGCATCGAGGATACGGACCTGGAGCGTTCGACCCAGGCCGCCGTCGACGTCATCATCGAAGGCATGCACTGGCTCGGGCTGGACTATGACGAAGGTCCGTTCTACCAGATGCAGCGCATGGACCGCTACAAGGCCGTGCTGGCGGAGCTGCAGGCCGCCGGGCATGTATACCCCTGTTATATGAGCATGGCCGAGCTCGATGCGCTGCGTGAACGCCAGATGGCCGCCAAGGAGAAGCCGCGCTACGACGGCACCTGGCGCCCCGCGCCGGGCAAGACGCTGCCCGCCGTGCCGGCGGGCGTGCAGCCTGTGTTGCGCTTCAAGAATCCACAGGGCGGTGCGGTGGTCTGGGACGACAAGGTCAAGGGCCGTATCGAAATCAGCAACGACGAACTTGATGACCTCGTGATCGCGCGCCCCGACGGCACGCCTACCTACAACTTCTGCGTCGTGGTGGACGATATCGACATGGCCATCACGCATGTGATCCGCGGCGACGACCATGTCAACAACACGCCGCGCCAGATCAACATCTTCCACGCCCTGGGCAAGGAGCCGCCGGTGTATGCGCACCTGCCCACCGTGCTCAATGAGCAGGGCGAAAAGATGAGCAAGCGCAACGGTGCCAAACCCGTCACGCAGTACGCCGAGGAAGGCTACCTGCCGGATGCGATGGTCAACTATCTCGCGCGTCTGGGCTGGTCGCATGGTGACGATGAAATCTTCAGCCGCGCGCAGTTTTTGCAATGGTTCAACCTGGATCATCTGGGCAGGAGCGCCGCGCAGTTCGACGAGGCCAAGCTGCGCTGGGTCAACGCCCAGCATCTGAAGGCGATGTCCGACGATGCGCTGGCTCCTTTGGTCACCGCGCTGTTGCACAAGCGCGGTATCGCGGGCGATGACCGCCTGTCGCGCATTTGCGCGCTGTTCAAGGACCGTTGCGACACCCTCGTCGTGCTGGCCGATTGGGCGGCCGCCTTTTATGGGGATATCAGTCCCCCGGTGGACGAGAAAACGCAGCATGTCACCGAAGCCATCAAGCCGGCCCTGTGCCTGCTTGCAGAAAAACTGCAGGCTTGTGCATGGGACAAGGCGTCCATTGCCGTCGCCATCAAGGAAGTGCTGGCGACTCACGGCTTGAAAATGCCGCAACTGGCCATGCCGGTGCGGGTGCTGGTCATGGGCACGGCCCAGACGCCGTCGCTGGACGCCGTATTGGCGCTTTGCACGCGCGAAGTTGTGGTCTCGCGCTTGCACGCAGCTTGAGTGGGGCCGGGGAATTCAAGCTATAATTCAAGGCTCAGAAATTGAGGGCGCAGGCATAGCCTGGGCCGGGAGTTCGGGGGGTATAGCTCAGCTGGGAGAGCGCTTGCATGGCATGCAAGAGGTCATCGGTTCGATCCCGTTTACCTCCACCATCAATTTTGAGTGACGAAAGTTGTTGATTCAGGTTTGCAGAGAAGTTCCCAGGTTTTGACCCTATCGTCTAGAGGCCTAGGACACTACCCTTTCACGGTAGGTACCGGGGTTCGAATCCCCGTAGGGTCGCCAAATTCATCCATGGATGGACAAGGTACAAGTTGGTAACGGCCAGCCCGCAAGGGCCGGCGACTTGACTCGCAAGAGTGAACGTTATCTACCAGGAGTGGTAGTTCAGTTGGTTAGAATACCGGCCTGTCACGCCGGGGGTCGCGGGTTCGAGTCCCGTCCACTCCGCCA
>JBDTCK010000070.1:0-4297 GCA_039923645.1 Rhodoferax sp.
ATGTTCTTCACGCTGTCACCCACCTACCTGGGTATTGCCAATGCAGCCTACGACTTCACGGTGAAGTATCTGCGCGGGGAGGTGCCGGGCGAGGCACCCGTGAAGCGCCGCCAGTACCCGACCAAGCAGATCGCGGTGGCGCAAATGCGCATCCAGCTGGAGTCCATGCGCAGCCTGTTCACGCGCGCCATCGCCGAGGCCAAACCAAACCCCAGCAAAGACGAGAAGCTGCGCCTGTACGCCGCGCACTACAGCGTGATGGAGGGTGCCAACGATATCGCGCGTCTGGCGCTGCGCACCTGCGGCGGTCAAAGCATGATGAAGCACCTGCCGCTCGAGCGTCTGTACCGCGACAGCCGCTGCGGTGCGCTGATGCTGCCCTGGACGGCTGAGTTGATCCTCGACCGGATGGGACGCGAGACTCTTTACGAGGCGGGTGAGCACGACGACTGAGCGCAGCGAAGGTCCTGTTGCGCCAGTTGCCGGATCCACGATTCATAGCCACCTGTGAGCGGGCGCACCGAGGTGTAGCCCAATTCGTGCAGTGCGTGTACCGCCTGCACGGCAATGGCATCCTGTGGACAGGCGCACAACGTCACAATGGCATCGTCTTTTGCCCAATCGCGAACGCTTTCGGGCAGATCACCCAGACTGGCCAGGGTGCCGCCGGACACGACGCCTGTTTGGGCGATCATCGCGGGGCCGCGCAAATCGAGCAGCAACGGTGGTGTGTTCGATGCCAGCGCGGCTGCCAGCTCCGACGATGAGATGAAAGGAATGGCCCGCATTTGCTCGAAGCGATACTTCTGCCAGAGTTTCCAGATCAGCCAGGCGCCGAGCGCGAGCGCCAGCGTGGTAATGACGCCGGTGCCGTGACTGCTCACGGCGTCGATGGCCACGCTCACCTGTGCACGCCACCACCACCCGACGAGAATCGCGGCGCCCGCCCATAGCGCCGCGCCCAGGGCCGCGGCCACGATAAAACTAGACGGTCGCATGCGAAGCGAACCGGCAATGGGTGGCGCGACCGTGGAAAACCCGGGAATGAACTTGGCGATCACGAGCGACCACACGCCCCAGCGAACGAAACGCGATTCGGTCTCCGACACGCACGAGCCCGGATTGATGGAGAGCCGGCACAACCCTGACAAAACCCGGTAGCCGAACGCGCGCCCGGCCAGATACCAGACGCTGTCGGCGATGACCGAGGCCAGCACGGCCGCGCTGAGCATCTCGCCGGCCTGCCCCGAAGAAGCCGCAAGACTGCCCGCCACCAGCAGCGTCGGTATCGCCGGAATCGGCAGGCCCAATTGCTGCGTCAGCACGCTGACGAACACGACCCAATCGGCGTGCTGCTGAATGGCTGTGATGACGGAAGTAATGTCCATGAGTTGTATGTGCGCTTCGCGCCGACCCTCTGAATTATGAGGCGACTGTCAGTGCCACGCACGCGACCGCGCTCAATGCAGGGCCTCTGCCGCGGCGGCGGCCTCGTCGGGATCAATCGGGTCTGCCCCAGCTGCAGCCTTGTGGCGCGAGTTGCTCATGATCAGCAGCAACGGAATGGTCGCCAGCGTGAGGACCGTCATGATGGTGAAGTCGTTGATGTAGCCGATCAACACGCCCTGACGTGTGGCTTCGGCGTTCAGGATGGCCAGTCCTACGCCACTGGAAGGGTCCAGCATGGGGGGCAGGCTCGCCAGGCCCGGGCTGCCGGGGGTCACGGTTGCCGCCAGTTGCGCGTGCGCGGCAGTCGAGCCGCGTGTCAGGAGTGCCTGCACGATCGATATGCCCACGCTGCTTCCGATGTTGCGCAGCAGGCTGTAGATCGGCGTGCCGGGGTGCCGCAGCACCGGCGCCAGTGTGGCGAACGTCGCGGTGGACAGCGGCACGAAGGTAAAGCCAATACCCACACCCTGGATGAAACCCGAGATGATGAACAGGCTGGCGTCCATCTGCATCGTCAGCTGCGTCATTTGCCACAGCGCGAATGCGGTCAGCCCAAAACCGACCGCCATGATCGCCCGCACATCGATGCGGTGCACCACCCGCCCGACTATGAGCATGGCCAGCATGGTGCCGACACCGCGAGGGGCCGTCACTTCGCCGGTATAGATCACCGGGTAGTTCATCAGGTCCTGCAGCAAATTGGGGAGCAGTGCCATGGTGCCGTACAGGATCATGCCGACGATGAACGAAAACAGCAGGCCCGTGACAAAGTTGCGGTCCTTGAGCAGGGCACGATCAAAAAATGAAACGCCCTGCGCGGTCCAGGTGTGGACCACGAAGAAGGCAAACGCGACCAGCGCCGTCGCAGCCTCCAGCTTGATCTCCCACGAGTCGAACCAGTCGAGCTGCTGGCCCCGGTCGAGGAACAGCTGCAGCATGCCGATGGCCAGCGAGAGCGTGGCGAAGCCGAAAATGTCGAGCCGCTCGCGCCCGGGCCGGCTCTCCGGCAGGTAGCGTGCGATACCCCACAGCGCGAACAGGCCGACCGGCAAGTTGATGAAGAAGACCCAGCGCCAGTCGTAGTTCTCGGTCAGCCAGCCGCCAAGCAGCGGCCCCAGGATGGGGCCCACCATGATGCCCGCACCCCAGATCGCCATGGCCTGGCCGATCTTCTCGCGCGGGTTGATGTCGAGCAACACGGCCTGCGAGAGCGGCACCAGCGCCGCGCCGAAAACGCCCTGCAGCAAGCGCGCCAGCACGATCTCGATGAGCGAGCTCGACAGGCCACACAGCGCCGACGCAATCGTGAAACCGACAACCGAGACAATGAAAACCTTGCGCCGTCCCCACCTGCCGCACAGCCAGCCCGTCAGCGGCAGAGTGATGGCGGCCGCCACAATGTAGGAAGTAAGCACCCACATGATTTGATCCTGCGAGGCCTGCAGGCTGCCTTGCATATGGGGCAGTGCCACGTTGGCGATCGTGGTGTCGAGCGCTTGCATGATGGTGGCCAGCATGATCGAGATCGTGATCTTGCGCCGGTGCGGCACGGCGTGAAAAGGTAAAGCGGCCACACCGCCGCCAGTGAGTGTGGCGGCACTCATATGGCCACCTGCGCATCGGGCGCCAGGTTCGCCAAGCCACTGTGGGCCTTGCCGAGCAGGGCCAGCAGCTGGGCACGCTCGGCCGGTGTGAACGCAGCGAGCACGCGCGCGTGCAACGCATCGCCAATGGTGAGGGCCGCATCGAGCGCTTCCTCGGCCCGGGGTTCCAGATGAACTTCGTTGACCCGGCGATCCGTCGCGCAAGGCTCGCGCCGGATCCAGCCGGCCGCGGCCATGCGATCGCAAAGCCCGGCGACGCCCATTGCGCTCAGGCCGAGCTTGTGGGCCAGCTCGATTTGCGACATCGGCACCTCATCGCCGTGCATTGCCAGTGCACCGAGCAGGCGGCACTGGGCGCGCGACAGACCGATGTGCTCGCGCGCCAGCCGGTCGAACTGTTCACCGTAGAGCTTGGCCACGTCGTTGACCAGGAAGCCAAAGCGCTGGGTGAAATCTCTCTTCATAAGGATGCTGATTATAAACATGCTTATGAAATAATGCTACCGGCACGCAGGACCATTCCCCTCTCCCGGGATGCCGGCTTCAGTGATCATCCGGGGCGCCGGCTTGCGCGCCACCGTGTTTGTCGCAGCTCCGCAGAATTACGGCGAGCCGGGGTAAAGACGCCCGGCCCGCAAGCACACGGGAGAGGCGCCGGGGCCGGGCGCAGCGCCGCGCTGGCGCTTCACAATCTCACCAATAGCGCAAGACTGCGCCCGGTGCCTTGACATGGCCACTACGCAACGGCCGCTGGGGTGTGCCCAGCGCGACCCAGCCGACAAGCGTCTCGCCAGGGTCGCAAAACGCCTGTGCGATGGCAGGCGCCCGCGCCTTCCCACCGCTGAGCATTTTTCCGGCAAAGCCCAGGGCATGGGCCGCGTTCAGGAGGTTGCAGACCGCCCCGCCCACGCACATCCATTGCTCGTGCGCGGGTACCAGCGGGTGGCCGAGGTCAATGCAAGCCAGCACGGCCAGCGTGACCGGCGCCTGGAGCGCGCGGGCGCGCTCAATGGCAACGCTGGCCTCGTCCTTGCCACATGTCCTTGCGTATTGCCCGAACAGATCCGCCATGCGCTGGCGGGCGTCTCCGCGCACCACGACAAAGCGAAAAGGCATCAATTCGCCATGGTCCGGTGCGCGCAGCGCCACCTCTACCAATGCCTGCAGCTGCGTGTCGTCGGGGCCAGGTTCGACCAGGTGCTTGATGCCCAGCGAATAGCGTGACAGCAGGGTTTCGAGTGGAG
>JBDTCK010000071.1:0-11382 GCA_039923645.1 Rhodoferax sp.
CCATGGCATTTCCTTCATGCCAGGTGATCGTCGCGCCAGATGGTGCCGGGCGCGTGCGTGCGACGCCCAGCATTGCCGGATTCATGTCAAGTGCGACCACCTGCCCGCTCGCCCCCACCAACGGCGCTGCCTGGCGCGCGACAATGCCCGTTCCGCAAGCCACGTCGAGCACTCGTTCTCCCGATTGAGGGGCCGCCTGGCTTAGCAGGATGCTTGCCCACGGAACAAACATGGCTGGGACAAAATAGTCCTCATACATCTCGGCGGCATTTATCGGCTGGGAATGGTTCATGGTGCTGTCCTGTTAGTTGATGACTGACAAGGGACCAAGGTGGTGGCCTCAACCAGCTTGCCCAACGTGATGTGGACCGTCGGATATCCCGGCCGCCAAAGATGGTACGCGGGATAAACTGGACTACCGGAACGGGTGTCCACAAGAGAAAACAACACGTCCCGCATGAATGCTCGCTTATTGTCGAGCGACGCAGTGTTTTTGTGTATGGAGCTCATTTCACAAAGCCGTCTGATATCCTGATTCAATCAAGCCAGTGACCGCAATGGAGCAACAAGTCGTACGTCTGCATCTGGCCGCGAGTGGTCTCAGCCCTTTGTAGCATCGAGCCGTTTCCAGCCACGCTGCCTTCATTTCCTGTGTCAGCACTCTTTCACTGGCCTATCGAGGTTTTGACCTGCCGTTTCATCTAACGCCGCCTTTGACTGGCACTCCCGTGGCAGTCACCTTACGGCGTGCGTAGCGCTGTGCGATCAGCGCACAGGCCATCAATTGAATTTGATGGGACACCATCAACTGCAGCAGGATGCGCCCGATCGAGTCGAGCGACGAGGTCACGCCGTAGCGCGGCACCACGATCAGGTTGGCCACCACAGGCGAGACGAACACACCCAACATGGTCGAGGCCGAGGCGCTGCAGACGGCGGCCGAAACATTGCCGCGCGCCATCGATGTGAAGGTAATGGACGACTGCACCGTGGTCGGCAGCACGCACAGGAATAACACGCCGGTCTATAGAGCAGGTGTGACCAGCGGCGTCAGCACGGGGCGCAGCAGCAGGCCGAACACTGGGAACAGCGCAAACGTGAAGGCAAACACCAGCAGGTGCAGCCGCCAGTGCGCGATGCCCGCCGTGATGGCCTCAAGGGAGAACTTGGCGCCGTGCACAAAGAACAGCAAGCCGATCGCCACCGTCGTGAGACCCTCGAAGACGGGCGTGGCGACGCCACGTGCCGGCAGCACGCTGGCTAGCAGCACCGCGGTGACCAAAGCAAGCGTGAAGTTGTCGGGTAAAAAACGGGGGCGGGACATGGCGGGACTCTGGGCGGGTGGCGGCGCCATCGGCCACGTCACAACGTCAGGATGGTGCAGCCGGTGGTCTTGCGCGCCTCCAGCGCGATGTGCGCATGTGCCACCTCGGCCAGGGGAAAGCGCTGCTCGATCGGGATCCGCACGGCGCCAGTTTCGACCATGGCAAACAGCTCGTCGGCCATCGCCTGCGTGCTGTCCCGCGTCGCCATGTGCGTGAACAAGGTCGGCCGCGTGACATAGAGCGAACCCTTGGCGCCGAGCATGCCCAGGTTAAAGGGCGGCACTGGGCCGGAGCCGTTGCCGAAGCTGGCGAGGAGGCCGAACGGGCGCAGGCAGTCGAGCGAGCCTTCGAAGGTGTCCTTGCCGACCGAATCGTAGACCACTTTGACGCCCTGGCCGGCGGTGATCTCCTTGACGCGCGCCGCGAAATTTTCGGTGCTGTAGTTGATGGCATGCGCCGCGCCGTGCGCCAGCGCGAGTTCGCACTTGGCGTCCGAGCCGGCGGTGCCGATCAGTTGCAGACCCAGCGCCTTGGCCCATTGGCAGGCAATCAGCCCGACCCCGCCGGCCGCCGCGTGGAACAGGATGAAATCGCCCTTTTTCAATCCTTCGGCCGGCAGCGTCTTGCGCAGCAGGTATTGCGCCGTGAGACCCTTGAGCATCATGGCGGCGCCGGTCTCGAACGAAATGGCGTCAGGCAACTTGCACACACACTTGGCCGGCATTACCCGCACCTCGCAGTAGCTGCCGGGCGGCGGGCTGGCGTAAGCGGCGCGGTCACCCACCTTGAGGTGAGTCACGCCCTCGCCCACTGCATCAACAACGCCGGCAGCCTCCATGCCCAGTTGCAGTGGCATGGTCAGCGGGTACAGGCCATTGCGCTGGTACACGTCGATGAAGTTCAGGCCGACGGCGCGATGCCGGATGCGGATCTCGCCGGGGCCCGGATCGCCCACGGTCACCTCGACGAGCTTGAGTTCCTCGGGGCCGCCTTGCCGGTCGATACGAACCGCTTTGCTGATGATGGATGTCATGCCAAGTCTCCTGAAAGTCGAGTGAATGGGGCCTGCGCCGAATCGTGCCACGAAACCGTGCGGCGTGTGGCAGCACTGCCCTCATGCAGGCCCGCCATGGAGCCACCCGCCTGAGCGACGCCTTAACCGCCGTGCTCGGCAATCTGAGGCCGCTGGTCCAGACCGCGCCGGCCCAGATACCCTTGCAGCGACGCCAGCTCGGCGCGATGCAACTGCGCCAGTTGCGCCAGGCACGACTCGCCGAGTGGCGTCAAGCGCACCTCCACCAGGCGCAGGTCGCTGTGGCTGGCGCTGCGCGAGACCAGCCCAGCCGCCTCGCAGCGCGACACGAGCGCCACGACGCCATTGTGTTTGGCCTGCAGGCGCTCGGCCAGTTCCACCACGGTGGCCCAGTCCCGGCCCGGAAAGCCCTTGATCTGCAGCATCAACTGGTACTGCAGCGGCGTCACCCCGGACTTGCGCGTGGCCTCCTCACTGAACCGCAGGAAGCGGCGCAACTGGTAGCGCAACTGCGCCATCTTTTCGAATTCGGCTTTGGACGGGACGCGCATGGCTGCTTCGCCGGTGGGTTTTTATGGACAAACTATATCACGTCATGATATAAATGCAGGTGCTCGCGCCCTCACCTTTGCGTTGCATCTCTGCCTGCCTGCGCAAGAGAACCTGGACCTGCATCACCATGATTGAGACCGGACTGACCAACCTTTTTGCCCTGCGCCATCCGATCGTTCTCGCGCCGATGGCCGGCGTCTCGGGCGGCCATCTCGCGGCGGCCGTCTCCAACGCCGGCGGCCTGGGTCTGGTGGGTGGTGGCTACGGCAATCCGGCGTGGCTGCGCAAGGAAATGTTCCGCGCCAAGGAGGCCACCCAGCGACCCTGGGGCGTCGGCCTGATCACCTGGGCGGTCGACCTGGGGGTGATCGAACTGGTGCTGGGCTATCAGCCGGACGCCGTCATGCTGTCCTTCGGCGATCCACGCCCGTACGGCGCCATCATCAAGGCAGCAGGATGCCGGCTGATCTGCCAGGTGCAGGATCTGGACGAGGCCAGGCTCGCCGTGCAGGCGGGTGCCGACGTCGTGGTGGCGCAAGGGACCGAAGCCGGGGGCCACGGCGGCGGCCGCGCCACGCTGCCGCTGGTGCCTGCCGTGGTCGATACCGTCGCGCCCACGCCGGTGCTGGCGGCCGGCGGCATTGCCGATGGCCGCGGCCTTGCGGCGGCGCTGGCACTGGGAGCCCATGGCGCGCTCATCGGAACCCGTTTTTACGCCAGCACCGAAGCGCTGGGGCGCCAACGCGCCAAGCAGCGCATCGTGGCGGCACGCGGCCACGAGACGCTGCGCACCAGGGTGTTCGACATCGTGCGCGGCTATGGCTGGCCCCAGGGCTACTACGGGCGCGCGCTGCACAATGAATTCGTGACGCGCTGGAGCGGTCGGGAAGAAGAATTGATCGAAGCGCTGCCCATGGAGCGTACGGTCTACCACGAGGCCATGGGCGACGGCAATCTCGACACCACCGTGGTCTGGGCCGGCGAGGCCGTCGACCTGATCCACAGTGTGGACGACGCGGCAACGCTGGTGGCACGCATCAGTGCCGATGCCGAAGCGCGCCTGGGCCTGTGCGCCAGGCTGGTGCGCTGACACGCAGGCTCGCGCCTGCTTCATGTCAATAGGTGCCGGGATAGGCCCCGCCATCGGCCAGCACATTCTGGCCGGTGATATACGCGGCGTGCGTGCTGCACAAAAAGGCGCAGATCGCACCGAATTCTTCGGGCGTGCCAAAGCGTTGCGCCGGAATGTTCCTGCGGCGCGCGTGCAGGATGACCTCGATCGGCTGGCCGGTTTTCTCGGAGGTGGCCTGCGCCATGCTTCGGACGCGATTGGTATCGAACACGCCGGGCAGCAGGTTGTTGATCGTGACCCCGCGCGCCGCCAGCTTGCTGCGCGCCACGCCCGCCACAAAGCCTGTCAGCCCGCTGCGCGCGCCATTGGACAGGCCCAGAGTGCCGATCGGCGCCTTCACCGAACTGGAAGTGATATTGACGATGCGGCCAAAGCCGCGCGCCGCCATGCCATCGACCGTCGCCTTGATCAGCTCGATCGGCGTCAGCATGTTGGCGTCGACTGCGCGGATCCAGGCGTCACGGTCCCAGTCGCGAAAGTCACCCGCCGGCGGCCCACCGGCATTGGTGACCACGATGTCGAAGTCCTTGCCCGGGCCGCCCGGCACGGCGAACGTCGCCGCACGGCCCGCGGCTGTAGTGATGTCTGCAGCAACAAAAAGCACGCTTGCCTTTGCTGGATCTTCGCTATTCGCTCTCATTTTTGCAGCAACGCTCTCCAAGGTTTCGGTACCGCGGGCATTGATCACCACGTTCACACCCTCACGCACCAGCGCCTGTGCGCAGCCCAGCCCCAAACCCTTGCTGGCGCCGCAAACCAGCGCCCATTTGCCCGAAATTCCCATATCCATTTTTGAACTCCTTGAACTGATGCATCGCTCAAGCCCTGTATTTTGATACCAGAAAGACGCCGCCCATCACGAGCGCGGTCCCGACCACAATCCAGACGTTGAACGGCTCGCCCAGAATCAGCACACCCATCAGGATGGTCGACATCGGTCCGACCATGCCGGCCTGCGCCGCCAGCGCGGCGCCGATACGCTCGACCGCCATCATGACCATCAACACCGGCACGGCGGTGCACAGCGTGGCATTGAGGATCGAGAGCCAGATGACCTGGGGCGCCACCAGCGCCGCACTCAAGGGGCGCACCACCAAGAATTGCAGGATGCAGCACAGGCAGGCTACCATCGTCGCCAGCCCCACCAGGCGTGAGGCACCCAGGCGCCGCACCAGCTCGCCGCTGTACACCAGGTACACCGCATAGCTGGCGGCGCTGGCCAATACCAGCAACGCGCCGAGCATCACGTTCTCACCCTGCAGCGTGATTTCATGGCTGAAAACGACCAGCACCCCCGCATAGCTGACGACCATAGCTGCGACCTGGATCGGCACAACCCTTTTGCGGTACAGCAGCCAGCCCAGCATCAATACAAATGTCGGATTGAGGTACAGGATGAGCCGCTCCAGCGAGGCCGTCACGTACTGCAGTCCCGCGAAGTCCAGGAAGCTCGACAGGTAGTAGCCGCAAAAGCCCAGACCCAGCACGCCCAGCCAGTCCTTGCGTGTGAGCGTGGGCGCACGCCCGCCGGCGCGCCGATAGGTCGCCCACCACGCCATCGCGGCAAAGATGGGCAACGCGAACAGCATGCGGTACATGATGAGCGTGACGGCATCCACGTCGTACCGGTACGCGAGCTTGACGATGATCGCCTTGCCACTGAAAGCAACCGCGCCCAGGGTGGCGAGCACGAGACCGGTCGCTACTTGTTTTGTAGCTACTGGCCCATGCACCGTAAGGGATATAGGCCTTTTTTGTTCTGAAACTAAACTCAAGATGAAATCCTGGAAACCCGCCGCGTGCGCGCCACACGCTTGTCACTGGTGCTGCAGGGAGCCGGGTTGCCGGCGCCGGGACCTTGCGCTTTGTTCATGGCCAAGAGTTTGGCACGGCACGTGGGGTCACCGTCATCGTGTATTTGCGAAGCCGTCGCCGCCAATGGCGATGGCTTCATCGGACGGTGCCAGCTATCAGCAAAGGCCAGCTTCAAGGCGCTTATTGCGGGGCACAAGAACCAACGGCACCCGAAGGTGCCGTTGCACCACCGCCACCGCACCGTCAGTCTTCGACGAAGGCTTCTTCGCGTTTCGCCTTCACGGAGGGCAGCAGCACAATCACCACCAGCACCACGGCGGCGACCAGCAATCCCGCCGACAGGCCACGCGTGGCGAAGACGCTCCAGTCACCGCGCGACAACAACAGCGTGCGGCGCAGGTTCTCCTCCATCATCGGGCCCAGAATCAGCCCGAGCAGCATGGGGGCGGGCTCGCAGCCAAGCTTGTTGAACAGGTACCCCACGATGCCGAAAATGCCCACGACCCAGACGTCGAAGGTGTTGTTGTTGGTGGTGTAGACACCCACCGCGCAGAAAAGCACGATCGCCGGAAACAGGTAGCGGTACGGCACCGACAGCAGCTTGATCCAGATACCGATGAGCGGCAGGTTCAGCACGATCAGCATGGCGTTGCCGATCCACATCGAGGCGATCAGACCCCAGAACAGCTCCGGGTTGCTGGTCATCACCTGCGGGCCCGGCTGGATGTTGTGGATAGTCATGGCCCCGACCATCAGCGCCATCACGGCGTTGGGCGGAATACCCAGCGTCAGCAGCGGAATGAACGAGGCCTGCGCGCCGGCATTGTTGGCCGACTCGGGCGAGGCCACACCGCGGATATTGCCCTGGCCAAAGGGCACTTCGTGGGGCCGCAGCCTGGTTTTTTTCTCCAGCGCGTAGGCCGCAAAAGACGACAGCAAGGCGCCACCGCCGGGCAGGATGCCCAGTGCACACCCCAGGGCCGTGCCGCGCAGCACGGCGGGCGTCATATCCTTGAAGTCCTGCTTGGTCGGGAACAGGCCCTGTACCTTGGCAGTGAAGACTTCGCGATCCTCCTCGGGTTGCGCCAGGTTGGTGATGATTTCACCATAGCCGAACACCCCCATGGCGATCGCCACGAAGCCGATGCCGTCGGTCAATTCGGGGATGTTGAAGCTGTAGCGCGCCACGCCGGAGTTCACGTCGGTTCCGACCAATCCCAGCAGCAGGCCCAGGATGATCATGGCGACCGCCTTGAGCAGCGAGCCGGAGGCCAGCACCACCGCGCCGATCAGGCCCAGCACCATCAGCGAAAAATATTCGGCCGGGCCGAACTTGAAGGCCAACTCGGTCAGCGGCGGGGCAAACGCGGCCAGCATCAAAGTGCCCACGCAACCCGCAAAGAACGAGCCCAGGCCGGCAGCCGCCAGCGCCGGACCGGCGCGGCCCTTGCGCGCCATCTGGTAGCCGTCGATCACGGTCACCACCGACGACGACTCACCCGGCAGATTCACCAAAATGGCCGTGGTGGAGCCGCCGTACTGGGCGCCGTAGTAGATGCCGGCCAGCATGATCAGCGCCGACACCGGGGGCAGCGCATAAGTGGCGGGCAGCAGCATGGCGATGGTGGCCACCGGGCCGATGCCGGGCAGGACGCCGATCAAGGTGCCAAGCAGGCAGCCGACAAACGCGTACAGCAGGTTGCCGGGCGTGAACGCTACGCCAAAGCCAAGAGATAAATTTGCAATCAGGTCCATCGTGTTGCTCCCTCAACCCGAAATAAAGGTCGGCCACACCGGAATCTGCAGCTTGAGCGCCACGATAAAGGTGAAATAACTGCCGACGGCAAGGATGCTGGCCAGCACAAAGGTGGGCTTCCAGCGGAACGTGGAGCCGGCCTTGCTAGAGATGAACGTCAGCGCGTAGATTGCGGCGATCAGCCCCATTGAGGGCAGGCCGATGCTCGGCAGGCCGCCCAGCAGCACCCCGAAAATCAGGTTGGCGCCGATCACGTAGCACAGCGGCCGCCAGGCCCACTTGCCGATGCGGTCGCCATCCTCGGTTTCCACCACCAGCGCCTTGAACATCACCAATGCGCCCATCGCCGCCAGAATGATGCCCAACAACAGCGGGAAATAACCGGCCCCCATGCGCGCGGCACTGCCCACCTTGTAGGTGACCGCGCCCCAGGCAAAGGCGACTCCCACGACCGCGAACATGACGCCGGAATAGAAGTCTTTTTGACTCTTGATTTTCACGTGTTGCCCCCCGAAAAAATTCGACCTGCGGATTGTCAGCGGGTTTGCGGGGCCACCCGATGTGGATTCCACCTATGCAGGGAACGGGAAGCGCGGGGGGGAATCTGCGCAGCACTCAGTCGAGTGGCGGCGTAGCGCTCAGGACCTCTTCCAGCGTGGTCAGCCCTTCGGCCACGCGCAGGGCCCCGGCAAGGCGCAGCGGGCGCATGCCATCCGCCACAGCCTGGCGCTTGAGCGCACCGAGGTCCGGCGCTTGCGTGACCTGGCTCTTGAAACTTTCGCTGACGGTCAACAACTCATACAGACCCATCCGCCCCATGAAGCCCGTCATGCGGCAGTCGACGCAACCCACCGGCTTGTAGGGGCGGTAGCCGCCGTTAATCTTCCAGGGCTTGACAATGGCCGCCAGCGCCTCGCGCGAGGTTGCTTCGTCCTTTTGCCGGCATTGCTTGCACAGCGTACGCACCAGCCGCTGCGCCAGCACGCCCAGCACGGTGGCGTTGACGAGGTACGGCGGCACGCCCAGCTCCATCAGCCGGGTGATGGCGGAAGGCGCGTCGTTGGTATGCAGCGTGGAGAACACCAAATGCCCGGTCAGCGCCGCCTGGATCGCCATTTCGGCGGTCGCCAGATCACGGATTTCGCCCACCATGATGATGTCCGGGTCCTGCCGCATGAGCGCGCGCAGGCCCTCGGTGAAACCGAAATCGAGCTGCGTCTGCACCTGCGTCTGGTTGAACGACGGCTCGATCATCTCGATCGGGTCTTCGATCGTGCTGACGTTCACCTCTTCGGTGGCGATGCGCTTGAGCGTGGAGTACAGCGTGGTGGTCTTGCCCGAGCCCGTCGGCCCGGTCACCAGAATCACGCCATTGGGGCGCTTGACCAGTGCTTCCCAGCGCTCGGCGTCGTGCGCCGAGAAACCAAGCGCATCCAGATCCTTGACGGTGGTGTCGGGGTCAAAGACCCGCATCACCATCTTCTCGCCGAAGGCGGTAGGCAGCGTTGACAGGCGCATCTCGACCTCTTCGCCGCGCGGATTGCGCGTCTTGATGCGGCCATCCAGCGGGCGGCGCTTTTCCATCACATCCATGCGCCCGAGCAGCTTGATGCGCGCCGTCATGGCGTTCAGCACGCCCATCGGCATCTGGTACACCGGGTGCAGCACGCCATCGATGCGGAAGCGAATCACACCCTGCTCGCGGCGCGGCTCCAGATGAATGTCGCTGGCACGCTGGTCAAACGCGTATTGCCACAGCCAGTCCACCACCTGCACCACGCCCTGGTCATTGGCGTCGAGCTGCTTGCTGGTCTTGCCCAGTTCCACCAGTTGCTCGAAGCTGGCGGCCGCGTTGCCGGAGCCGGCCTTTTGCGCGGCGCGCACAGATTTGGCCAGCGCGAAGAACTCGGCCGTGAAGCGCTGGATTTCCTGCGGACTGGCGACGACCCGGCGCACGCTGCGGCGCGACTGGCGTTCGACCTCAGCCACCCAGTCGGTGATGAAAGGCTCGGCCGTGGCCACCACCACCTCGGTCGCCGTGACCTGCACCGGCAGCACGCGGTGCCGCTCCGCGTAGGCGGCACTCATGATGTCGGCCACCTTGCCCACATCCACCTTCAGGGGGTCGATGCGCAGATAGTCGAGTCCGGCGCGCCCGGCAAGCCACTGGGTCAGTGATTCGATGTCCAGCGGCTTGCCGTCGCTGCTACGCTGCATTGCCACACTGGCCAGCCGTACCAGCGGATGCTGCGCACTCTCGGCCTGCGAACAGCGCGCAATGGTGCGGCGCGCTTCCTCGGCGGAAATCACCCCGTCCACGCTGAGCCACTCGACCATGCGGCGCCAGTCCACCGGCCCCGCCGGGACGGTCTTGGTGGACGGGGAATGCTTGGCGGTTTGCAAGGTGGCGGTCATGGAGATAGTTCGGGTGGGTCAAGGCTGCAGAGGTTTGAACACCCGCAGCCACTTGGGCGCGGGCAGATGCCACAGAGTCTGGATGGTTTCGGCACGGGCGGCAAGCTCCGCGCGCTTCACGGCCCTGGGTGTGCGCAGCGCCAGCACCACGGTGTTGCCCTCACGCGTCGGCTTGAAGGCCCACAGCGCCGGCGCACCGAATACCGACGCGATCTTTTCCAGGCTGCGCTGGTAGCTTGACGAGCGGCCGAACAGGTTCACCGTCATGCAACCGTCCTCGGTGAGCAGCCGGCGGCAATCGGCGTAGAAGTCCTCGCTGTCGAGCACGGGCGCCGCGGCCTCGTGGTCGTACAGGTCCACCTGCAGCGCATCCACCGTGCCGTGCCAGTGCGTATGGCGCGCCACCTCCCCCGCATCGCCCAGCACCACCTGCAGCCGAGCATCGTCGGGCGGCAGCTTGAACCACAGGCGACAGGCCGCCACCACCTGCGGGTTGAGCTCGATCGCAGTGGTCTTCATGCGCAGCTTCTTGCGGCAGAACTTGGTTAGAGCCGCGGCACCCAGACCGAGCTGCATGGCGTGGCGTTTGGGCACGTCGGCGGGATCGACGAACAGCAACCAGGCCATCATGCGCTGAACGTACTCGAGCTCGATGTCGAACGGCGCGTCCAGCAGCATCGATCCCTGCACCCACTCGGTGCCCAGGTGCAGGTAACGCACGTCGCCGTAGTCCGAGAAGTTGACTTCGGGGAGTTCCCTGTCTGTCTTTTTCGTGCGCGCCATCAAATCAGTCCATGTTGTTCAAAGATCGTGCGCCAGGCAGCGAGCTTGCGCTCGAAGCTCCAGGACGCATTGGCCGGACTGGTGGACGGCAGTCTGTAGACCGGCAGCCCGAGCCCGGCGGTACAGCGCGCATGCTTGTAGCTTTCGCCGCCGTTGTGGGCAATCGCCTGCAACTGCGGGCAGCGCCGCGAAAGACTAGCGAAATCGTTGACTTGCGGGTTGCGGATGCTGCTGTCCAAGCTGCCTTCGCGCTCGCAGGCGCCATACACATCCCATACGCCCAAGCCATGAGCGAGCATCCAGTTAGTCCTGTTTTCATACCTATCCGTGCAGATCCCGTATGGGCTGGAAGGCCAAATGGCTTGAAGAATCTTCCAGAACTGATTTTGCCGATGGGCATAGTACTGCTGCGCGGCGAGGGAGGCTGCACCTGGAAAGCTGCCGAGCACCAGCAGACGAGTGTGCCTCGACAGCAGGGGCGCCAATCCCTTCAATCGCACCCCGTGGCCCGCCGCTTCACGCACGGTGCTCACAGCAGCGCCTCCAGCCGCGGCAACGCGGCGACCGCGTT
>JBDTCK010000072.1:0-29088 GCA_039923645.1 Rhodoferax sp.
CCTGATCGCAAGCCAGCTTCAGCTGTCGGGTGTGCTGGCCGTGCCGCCGCGCGTCTGAAGCAGACCAGAGGCTGCCGGAGCCAGTTTGGTGCAAGCCGCTGGGAACGTGCGTTCTACACTCGCCGCCATGCTGCTTTTTTCCTCTTTTCCCTCACCCCTTCCTGCGGCTGTCACGGCCACGGACAGTGCAGGGGTTGCCACCGACTTGTCAGTGCTGCACAGCGTGCCGATCGATCTGGGCGAACGCAGCTACCCGGTGCGCATCGGCTCGGGCCTGATCGGCAACGATGCGGCCTGGCAAGGGTTACCGCGCGCGACAACCGCGATGCTGGTCAGCAACGAGACGGTCGCGCCGCTGTATGCCGACTCGCTGACGCAGGCGCTGGCGCCGTACTTTTCGGTTGTGCGCCGCGTCACGTTGCCCGACGGCGACGTGCACAAGAACTGGCAGACGCTGCAGACGATCTTTAATGCGCTGCTGGAACACGGTTGCGATCGCAAGACCGTGCTGTTCGCGCTCGGCGGCGGTGTGGTCGGCGACATGACCGGCTATGCCGCCGCCAGCTTCATGCGCGGTGTGCCGTTCGTGCAGGTGCCAACGACGTTGCTCGCGCAGGTGGACTCATCGGTCGGCGGCAAGACCGGCATCAACCACCCGGCCGGCAAGAACATGATCGGCGCGTTTTATCAGCCGCAGCTCGTCGTCTGCGATCTGGCGACGCTCGCGACGCTGCCCGCGCGTGAACTGAGTGCGGGCTTGGCCGAGGTCATCAAGTATGGCCCGATTTACGACATGGAATTCTTCGACTGGATCGAACACAACCTGCCCGCGCTGATTGCGCGCGACAGCGCGGCGCTCGCGCATGCGGTGCGGCGCTGCTGCGAGATCAAGGCGGCGGTGGTCGGCAGCGATGAGCGCGAAGCGGGCCTGCGCGCAATCCTGAACTTCGGCCACACCTTCGGCCACGCCATCGAAGCAGGCCTGGGGTACGGCGAATGGCTGCATGGTGAAGCGGTTGGCTGCGGCATGGTGATGGCGGCCACCTTGTCCGAGCGGCTGGGTCTGGTCGATGCCGCGTTCGTGCAGCGATTGCGTGCGCTGATCGAAGCCGCGGGATTGCCGGTGGTGGGCCCGAAGCTGGACGGTGCAGGCTTTGCTGATCGGTATCTTGAGTTGATGCGGCAGGACAAGAAGTCGCAAGCCGGATCGATCCGCTTCGTGTTGCTGGATGCGCCGGGCCAGGCAAGCCTTCATGAAGCGCCCGATGCGTTGGTGGCCGAAGTGCTCGCTGCGTGCTGCGGGGATTGATGCGGGCTGCGATGCGCAGTCCGGTGCACGGCTTCGATCGGTTCGGTGCAGTCGGCCAACGCTCACTGCAGAGGCGAAGCTTCATACCGTTTTGCTATCTAGTTTGTAGCTGAAAGCGATGATTCCACAAGCGCCTGTGCCCGATTTGGCTCCAAAAACCGCTCGTCTGGCCACGTTCGCCTGCCGCGCTGCAGACTCCCGCGGCCGGCGTTTCGCCGAACCCGATGCACCCACGCGCAGTGCGTTCCAGCGCGACCGGGACCGCATCGTGCATTCGACCGCGTTTCGCCGGCTGGTCTACAAGACGCAGGTGTTTCTGAACCACGAGGGCGACCTGTTTCGCACGCGGCTCACGCATTCGCTCGAAGTCGCGCAGCTCGCCCGGTCCATTGCGCGGTCGCTCGCGTTGGATGAGGATCTGGTTGAAGGCATCGCGCTCGCACACGATCTGGGTCACACCCCATTCGGCCATGCGGGGCAGGACGCGTTGAACGAGTGCATGCGCGAACACGGCGGCTTCGAGCACAACTTTCAAAGCCTGCGCGTGGTCGATTCACTCGAGCAGCGCTATCCCGCTTTCGATGGTCTGAATCTCACGTTCGAATTGCGCGAAGGCATCCTCAAACACTGCTCGGTCGTGAATGCGAGGCGACTCGAAACGCGCGAGCCCGGCGGCATCGGCCAGCGTTTTCTGCAGCGCACGCAGCCGTCGCTGGAAGCCCAGCTCTGCAATCTGGCCGACGAGATCGCCTACAACGCGCACGACATCGACGACGGCGTGCGCTCGGGGCTGATCACGCTGGAGCAACTGCAGGAGATCACCCTGTTCGACGCCTACCGCGTGCAAAGCCTGGCCGAGTACCCACAGTTGCAGGGCCGGCGCCTGCTGTACGAGGCGATCCGGCGCATGCTCAGTGCGCAGGTGTACGACGTGATCGACGCTACCAGCGCCACCTTGCAAGTGGCGCATCCGTACAGCGTGGATGAGGTGCGACTGGATGCGCCGCTGGTTCGCTTCGGCGACACCATGCGACAGAGCTCGGGCGAGCTCAAGCGCTTTCTTTTTCAAAACCTGTACCGCCATTCGCAAGTGGTCGAGACCACCGCCAAGGCACAAGAGGTGGTGCGTGAGCTGTTTGCCGCGTACTGCGCGGACCCCGCGCAAATGCAGGCCGACTTCGCCGCGCGGCGCGATCCGTTCCGCTCGGTATCGGACTACATCGCCGGCATGACCGACCGGTTCGCCGCGCATGAGCACGAGCGGCTGACGGGACGCAGGCTGTTCTCATGAGCCGCCGGGCCGCGCCCAAGGCGAATACTGCAGCGCGCTGCGCGCAGGTTTCCGAATGAACGGTTCTGCGCCGGGCAAGGGCATCGACCCGGCCTTCATCGTGATTCTGGCGGGGGTCAGTGCGGCGCTGCACGTAGGCAAGCTACCGCCCGCCATTCCGGTGCTGCGCGATGCACTCGGCGTCACGCTGGTGCAGGCGGGATTCCTGCTGTCGCTAGTGCAACTGGCCGGCATGACGCTGGGGCTGGCCGTCGGGCTCGCGGCCGACGGCTTGGGCCTCAAGCGCAGCATGGTCGCGGGGCTGCTGATTCTGTCGGCAGCCAGTGCGGTGGGTGGCTGGGCGCGTGATGCAGCCAGCTTGCTGGTGCTTCGCGGTGTCGAGGGCTTCGGCTTCCTGCTCGCGACGGTGCCGGCGCCGAGCCTGATCAGGCTTTTGGTGCCGCCACACCGGCTGGCCGTCATGCTGGGCCTTTGGGGCACCTACATGCCGTTTGGCGCCGCCGTGGCGTTGCTGCTCGGTCCGGTGTTCATTGGCGCGACAAGCTGGCAGGCGTGGTGGTGGCTGCTGGCAGCGACCTCCTTCGCCATGACACTGTGGCTGGCGTGGGCGGTGCCGGCGGACCGGCATCGGCGCGCACCAGCGGGGCGCGGTGCCGCGCCCCACACCGGGCCAGCACATGCGTGGCCTCAGCGGCTGCGCCAGACGCTCACGGCGCGTGGTCCCTGGCTGGTAGCGTTCAGTTTTGCCGTGTACTCTGGCCAGTGGCTGGCGGTGATCGGGTTTTTGCCTTCCATCTACGCACAGGCCGGCTTGTCGGGCGCGGCCACTGGCGCCCTCACGGCGCTGGCCGCGGCGATCAACATGGGGGGCAATATTGCGTCGGGTCGGTTGTTGCAGCGCGGTGTGCGTGCGCCGATGTTGCTTTGCACCGGTTTTGTCACCATGGGACTCGGTACGGTGGCCGCCTTTGCAGAGGTGAATGGCGGCGGTCTGCCGCCGCTCGTACGCTACGCGGCCGTGCTGCTGTTCTCGATGATTGGCGGGGTCATCCCGGGCACGCTGTTTTCGCTCGCGGTCAGGCTGGCGCCCACCGAGCGCACCGTCTCCACGACCGTCGGCTGGATGCAGCAATGGTCCTCTTTCGGCCAGTTTGTCGGGCCACCGCTGGTCGCCTGGGTCGCCAGCCGCGTCGGTGGCTGGCAGTGGACCTGGGCCGTGACAGGTGCCTGCTCGCTCTTGGGCTTGGTGCTGGCAGGGCAGATCGGGCGGCTGCTCAAGTCCCCGGCGCACCAGGCAGTCCCCTCAGGGCAATGACGTGAACGAGAACCAACCGATCCTGCCGCGGAACGTGTCGGCCTTTCACGCGCCGGTGCGGCAGGACATTCGCCGCTGGCTGGAGCGTGCCGTGATCGGGCTGAACCTGTGCCCGTTTGCCAAGGCCGTGCATGTCAAGGGGCAGGTGCATTACGCGGTGAGCGCAGCAAGCGACCCGCAAGCGCTGCTGGACGATCTGGAATTGGAGCTTAAAGCGCTTGTAGCCCATGACCCACAAGTGCGTGAAACTACACTTTTAATAACGCCCCAGTGCTTGCAGCAGTTTGCAGACTTCAACGATTTCCTGGGAGAGGCAGACGCGGCGCTGTCCCGGTTAGCGCTCGAGGGCATCATTCAAATCGCCAACTTTCATCCCGACTACCAGTTTGCCGGAACCGACGTAAACGACATCACCAACTTCACGAACCGCGCGCCTTACCCCACGCTGCACCTGCTGCGCGAAGACAGCGTGGAGCGCGCGGTGGCGGCGTTCCCCGAGGCGGAATCGATTTACGAGGCCAATATGCAAACACTGGAGAAGCTGGGCCATACCGGCTGGGACGCGCTGGGCGTCGGGCCGACGCTCACCAAGCCGGATTGACTGGCGTGGGCCGAATCCGGAAATTGACAGGACGGTCCCGGGCCGGCGTTCCCGCTCCGCGCGTGGCAAGATCAAACAATGAAGACTTCCAAAGTTACACCCGTTGATGCTGCTGCGGCCAGCACGCCCGAAATCCGCCCCGGCCAGTCGCTTGAACTGCTCAAGGAGTTGCACATCCTTACGCGCGACGGCAAGCTCAACCAGGACTCGCGACGCAAGCTCAAGCAGGTCTACCACCTGTTCCAGTTCATTGAGAAGCTGCTGCTGGAATTGCCCGTATCGGACGTGGGTATCACGCTGGCGGATCATGGCGCGGGCAAATCGTACCTGGGCTTCATCCTGTACGACCTGTTTTTCAAGGCGCAGGCGGGCGGTCACATCTATGGCATCGAGACCCGGCCCGAACTGGTGCAAAAGTCGCAGGATCTAGCCGCGCGGCTGGGCTTTACGCGCATGAGTTTTCTGAATCTCAGTGTGGCTGCGTCGGCCCAATCGGCCGAGCTGCCGGACCGCATTGATGTGGTCACGGCGCTGCATGCCTGCGACACCGCGACCGACGACGCGATTGCCTTCGGCCTGCAAAAGCACGCGCGGTTCATGGTGCTGGTGCCCTGCTGCCAGGCCGAGGTGGCGAGCTGCCTGCGGCAAAACAAGGCGCTCGCGCTGGCGCGCACGCCGCTGGCCGAACTCTGGCGCCACCCTCTGCACACGCGCGAGCTCGGCAGCCAGATCACCAATGTGCTGCGCTGCCTGTACCTGGAGGCGAGCGGCTACCAGGTCACGGTGACCGAGCTGGTCGGTTGGGAGCACAGCCTGAAGAACGAGCTGATCATCGCGCGCTACACCGGGCAGAAGAAACACAGTGCTGCGCAGCGCCTGCGCGCGGTGCTGGAAGAGTTTGGCCTGACGGTCCTGCTGGAGACGCGGTTCAAACTGCCGAAGGCCGTGTCCATACCTTCACTTGCAGGGTAATAGTGTCATTGGCCATTTAGCGATATAGATAGCTTGCTATTAAAAGCGAAGTTCTGATGTGACCATGCTGCTTGTCAGCCAGCGGCGGCATGCCTACACTCGGCCGCATCATCCATCATCCAGGAGACAAGCCCCATGGTCCATATCCTCGCCAAAATCACGGCCCAACCCCAAGCCGCCGCAGCGGTACGCGAGGCCCTCGTGGAACTCGTCGGCCATTCACGCAAGGAAGCGGGTTGCGTCTCGTACGCGCTGTACCAACGCGGTGATGATCCGGCGCAGTTCCAGACGGTCGAGGAATGGCGCGATGCCGCTGCCGCCGATGCGCACATGACGACACCACATATTGGCGCTGCACTCGCTAAGGTTGGATCCCTGCTGGCGGCACCACCGGAGATCGTTCGCTTCGACAAGCTCACTTAATAGCACTTAATGGGGTCAGATTCCAATTATGATGATGTGAATCTCGTCACATCATCATTTTCATGGCCCGTCTTCCTCGCCTCACCATTCCAGGCTACCCGCACCATGTAATCCAGCGCGGTAACAACCGGCAGGCCATTTTTGCGTCTGCAGGCGACCGTCAGATGTTGCTGGACCTGCTGCAGGAAAATGCCCGCAAGTTCGGCGTCGCGTTGCACGCCTACGTGCTGATGACGAACCACTTCCATCTGCTGGCCACGCCGGAATTGACCAACTCCCTGCCGCAAATGATGCAGGCGGTGGGGCGCGGTTATGTGCGCTACTTCAACGACTCCCAAGGACGCAGCGGCACGCTTTGGGAAGGGCGATACCGGTCCACCCTGATCCAGACTGAGCGCTACCTGCTGGCATGCATGGTCTATATCGACCTGAATCCGGTGCGTGCGGGGCTGGTAGCAGAGGCGCGCGACTACCCGTGGTCCGGCTACGGTCACAACGTGGGGCTACGCGTCGACAGGCTGATTACGCCACACCCGTTGTACTGGGAACTGGGCAATACGCCGTTTGCGCGCGAGGCCGCGTATGCCGAGCTGGTACACGCCGGCGTCAATCCCCAGCAGCAGGCTGCGCTGACCGAGTCGGCCTTGCGCGGCTGGGCCTTGGGCGACTCCGGATTCATGGCGGATCTACAGAGAAGGACACCGCGCCGTGTGAGTAAATCGCTATCCGGGCGGCCGCTGAGCAAGCCGGGTCCAGCTTAGAAGATCACGCTACTGCGCATCTCGTGGTGAGGGTTGTCGCATGTATAAATATGTCCCCATTTAATTTAAAGAGATTAGATTTTATGGTTAATTAGAATCTGACCCCATTTATTTCTCTTGGAATTATTGCTGCAGCGCACTAAACTCGATTTCCCTGAGAAACATTTAGGAGTGCGCCATGACAACGGCTGCCGAGATCCTGCATCTCCAAGAAAACGGTTTGTACTCTTCCACCCACGAGCATGACGCTTGCGGTCTCGGCTTCGTGGCGCACATCAAGGGCCACAAGTCGCACGAGATTGTCGAAAACGCGCTCAAGATCCTCGAAAACCTGGACCATCGGGGCGCGGTCGGTGCCGACAAGCTGATGGGTGACGGCGCAGGCATCCTGATTCAACTGCCCGATGCTTTGTATCGCGAAGAAATGGCCAAACAGGGCGTCGCGCTGCCGCCGCCAGGCGAATACGGCGTCGGCATGATCTTCCTGCCCAAGGAAAACGCTTCGCGGCTGGCCTGCGTGCAGGAGATGGAGCGCGCCATCAAGGCCGAGGGCCAGGTACTGCTGGGCTGGCGCGATGTGCCGGTGAACCGCGAAATGCAGATGTCGCCTACCGTGCGTGCCAAGGAACCAGTACTGCGCCAGGTGTTCATTGGCCGCGGCAACGACGTCATCGTGCAGGACTCACTCGAGCGCAAGCTCTACGTGATCCGCAAGACAGCCAGTGCCCACATCCAGAATCTCAACCTCAAGCACAGCAAAGAGTATTACGTGCCCAGCATGTCCAGCCGCACGGTCATTTACAAGGGCCTGTTGCTGGCTCATCAAGTGGGCATCTACTACCTGGATTTGCAGGACCCGCGTTGTGTCTCCGCTTTGGGTCTGGTGCATCAGCGCTTCTCGACCAATACCTTCCCCGAGTGGCCGCTGGCGCACCCGTACCGCTACGTGGCACACAACGGCGAGATCAACACCGTCAAGGGCAACTACAACTGGATGAAGGCGCGCGAAGGTGTGATGAGCTCGCCCGTGCTGGGTGCTGACCTGCAAAAGCTGTACCCCATCACCTTCCCGGGTCAATCCGACACCGCCACCTTCGACAACTGCCTGGAACTGCTGACCATGGCCGGTTACCCGATCAGCCAGGCCGTGATGATGATGATTCCCGAGCCGTGGGAGCAGCACACCACCATGGACGAGCGCCGCCGCGCCTTCTACGAATACCACGCCGCGATGCTGGAGCCGTGGGACGGCCCGGCGTCCATCGTGTTCACCGATGGACGCCAGATCGGTGCCACGCTGGACCGCAACGGCCTGCGCCCCTCGCGCTATTGCGTCACCGATGACGACTTCGTGATCATGGCATCTGAGACAGGCGTGCTGCCGATCCCCGAAAACAAGATTGTGCGCAAATGGCGCCTGCAGCCCGGCAAGATGTTCCTGATCGATCTTGAGCAGGGCCGCATGATCGAAGATGACGAAATCAAGGCGACGCTGGCCAACAGCAAGCCCTACAAGCAATGGATCGAGAACCTGCGCATCCGGCTCGACGATGTGCACAGCAGCTCGGTCCTGACTGAGCCGACGGACGGCACGCGCATGGGTTCGGACGAGGCCAGCGCCACCATGTCCGGTAGCTCCGGGCTGATGGAGTCGCCCGCGCTGCTCGACCGCCAGCAGGCCTTCGGGTACACCCAGGAAGACATCAAGTTCCTGATGTCGCCGATGGCCGTGAATGGCGAGGAAGGCACCGGCTCGATGGGTAACGACAGCCCACTGGCCGTGCTGTCGAGCAGGAACAAGATCCTGTACAACTATTTCAGGCAGATGTTCGCGCAGGTGACGAACCCGCCGATCGACCCGATCCGCGAGGCCATCGTGATGTCGCTGGTGTCCTTCATCGGTCCCAAGCCCAATCTGCTGGACATCAACCAGGTCAATCCACCGATGCGGCTGGAAGTGGCGCAGCCGGTGCTGAACAGCGCCGACATGCAGAAGCTGCGCGACATCGACGCGCACACGCAGGGCAAGTTCAAGAGCTACCTGCTGGACATCACCTACCCGCTGGCCTGGGGCCATGAGGGCGTGGAGGCCAAGCTCGCCTCGCTGTGCGCAGAGAGCGTGGACGCAATCAAGAGCGGCAAGAACATCCTGATCATCAGCGACCGCGCCATCAGCGCGACCCAGATTGCCGTCCCGGCGGTGCTGGCGCTGTCCGCCATTCACCAGCACCTGGTCAAGACGGGCCTGCGCACCACCGCGGGTCTGGTGGTGGAAACCGGCTCGGCACGTGAAGTACATCACTTTGCCGTGCTGGCGGGCTATGGCGCAGAAGCCGTGCATCCCTACCTCGCGATGGAAACGCTGGCCAGCCTGGCACACGGCCTGCCGGGCGAGTTGAGCGCCGACAAGGCGATCTACAACTACGTCAAGGCGGTCGGCAAAGGCCTGTCGAAGATCATGTCCAAGATGGGCGTGTCGACCTACATGAGCTACTGCGGCGCGCAACTGTTCGAAGCTATCGGCCTGAACAGCGACGTGATCGAAAAATACTTCACCGGTACCTCCAGCCGGGTGGAAGGTATTGGCGTATTCGAAATCGCGCAGGAAGCCATCCGCATGCACAAGGCCGCGTTCGGAGACGCCCCGGTACTGGCCAACATGCTGGACACGGGCGGCGAGTACGCCTGGCGCACGCGTGGCGAGGAACACATGTGGACGCCGGAGGTGATCGCCAAGCTGCAGCACAGCACGCGCGCCAACAACTGGACGACCTACAAGGAATATGCGCAGCTGGTGAACGACCAGTCGCGCCGTCACATGACGCTGCGCGGCCTGTTCGAATTCAAGATCGACCCAAGCAAGGCCATTCCCGTGGAAGAGGTCGAACCGGCGAAGGAGATCGTCAAGCGCTTCGCCACCGGCGCCATGTCGCTCGGCTCTATCAGCACCGAGGCGCATGCCACGCTGGCCGTCGCCATGAACCGCATCGGCGGCAAGAGCAACACTGGCGAGGGTGGCGAAGACCCAGCGCGCTACCGTCAGGAGCTCAAGGGCATCCCGATCCAGCAGGGCCAGTCGCTGGCCGATATCGTGGGTAAAGAGGTAACCGAGTCGGATTACCCCCTGAACGCCGGCGACTCGCTGCGCTCGCGCATCAAGCAGATTGCTTCGGGGCGTTTTGGCGTGACGGCCGAGTATCTTTCGTCGGCCGACCAGATCCAGATCAAGATGGCGCAGGGCGCCAAGCCAGGAGAAGGCGGTCAGCTGCCAGGCGGCAAGGTGTCTGAATATATTGGACGGCTGCGCCACAGCGTGCCCGGCGTCGGCCTGATTTCGCCGCCGCCGCACCATGACATCTATTCGATCGAAGACCTGGCGCAGTTGATCCACGACCTGAAAAACGTGGCGCCGCATGCCAGCGTCAGCGTCAAGTTGGTGTCCGAGGTCGGGGTCGGCACCGTGGCGGCCGGCGTGGCCAAGTGCAAGAGCGATCACGTGGTGATCGCCGGTCATGACGGCGGCACGGGTGCATCACCCTGGTCGTCCATCAAGCACGCGGGCAGTCCGTGGGAGATCGGTCTGGCCGAGACCCAGCAGACGCTGGTGCTGAATCGCCTGCGCGGCCGTATCCGGGTGCAGGCCGACGGCCAGATGAAGACCGGCCGCGACGTGGCGATTGGTGCGCTGCTCGGTGCCGATGAGTTCGGTTTCGCTACCGCGCCGCTGGTGGTGGAAGGCTGTATCCAGATGCGCAAGTGTCATCTCAACACCTGCCCGGTGGGGGTTGCCACCCAGGACCCGATGCTGCGCAAGAAGTTCACGGGCAAGCCCGAACATGTGGTGAACTACTTCTTCTTCGTGGCTGAGGAAGTGCGCCAGATCATGGCGCAGCTCGGCATTCGCAAGTTCGACGATCTGATCGGCCGCGCCGACCTGCTCGACACTAGACGAGGCATTGAGCACTGGAAGGCCGCTGGTCTCAATTTCTCTCGCCTGTTCGCGCAGCCCCAAGTGCCGGCTGACGTGCCGCGCCACCATGTCGAGAACCAGGACCACGGGCTGGAGAAGTCGCTCGACAATCTGTTGATCGAGAAATCAAGGCCCGCCATCGAGCGTGGCGAAAAGGTCAAGTTCATCGAGGTGGTGCGCAACGTGAACCGCTCGCTTGGCGCCATGCTCTCGGGAGCGCTGACCAAGGTGCGTCCCGAAGGCCTGCCCGACGACACCATCCGCATCCAGCTGGAAGGCACGGGGGGCCAGTCCTTCGGCGCATTCCTGGCCCGGGGCATCACGCTGTACCTGATCGGCGACGCCAACGACTACACCGGCAAGGGCCTGTCGGGTGGGCGCATCGTGGTGCGGCCAAGCATCGACTTTCGTGGTGCGGCCACGCAGAACACCATCGTGGGCAACACCGTCATGTATGGCGCTACAAGCGGCGAGGCGTTCTTCAGTGGCGTGGCCGGCGAACGCTTTGCGGTACGCCTGTCGGGCGCGACCACGGTGGTGGAAGGCACGGGCGACCACGGCTGCGAATACATGACCGGCGGCACTGCCGTGGTGCTGGGCAAGACCGGACGCAACTTTGCCGCAGGCATGAGTGGCGGCGTGGCGTACGTGTATGACGAAGATGGGCAGTTTGCCAGGCGCTGCAATCCGGCCATGGTCTCGCTGGACAAGGTGGTCACGACGGCCGAGCAGCAAGCCGATGCCGCAACGAGGCTGTTACACCGCGGGCAGACCGACGAGGCTCAGCTCAAGGCCCTGCTGGAAGACCACAACCGCTGGACGGGCAGCAGGCGCGCGCGCGAATTGCTGGACGACTGGTCGCATGCACGAACCAAGTTCGTCAAGGTGTTCCCGAATGAGTACAAGCGCGCCTTGGCCAAGAGCGCCGGCCGTGCCGCGCAGGAACAAATTGATGCGTCAAATACGGCCCAAACCAAGGCTGCACATTCACAGCATGCTATCAACGACGAAGCGGTTGCGGCCAAATAGGCAGCGTGCCTAGCGTAAGACGTCAAGAACCGACAGGACAGGAATCATGGGAAAAATAACGGGTTTCATGGAGTTCGAGCGCATCGAGGAGGGCCACCTACCGGTTGCCGAGCGCGTCAAAAACTACAAGGAGTTCGTCATCGGACTTGATGACGCGCATTCCAGAACTCAGGCGGCGCGCTGCATGGATTGCGGCACACCGTTTTGCCACAACGGCTGCCCGATCAATAACATCATTCCGGATTTCAACGATCTGGTGTACCGCGGCGACTGGAAGAACGCGTTCGCGGTGCTCGATTCGACCAACAACTTTCCCGAGTTCACCGGCCGCATCTGCCCCGCGCCGTGCGAAGCGGCGTGCGTGCTCAACATCAATAACAACCCGGTGGGCATCAAGTCGATCGAGCACGCCATCATCGATCGGGCTTGGGCCGAGGGCTGGGTCACGCCACGCGTGGCTGCGCACAAGACCGGCAAGAATGTGGCGGTGGTCGGCTCCGGTCCGGCCGGCCTGGCGGCGTCCCAGCAACTCGCACGTGCCGGCCACGATGTGACGTTGTTCGAGAAAAACGACCGCATCGGCGGCCTGCTGCGCTACGGCATTCCCGACTTCAAGATGGAGAAAAGACACATTGACCGGCGCGTCGACCAGATGCAAAAAGAGGGTGTGACGTTTCGCACCGGTGTCATGGTCGGCCAGTTGCCGAAGGACTCGAAGATCATCAACTGGGCCACGGAGACGATCACATCCGGGCAGTTGCGCAAGGACTTTGACGCGGTGATCCTGACGGGAGGCAGTGAGCAGTCGCGCGACCTGCCGGTGCCGGGACGTGAACTGGACGGCATCCATTTCGCGATGGAATTCCTGCCGCTGCAAAACAAGGTCAACGCCGGCGACAAGCTCAAGAGCCTGGGGATCACGCAGATTCGCGCCGACGGCAAGCATGTCATCGTGATCGGCGGCGGCGATACCGGCTCGGACTGTGTCGGCATCAGCAACCGCCACGGCGCCGCAAGCGTGACACAGTTCGAGTTGCTGCCGAAACCGCCGCTGCATGAGAACCGTCCCATGACCTGGCCCAACTGGCCTATCAAGCTGCGCACCAGCTCCAGCCATGAAGAGGGCTGCGAGCGTGAGTTCGCGATCGCCACCAAGGCGTTTGTCGGCGAGAAAGGCACGGTAACCGGCCTGACCACCGTTCACGTGGACTGGAAAGACGGCAAGATGGTGGAAGTGCCCGACACCGAGCACACCCTGAAGGCCGATCTGGTGCTGCTGGCCATGGGCTTCGTGAGTCCGCCGGCCTCGATTCTGGAAGGTTTCGGCATCCACAAAGACTCCCGGGGAAATGCCAAGGCGGGCACGGAAGTGGTCGGCGGCTATGCCACCAATGTCCCGGGCGTCTTTGCGGCGGGCGACATGCGCCGCGGCCAGAGCCTGGTGGTTTGGGCGATTCGCGAGGGCCGGCAGGCGGCGCGCGCGGTCGATGAGTTTCTGATGGGCAGCAGCGAGTTGCCACGCTGAATTCGCCTGTGGGTGTTTTCCCTTATCATGCAAAAGCCGGGCTGAATCCGGCTTTTGTGTTTTATGACTGCATTGAACTCCGAATCACTCGTCGACATCCGCAACCTCACCTTCGGCTATGGCGAGCGCGTGATTCTGGACGAAATCTCGCTGACCGTCCCGCGCGGCAAGGTGACCGCGCTGATGGGCGCCTCGGGTGGCGGCAAGACCACGGTACTGCGCCTGATTGGCGGCCAGTACCGGGCACAGCGTGGCGAATTGCTGGTGAGCGGGCAGGACGTCGGCAAGATGGACCAGACGGCCCTGTACGCCGCGCGCCGGCGCATGGGCATGCTGTTCCAGTTCGGCGCTTTGTTTACCGACTCGAGCGTGTTCGACAACGTTGCCTTCCCGCTGCGCGAGCACACCGATCTGTCCGAAGCCCTGATTCGCGACATCGTGCTGATGAAGCTCAACGCGGTGGGTCTGCGCGGTGCGCGCGACTTGATGCCCAGCGAGGTCTCGGGCGGCATGGCGCGTCGTGTCGCGCTGGCCCGCGCCATTGCGCTCGACCCCGAGCTGGTGATGTACGACGAGCCGTTCGCGGGACTGGATCCGATTTCGCTCGGGACCGCCGCGCGGCTGATCCGCCAGCTCAATGACACCATGGGGCTGACCAGCATTGTCGTGTCGCACGACCTGGACCAGACCTTTCGCATTGCCGATCAGGTCATCATTCTGGCCAACGGCAAGGTCGCAGCGCAGGGCACACCCGATGCGGTGCGTCAGAGCCAGGATCCGCTGGTGCACCAGTTTGTCCAGGCGTTGCCCGACGGCCCGGTGCATTTCCACTATCCTGGCCCGACCATCGCACAGGATTTCGGTGCGGGTCCCGGCGCCGGCGCGCAGTCGGGGGCGCCGCGATGAGCTGGTACAGGCCGTCTGACGTGGGTTTTGCGGTGCGCAGCAAGCTCGCCGACATCGGTCGCGCCACGCGCCTGTTTGTGCGGCTGGTCTCGCTGGCCGGGCCGACCTTTCGGCGCTTCGGACTGATCCGTGACCAAATCCATTTTCTGGGCAATTATTCGCTGGCGATCATCACCGTGTCCGGCCTGTTCGTCGGCTTCGTGCTGGCGCTGCAGGGTTACTACACGCTGCAGCGCTACGGCTCGTCCGAAGCGCTGGGCCTGCTGGTGGCGCTCAGTCTGGTGCGTGAGCTGGGACCCGTCATCACCGCGTTGCTGTTTGCCGGAAGGGCCGGCACATCGCTCACGGCGGGCATCGGCCTGATGAAGGCGGGCGAACAGCTCTCCGCCATGGAGATGATGGCGGTGGACCCGGTGAGCCGCATTCTGGCGCCCCGCTTCTGGGGTGGCGTCATCGCCATGCCGCTGCTGGCAGCTGTGTTCAGCGCGGTGGGCATCCTTGGCGGCTGGGCGGTCGGCGTGCTGATGATCGGGATCGATTCGGGGGCATTCTGGAGCCAGATGCAGGGCGGTGTGGATGTCTGGCAGGACGTGGGCAACGGGGTGCTCAAAAGCATTGTGTTCGGCTTCACTGTGACCTTCATCGCGCTCCTGGAGGGCTTCGAGTCGCAGCCCACGCCCGAAGGGGTTTCGCGTGCCACCACGCGCACGGTGGTGGTGGCGTCTTTGGCGGTCCTGGGTCTGGATTTCATCCTGACCGCGATGATGTTTAGTATTTGACAGGGAAGGATGCCATGCAACGCTCCAAAAGTGATTTATGGGTCGGATTGTTCGTCTTGATTGGTGCGGCGGCGCTGATATTTCTGGCGCTGCAGTCGGCCAATCTGCTGAGCTTGAATTTTCAGTCAGGCTACCGCTTGAGCGCGAAATTCGACAACATCGGTGGGCTCAAGCCCAAGGCAGCCGTCAAAAGCGCAGGTGTTGTCGTGGGTCGAGTCGAGTCCATTACGTTTGATGACAAGTCTTATCAGGCCCGTGTCACACTGTCCATGGACAGCGGTTTCGCTTTTCCGAAAGACAGCTCTCTGAAGATCCTGACCAGCGGGTTGTTGGGTGAGCAGTACATCGGCATCGAAGCCGGTGCCGACGCCAAAATGCTGGCCGCCGGCGATACCATCACCAATACCCAGTCGGCCGTTGTGCTGGAAAATCTCATCAGCCAGTTTTTGTTCAGCAAAGCGGCCGACGGGCCCTCTTCCTCGGGGGCCGGGAGTAAAAAATGAAGGCGTGTGAGTATTCATCGGGTACCAGCAAGCGCAAAGCCAACCGTGCGGTCTGGGCTGTCATGCTGGTCGGGTTTGGCTTGCTGTCGGGTTGCGCCACCGGGCCCGATGCCAATCCGCGTGATCCACTGGAGCCGTTCAATCGGGGCGTGTTCAAGTTCAATGATGCGGTCGATCAGGCCATCCTGAAACCGGTCGCCACGGCCTATGTCAGGGTGACGCCTGCGCTGGCGCGCACCGGTGTGAACAATTTTTTCGGCAATCTGGGCGATGCCTGGTCAGCCGTAAACAGTGTCCTGCAGTTGCATGGTCGGGACGCCGCCGAGAGCATGATGCGTTTTTCCTTCAACACCGTGTTTGGCCTGGCCGGTGTGCTGGACATCGCCGGCGAAGCAGGTATTCCCCGGCACAAGGAAGACTTTGGCCGCACACTGGCGCGCTGGGGTGTGCCAACGGGTCCGTATCTGGTGCTGCCGCTGCTTGGGCCGTCTGATCTACGCGACACGGCGGCCTTGCCGGTCGACTGGCAAGGCGGACTGATCCGGTATGTTAGCCCCACGACGGACCGCAACGGGTTGTATGTGCTGGAGACGGTGTCCACGCGCGCCAATTTGCTGCGGGCCGGTTCGTTGCTGGACCAGGCCGCGCTGGACAAGTACAGCTTCACTCGCGACGTTTTCCTGCAGGTGCGCGGTGGCACGTTGGGCACCGCACCGGATTCCGATACCAATCAGAATCCGGCCTCGCAGAACCAGAATGTGCCGCTATTCAAGTTTAACGGCCCGAACTTCCAGATTTTCCCGGGCTTGTCACGCTGACGATGTGGTTGCACACCGTTTCATGGGTGACCTGCGCTTGACAAAATTTGTCGGCGCAGGCGCCCTCCAACACGTTATCAGGATGTGGGGCCGACCCGCTCATTTCAAGAAGGAAGCAGCATGAATCGACGTTTTCTGGGCCATCTCGCAGTGTCATTCGTTGCGGTTTTTGCGGCCACGGGCGCACTGGTGGCGCATGCCGCCGACGAAGCCCCTGATGCGCTCATCAAGCGACTGTCCACCGATGTGCTTGACACCATCAAGGCCGATAAATCCATCCGGTCAGGCGATGTTGCCAAAATCGTCACGCTGGTCGACAGCAAGATCATGCCCAACGTGAACTTCCAGCGCATGACGGCCTCGGCCGTCGGGCCGGCATGGCGACAGGCCACCCCCGAGCAGCAGCAGAAGCTGCAGAATGAATTCAAGATTTTGCTGGTACGCACCTACGCGGGTGCACTGGCGCAGGTCAGCAGCGACCAGAGTATTGCCGTGCAGCCGCTGCGCGCCGGCGCGAGCGATACCGATGTCGTGGTGCGCACCCAGGTGAAGGGCAGCGGCGACCCCATCCAGCTTGACTACCGGCTCGAGAAGACGCCGGGTGAGGGTTTTGGCTGGAAGATCTACAACCTGAACGTCATGGGCATTTGGCTGGTGGAGACTTACCGCAGCCAGTTCGCAGAGGTAATCAATTCCAAAGGCATCGATGGGTTGATAGCTGCGCTGAGTGACCGCAACAAGGCAAACGCCAAAAATAGCTGAGCATGAGCGCCGCCAGACTGCCCCAAGACGCGCTGCCCCCCTCGGGAGGTAGCGTCGTGCACGCAGCGACAGACCCCGGAAGGCGCGGGAGCGCAGGGGCCATCGGCCGCCGCGCCGGGCCGCCCCAAGCAAGGCCAGCCCCCTCGGGGGGCAGCGCAGTACGCGCAGCGACAAGCGTGGGGGCCATTTAATGCTGGTATTGCCATCCACACTGACGCAACGCGAGGCGACCGCATGCCTGCACATGCTGATGCAGGGGCTGCACTCGCAACCCGACGCCGTTGTGGTGGCCGACGCCACGGCTCTGACTTCGTTCGACTCATCGGCGCTGGCTGTGCTGCTGGAATGCCGGCGCCAGGCGAACGCGTCGGGCAAGTCGTTTGGCGTCAAGCATCTGCATCCTCGCTTGCGTGAGCTCGCGGCGCTTTATGGCGTGGGCGAGCTATTGCCCGCCACCCCCTGACTGTCGCAACATGGCGCCCGCCGGCGCGTGCAGGGTCGCTGGCGGCTGAAACGGCAGCCACGCGTCTCAAGCCTTAAAATCACGGGCTTCCATGCCAGCAATCTCCTTTCAGTCCGTCTCCAAAACATATTCACTGGCTCACGGCCAGCTCAAGGCCCTGGACCACGTGAGCTTTGACATCGAAGAGGGTGAGTTCTTCGGTTTGCTCGGACCCAATGGCGCCGGCAAGACCACGCTGATCAGTATCCTGGCCGGGTTGTCGCGCGCTACCGGGGGCAAGGTCCTGGTGCAGGGCTGCGACGTGCTGGCCGACTATGGCCAGGCCCGGCGCAAGCTCGGCGTGGTGCCCCAGGAACTGGTGTTTGACCCTTTTTTCACCGTGCACGAGGCGCTGCGTATCCAGTCGGGGTACTTCGGCGTTAAAAACAACGGTGCCTGGATCGACGAGTTGCTTGTCAGCCTGGGACTGGCCGACAAGGCCGATGCCAACATGCGCCAGCTCTCGGGCGGGATGAAACGCCGCGTACTGGTGGCACAGGCGCTGGTGCACAAGCCTCCCGTCATCGTGCTCGACGAGCCCACCGCCGGGGTCGATGTCGAGTTGCGCCAGACTCTATGGCAATTTGTGGCCAGACTCAACAAGCAGGGCCACACCGTGCTGCTCACCACCCATTACCTGGAAGAGGCTGAGGCCCTGTGCGGGCGCATTGCGATGCTGCAAAACGGCCGCGTGGTGGCGCTGGCCGCAACGTCCGAATTGCTCAAGTCGGCCTCCAGCAATGTGCTTCGATTCAAAGTTGATGGCGAATTACCCAAGGTACTGGCCGACAAGGCCCGCATTACCGGCCGCATCGTGCAGTTTCCCGCGCACAATGCGTTCGAGATCGAACAATACCTTGGGGCCGTGCGCGAGGCCGGCCTGAAGGCCCAAGATATTGAAATCCGCAAGGCCGACCTGGAAGATGTGTTCCTGAACGTAATGGCCGGCCACCCCTTCCAGGCGGCGGCGTTGAATGCCGACGGACCGATACCTGACGACGCAGACAGCACCGTTCGCGAAGCGGCGAGCATGGGAGTGCTATGAGCGCGACCGATTCATCCCACCGTGCGAAGCCACATCCAGAACGGCAGCCCCTTGCACCAGGCGCCAAGCGTGGGAGCTTCAACATGAGCGGTTGGCAAACCCTGCTTTACAAGGAGGTTTTGCGCTTCTGGAAGGTCGGTTTCCAGACGGTCGCGGCGCCTGTGTTGACGGCGATCCTGTATTTGCTGATCTTCGGCCATGTGCTCGAAGGCAGTGTCAAGGTATTCGGCAAGATCAGCTACACCGCGTTTCTGGTGCCCGGACTGGTCATGATGAGCGTGCTGCAAAACTCGTTCGCCAACAGCTCCTCGTCGCTGATCCAGAGCAAGATCATGGGCAATCTTGTTTTTGTGCTGCTCACACCGCTGTCGCACTGGAGCTGGTATGTGGCCTATGTGGGCTCGTCGATGGCGCGCGGGCTGGCTGTGGGCACCGGGGTTTTCCTCGCGACGGTATTTTTTATCAACCCGGGAGTCGTGTCACCCCTGTGGGTCGTGGTATTTGCCGTGCTGGGCGCGGCGATCCTGGGGTCGCTCGGCGTAATCGCGGGGCTCTGGGCCGAAAAGTTCGACCAGATGGCTGCATTCCAGAACTTCGTGATCGTGCCCATGACGTTTTTGAGCGGGGTGTTTTATTCCATTCACTCGCTTACGCCGTTCTGGCAGGTCGTGAGCCACCTGAACCCGTTTTTCTACATGATCGATGGTTTTCGCTATGGTTTTTTTGGTATTAGCGATGTCTCGCCATGGCTTAGTCTGGGCATTGTGGCGGCAGCGCTGGTCGTGATTAGTACGCTGACCGTTCATCTGCTGCGCATAGGCTACAAAATCCGGGGTTGAAAGGAACAAAACATATGACTGCCGAAGAAATTCAATCCCTCATTGCAGCCAGTCTGCCTTGTGATCACATCGAGCTCGATGGCGATGGCCGCCATTGGTACGCCACCATCGTATCCAAGGATTTCGAGGGGAAACGCTCGATCCAGCGGCATCAGCAGGTGTATGCCGCGCTGGGTACAAAAATGCTCAGCGATGAGGTCCACGCCCTGTCGATGAAGACTTTCACCCCGGCCGAGTGGGCGGCTGAACCACACTGATTTCTGATGGATAAATTTTTGATTCGCGGGGGCCGCCAGCTCCACGGCGAAGTCGCGATCTCTGGCGCCAAGAACGCGGCGCTGCCGGAGATGTGCGCTGCCTTGCTGACCGACGAGTCGGTCGATCTGCTCAACGTTCCGCGCCTGCAGGACGTGGCGACCATGCGCCGGCTGTTCGACAGCATGGGTGTACGTACCGAGACCCATGGCGAGCGTGGCGGCATGTCGTTCCGCGCCGCTCAACCGATCAAGTCTGAGGCACCCTACGACCTGGTCAAGACCATGCGCGCCTCGGTGATGGTGCTCGGCCCGCTGTTGGCGCGCTTTGGCGTGGCCACGGTGTCGCTGCCCGGAGGCTGCGGCATTGGCTCGCGACCGGTCGACCAGCACATCAAGGGCTTGCAGGCCATGGGCGCCGAGATCGTCGTCGAGCACGGCTACATGATCGCCAAACTGCCGCCAGGGCGCACACGTCTGCAGGGTGCGCGCATTACCACCGACATGGTGACCGTCACGGGCACCGAAAACCTCATGATGGCAGCGACTCTGGCCGAGGGGGAGACGGTCCTGGAGAACGCCGCGCAGGAACCTGAAATCGCCGACCTGGCCGGGATGCTGATCAAGATGGGTGCGCAGATTGAGGGTCACGGCGGCAGCCGCATCCGCATTCAGGGCGTCGACAAGCTGCATGGCTGCACCCACCAGGTGGTGGCCGACCGCATCGAAGCCGGCACCTTCTTGTGTGCGGTAGCGGCAAGTGGTGGCGACGTGCTGCTGCGCCATGGTCGGGCCGACCACCTGGACGCGGTGATCGACAAGCTGCGCGATGCCGGGGTCAGCGTGACGGCCGTGGACGATGGCATTCGTGTGCAGTCCCCGGGAGGCGAGTTGGGGCGCCTGAAGGCCCAGAGTTTTCGCACTAGTGAATATCCAGGCTTTCCAACCGACATGCAGGCCCAGTTCATGATGCTCAATTGCATTGCGCGAGGCCCCAGCCTCGTGACCGAGACAATCTTCGAGAACCGCTTCCAGCACGTCAATGAGCTGATCCGCCTGGGCGCCAACATCCAGATCGACGGCAAGGTGGCCATGGTTGACGGGGGCCAGAAATTCTCCGGCGCAACCGTAATGGCGACGGATTTGCGCGCGTCCGCCAGTCTCGTGATTGCCGGCCTGGTGGCCGAAGGAGAGACCCGGGTGGACCGCATCTATCATCTTGATCGCGGGTATGACCAGATGGAGGTCAAGCTGCGCGGCATTGGCGCCGATATCGAGAGAGTGAAATGATCACCTTGGCCTTGTCCAAAGGACGGATCTTCGAGGAAACGCTGCCGCTGCTGCGAGCCGCCGGCATCGAGGTGCTCGATGATCCCGAAAAATCGCGCAAGCTCATCCTCGCCACCAACCACGGCGACGTGCGCGTCCTGGTGGTGCGCGCCACCGATGTACCAACCTATGTGCAATACGGCGGCGCCGACCTGGGCATCACGGGCAAGGACACGCTGCTCGAGCACGGCAGCCTGGGCCTGTACCAGCCGCTGGACCTGCAGATCGCGAAATGCCGCATCAGTGTCGCGGTGCGCGAGGGTTTCGACTATGCGGACGCCGTTCAGCAGGGCAGCCGGCTCAGGGTGGCGACCAAGTACGTGGCCATTGCGCGCGAGTTTTTCGCTACCAAGGGCGTGCACGTGGACCTGATCAAGCTCTATGGCAGCATGGAGCTGGCGCCGCTGACCGGCCTGGCCGACGCTATCGTCGACCTGGTTTCCACCGGTAACACGCTGCGAGCCAACCAGCTGGTCGAAGTCGAGCGCATCATGGACATCAGCGCGCGGCTGGTGGTGAACCAGGCGGCGCTCAAGCTCAACCAGGCGCCGATCCGCCGCATCATCGACGCGTTTGCCACTGCCGTCAGCCAGTAGTTTTTTTGGACCGCTATGAATCTAGTAGCTTCTCCCGCTCGACTGTCAACGGTTTCAAGCACTTTTGAAGCCGAATTCAATGCTCGACTGCACTGGTCCGCCGAGACCGACGCCGCCATCGAGCAGCGCGTGGCCGACATCCTGGCCGATGTGCGCCAGCGCGGCGACGCCGCAGTGCTCGAGTACACGAAGCGCTTCGATGGTCTGAGTGCGACCACGATGCAGGCGCTGGAGCTCACTCAGGCCGAACTGAAAGCGGCGTTCGAGTCCCTGCCTGCGGCCCAGCGCGAGGCGCTGCAGGCCGCCGCGCAGCGCGTGTGCAGCTACCACGAGGCGCAGAAGAAGGCCAACGGCGAGAGCTGGTCGTACCGGGACGAGGACGGCACGCTGCTGGGCCAGAAGGTGACGCCGCTGGACCGGGTCGGCATCTACGTGCCGGGCGGCAAGGCGGCCTACCCGTCCTCGGTGTTGATGAATGCGATTCCGGCGCATGTGGCAGGGGTCGGCGAGATCATCATGGTGGTGCCCACGCCGGGAGGCGAAAAAAACGCTCTGGTGCTGGCCGCCGCTTTCGTGGCCGGGGTGACGCGCGCCTTCACCATCGGTGGCGCACAGGCCGTGGCGGCACTGGCCTACGGCACGCCCACCATTCCGGCCGTCGACAAGATCACGGGCCCCGGCAATGCCTACGTGGCGGCCGCCAAACGGCGCGTGTTTGGCACGGTCGGCATCGACATGATCGCCGGCCCGAGCGAGATTCTGGTGCTGGCGGACGGCACCACGCCCCCCGACTGGGTGGCGATGGACTTGTTCAGCCAATCCGAACACGACGAGCTGGCACAAAGCATCCTGCTGTGCCCCGACTTGGCCTATATCGACGACGTGCTGGCCGCCATGAACCGTCTGCTGCCCGGCCTGCCGCGTGCCGAGATCATTGCCAAATCACTCAGCGGGCGCGGGGCGCTGATCCACACGCGCAGCATGGAGGAGGCCTGCGCCATCAGCAACCGCATCGCGCCCGAACACCTTGAGGTGAGCAGCCGCGAGCCGCACCGCTGGGAGCCCCTCTTGAAACATGCGGGTGCGATTTTTCTGGGCGCCTACACCAGCGAGTCGCTGGGTGACTACTGCGCCGGACCGAACCACGTATTGCCGACCAGCGGCACGGCGCGCTTTTCCAGCCCGCTGGGCGTGTATGACTTTCAGAAGCGTTCGAGCCTGATCGAAGTCAGTGAGGCCGGCGCGCAAATTCTCGGCAAAATTGCCGCGGAACTGGCCTACGGCGAGGGCTTGCAGGCCCACGCACGGGCGGCTGAGATGCGATTCAGGTAAAGCACGCGCGTGTCGCGCAGGCTGCACTCACCCGCGGGGCGCTTTTGCTACGCGGCGCGGATCAATGGGCGCTAGCGGGGGCTCAGACCTATGCGGCTTCGAGCGCTGCGTTGAAGGTCCGGCTCGGGCGCATCACTGCCCCGCACTTTGCGGTGTCGGGCAGGTAATAGCCGCCGATGTCTACCGCGCGACCTTGCACCGCCTTCATCTCTTCGACGATTTGGGGTTCTTTTTCCGTGAGGGACTTCGCCAGGGATGCGAAATGCATCTGCAACGCGGGGTCTTGCGTCTGCGCCGCCAGCGCCTGCGCCCAGTACATCGTCAGGTAGAATTGGCTGCCCCGGTTGTCGAGCTCGCCGGTACGCGGCGACGGCGACTTGTTGTTGTCGAGCAGCTTGCCGGTCGCTTCATCGAGCGTGCGAGCCAGGATCTTGGCCTTCGCGTTCCCGGTCTTGATGCCGAGGTCGTCCAGCGACGCGGCTAACGCCAGATACTCGCCCAGCGAATCCCACCTCAGATGGTTTTCCTCGACGAGTTGCTTGACGTGCTTGGGCGCCGAGCCACCGGCTCCGGTCTCGTACATGCCGCCACCGGCCATCAGCGGCACGATGGACAGCATCTTGGCGCTGGTGCCCAACTCCATGATGGGAAACAGGTCGGTCAGGTAATCGCGCAGGATGTTGCCGGTGACGGAGATGGTGTCCAGGCCGCGCACGACGCGTTCCAGCGTATAACGCATCGCGCGCACCTGCGACATGATCTGGATGTCCAGACCCGTGGTGTCGTGGTCCTTCAGGTAGGTTTCCACCTTCTTGATCAGTTCGGCTTCGTGCGGACGGTAGGGGTCCAGCCAGAACAGGGCCGGCATGCCGGAGTTGCGCGCACGGGTGACGGCCAGCTTGACCCAGTCGCGGATCGGCGCGTCCTTCACCTGGCACATGCGCCAGATGTCGCCGGCCTCCACGTTTTGCGCGAGCAGCACTTCGCCAGTGGCGATATCGACGATGTTGGCTACGCCGTCTTCGGCAATTTCAAAGGTTTTGTCGTGCGAGCCGTATTCCTCAGCCTGTTGGGCCATCAGGCCGACATTGGGCACGGTGCCCATGGTGACGGGGTCGAAGTTGCCGTTGGTCTTGCAGAAGTTGATGATCTCCTGGTAGATGCGGGCAAAGGTCGACTCCGGGATGACCGCCTTGGTGTCCTTCGGGCGGCCATCGGGGCCCCACATCTTGCCGCCGATCCGGATCATGGCCGGCATGGAGGCGTCCACGATCACATCGTTGGGTGCGTGCAGGTTCGAGATGCCCCTGGCCGAGTCGACCATGGCCAGCTCGGGGCGGTGCTCGTGGCAGGCGTGCAGGTCACGGATGACCTCTTCTCGCTTGGTGCTGGTCAGGGTTTCGAGCTTGTCGTAGAGGTTCACGAGGCCGTTGTTGACGTTCACGCCCAGCTCATCGAACAGCTTGCCGTGTTTTTCGAAGGCTTCCTTGTAGAAGATGCGCACGGCGTGCCCGAAGACGATGGGGTGCGAGACCTTCATCATCGTGGCCTTGACGTGCAGCGAGAACATCACGCCGGTCTTGCGGGCGTCTTCCATCTGTTCTTCGTAGAAGTCGCACAAGGCCTTCTTGCTCATGAACATGCTGTCGATGATCTCGCCCGCCAACAGCGACACCTGGGGTTTGAGCACGATGGTTTTGCCGCTCTTAGTGAGCAGTTCCATCCTCACGTCACGTGCCTTGTCCAGCGTCATCGATTTTTCGCCGTGGTAGAAGTCGCCGTGATTCATGTGCGCCACGTGGGTGCGCGAGGCCATGCTCCACTCGCCCATGCTGTGGGGGTTCTTGCGAGCGTAGTTCTTCACGGCGTTGGGCGCACGGCGGTCGGAATTGCCTTCGCGCAGGACCGGGTTCACCGCACTGCCCAGGCACTTCGAGTAGCGGGCGCGAATCGCCTTGTCTTCGTCGGTCTTCGGGTCTTCAGGGAAGTCGGGAATCTTGAAGCCCTTGGCCTGCAGTTCCTTGATGGCATTGATCAACTGGTGCTGCGAAGCGCTGATGTTGGGCAGCTTGATGATGTTGGTATCGGGCTCCAGCGTGAGCCGGCCCAGCTCCGCCAGGTTGTCGGGCACCTTCTGTGCGTCGCTGAGGCACTCGGGAAACCCCGCCAGAATGCGGGCTGCTACTGAAATGTCGCTCTCGGCGATCTCGATGCCGGCCGGTGCGGCGAAGGTTCGAACGATGGGGAGAAAAGCGCACGTGGCCAGATATGGCGCCTCGTCGGTGAGCGTGTAGATGATCTTCGATTTGCCTGCTGCCATGAAAGTCTTTCCATCGGTTGACTGGGGGGCCGGGGCCAAGTGAGGGGCGCCGGCTGTTTTCACCCCGATGTGCACACGGCGCAGGGGAGCGCAGGTCGAAAATACCACGGATTCAGCCCCTCGACAGGCCGGGCCCTGGGCGGCACCGGGGCGTTCAATGTCCGCAGTCACGGAATTCCCATGCCGCGAAGCTCTTGTATAGTCCAAAGCATGAAGAATATCGGCTTCGCCGTGCACGATTTATGCCGACACTGACGTGTAGCACGAACTCCCATGACGGCGCTTGATTTCGAGATCAAAAAACGTATCCGCCAGGATGTCCAGTCGATGCACGCCTACGCCGTGCAGGACGCCACGGGCATGGTCAAGCTCGACGCGATGGAGAACCCGCACCGCCTGCCGCCCGGGCTGCAGGCCGAGCTGGGCCGGCGCCTCGGGGCGCTGGCGCTGAACCGCTATCCGGACGGCCGCGTGAACGATTTGCGCACAGCGCTGGCCAGCTTTGCTGCGATGCCGGAGGGCTTTGACATCATGCTGGGCAATGGCTCGGACGAGCTGATCTCGCTGCTCGCGCTGGCCTGTGACGTGCCAGGAGCGAGCATCCTGGCGCCCCTACCAGGCTTCGTGATGTACGCCATGAGCGCCCAGTTGCAGGGCCTGGCCTTTCACGACGTGCCGCTCACGGCCGATTTCGAGCTCGACCCGGCCGCGATGCTGGCGGCGATCCAGGCGCACAAACCCTCGATCGTCTACCTGGCCTACCCGAACAACCCGACCGCCAACCTGTGGAACGACGCGGTGATCGAAAAAATCATCGTCGCGCAGGGCGAGCAGGGTGGCCTGGTCGTGATGGACGAGGCCTACCAGCCGTTTTCCAGCAGAAGTTACATTGACCGCATCGCGCGCCACCGCCATGTGCTGCTGCTGCGCACCTTGTCCAAGTTCGGCCTGGCCGGCGTGCGGCTCGGTTACATGATGGGTCCTCAAGCGCTGATTGCCGAGATCGACAAGGTGCGGCCGCCCTACAACATCAGCGTGCTGAACTACGAATGTGCTCTTTTCGCACTCGAAAACGCTGAGGTATTTGCGGCCCAAGCGCTTGACCTGCGTGCACAGCGCGCTATTCTTTTTAAAGAACTCCAAGGCTTGCGTGGCGTGACGGTCTGGCCCAGCGACGCCAACATGGTTCTTGCGCGGGTGCCCGATGCCGGCAAAACGTTCGAGGGCCTTAAGGCGCGCGGCGTGCTGGTCAAGAACGTTTCTAAAATGCACCCATTGCTGGCCAATTGTTTGCGCCTGACCGTGGGAACGGCGCAGGAAAACGTCAAAATGCTGGCAGCGCTCAAAGAATCACTATGACCACCTCGACCCCTGCCGCCCGCACCGCCGAAGTCTCCCGCAAAACGGCCGAGACCCAGATCACCGTCAAGCTCAACCTGGACGGCACGGGCGTATCGCACTTGGCCACAGGGATCGGCTTTTTCGACCACATGCTGGACCAGATCGCGCGCCACGGCCTGATCGATCTGGATATCCAGGCTGCGGGCGACCTGCACATCGACGGCCACCACACTGTGGAAGATGTGGGCATCACCTTCGGCCAAGCCGTCTGCAAGGCGGTCGGCGATAAAAAAGGCATCCGTCGCTACGGCCATGCGTATGTGCCGCTCGACGAGGCGCTGAGCCGCGTGGTGATCGACTTCTCGGGCCGTCCCGGCCTTGTCATGAACGTGCCGTTCAAGAGCGGCATGATCGGAACCTTCGACAGCCAGCTGGCGCACGAATTCTTCCAGGGCTTCGTGAACCACGCCTTCGTCACGCTGCACATCGACAACCTGAAGGGCGAAAACGCCCACCACCAGGCCGAGACGGTGTTCAAGGCGTTTGCGCGGGCGCTGCGCTTTGCGCTCGAGATCGACCCGCGCACGGTTGGCGCCATTCCATCCACCAAGGGTTCGCTCTGAGCAGTTCTGACGGTAAAAGTGGCCTCTAGCCATTAACCGTAGGGTGCAGATAGCTATGGATTCAGTAGTAAACCAGACCGTCGCCGTCGTTGACTACGGCATGGGCAACCTGCGCTCGGTGTCGCAAGCGGTGCAGGCCGCGGCGCAGGGCAGCGGCTATCGCGTCATCGTTACATCGCGCCCGGAGGAGGTGCGCGCGGCCGAGCGCGTGGTGTTGCCGGGCCAAGGCGCCATGCCGGACTGCATGCGCGAGCTGCGCGACTCGGGCCTGCAGGCCTCGGTGCTGGAGGCTGCCGCGGAAAAGCCGCTGTTCGGCGTCTGCGTGGGCATGCAGATGCTCCTGGACCGCAGCGACGAGGGCGACACGCCGGGCCTGGCGCTAATCCACGGCGACGTTGTCAAGTTCGAACTGGCCGGGCGCCTGCAGCCAGACGGCAGCCGTTACAAGGTGCCGCAAATGGGCTGGAATCAGGTGCACCAGCAGGACCCGGGCACCGGCCGGCACCCGATTTGGGACACGGTGCCGGACAACAGCTACTTCTACTTTGTGCACAGCTTTTATGCCCGACCGTCGGATGCGCGCCACAGCGCGGGGGTCGCCGACTACGGCGGAACCTTTACGGCCGCTATTGCACGCGATAATATTTTCGCGACCCAGTTCCACCCCGAAAAAAGCGCCGAGCACGGCCTGACCCTGTACCGCAACTTCCTGCACTGGAATCCCTGACGCATGCTGCCCTTTCGCTTGTCGTTGCGCCCATGGCGCTGCAATGGCGCTGGACTTGCCGCCCTGAGGCGCAGCGGGTCTTCGGACTACTCAGGTCCGCACAGTACCGATAGCCTCTTCTGTAAATCACGCCCTCTGTCATGTTATTGATCCCCGCAATCGACCTCAAGGATGGCCACTGTGTGCGCCTCAAGCAAGGTGACATGGACCAGTCCACCACCTTCGGTGAAGACCCTGCCGAAATGGCGCGCAGTTGGGTCGACAAGGGCGCACGGCGCCTGCATCTGGTGGACCTGAACGGCGCGTTTGCGGGCAAGCCCAAAAATGAGCAAGCCATCCGCAGGATCCTGCGCGAGGTCGGCAGCGAGATCGACGTGCAACTCGGTGGCGGAATCCGGGACCTGGACACCATCGAGCGCTACCTGGACGCCGGACTGCGCTACGTCATCATCGGCACGGCCGCCGTGAAGAATCCCGGCTTCCTGCAGGACGCCTGCACGGCCTTCGGCGGCCACATCATCGTCGGGCTCGATGCGAAGGATGGCAAGGTCGCCACCGACGGCTGGAGCAAACTGACCGGCCACGAGGTGATCACGCTGGCGAAGAAGTTTCAGGACTACGGCGTCGAATCCTTCGTCTACACCGACATCGGCCGCGACGGCATGCTGACCGGCATCAACATCGACGCAACGGTCAAGCTCGCGCAGGCCCTAACGGTGCCCGTGATCGCATCGGGTGGCCTGTCCAGCATGCGCGATATCGAGCAGCTCTGCGAAGTTGCGGATCAGGGCATCGAGGGCGTCATCTGCGGGCGCGCCATCTACAGCGGCGAGCTCGACTTCACGGGCGCCCAGGAGCGCGCCGACGAACTCGGCAATGGCTGATTCCGGTCCGTTTTCGGCAGATGAGGTTTTCCGGGGACTGCCTTGTGTGCGCTTGCGCCATGCGAGCGGCGACGCCGTGCTGGTGGCCCTGCACGGTGCGCAGGTGCTGTCATGGACGGCGGGCGGCGTCGAGCGCATCTACCTGAGCCCGAAGGCGGTAATGGATGGCCACGCCGCCATCCGCGGCGGAGTCCCTCTCTGCTTCCCGCAGTTCAATCAGCGTGGCCCTTTGGTCAAACACGGGTTCGCGCGCCACCTCCCCTGGGCGCCTGGGCCAGTGCGCGCAGAAGGCTCCGACATCGTCGCCGAGTTTGGCTTGACCCATAGCCAAG
>JBDTCK010000073.1:0-4874 GCA_039923645.1 Rhodoferax sp.
GCCCTGGCTGAAGTCCAGCGGCAGTTCATCGTCAACGGAGAGTTCACCGCGGGGTTTGCGACCCACTACTCACCGGCACTTTTGACCGGCGATGACAGCCATCTGGGGCTGGCCGCCGGCTTCCCGCCCGGGCGGCGATTCCACTCGGCCCAGGTCATCCGCCTCGGAGACGCCCGGCCCATCCACCTCGGACACGTGCATCGTGCCGATGCACGCTGGCGCCTCTACGCCTTCGCCGATGCGGTAGACCCCCGAAACCCGGGTTCGCGGTTGGTCCAGCTCATGGACTTCCTCGCGAGCGACGACTCACCGGTGCGCCGATACACCCCGCAGGGTGCTGATGCGGACGCCGTGTTCGACGTGCGCGCCATCATCCAGCAGTCCCATCTCGACGTGGATTGGTCGGACATGCACGGCTTTCTCAAGCCGCGCAAGGGCCCGCTCGGCCTGCTCGACTATGAGAAGGTGTTCGCCCCGGTACCAGATGCCAACCGGAACATCTTTGACCTGCGGCGCATCGACCGCGGCGTCGGCGCACTCGTCGTCGTGCGACCCGACCAGTACGTCTCGCTGGTTCTGCCGCTCGACGGCTTTGGCCAACTCACGAAGTTCTTCGCGAGGTTCATGACCTGCGCCCAATGATCGGCTTCCAGCAGCTTGTGACTTCGGCGGCTTTCGACCACCCACTACAGCCAACGCAAACAATTCATGAACCCTGACGCCCAGCAACTCTGGCGCGCCCCGCGCTGGGCATTGGCAATCCTGCTGGCCGTGCTCGGCATGCTGGGGCCATTCTCCATCGACACCTACATTCCGGCGTTCTCGGGCATCGCCCAGTCGCTGGGCGCAACGCCGGTCGAAATGCAGCAAACGCTTTCGGCCTACCTGTTCGGCTATGCCTTCATGAACCTGTTCCATGGCGCGCTGGCCGACAGCTTCGGCCGCCGCCCCGTGGTGCTGTGGGGCCTGGCCGCATTCACGCTCGCCTCGGTCGGCTGTGCGCTGTCGCAAAGCATCGGCCATCTGGTTTTTTTCCGCGCCGTGCAGGGCCTGTCCACTGGCGCCGGCATCGTGGTGTCGCGTGCGGTGATTCGCGACATGTTCCCACCCGCGCAAGCCCAGCAGGTCATGAGCCAGGTCACCATCTACTTCGGCGTGGCCCCGGCAATTGCGCCCATCGTGGGTGGCTGGCTGTTCGTCAACACCGGCTGGCACAGCATCTTCTGGTTTCTCGTCGCCGTGGGTGTGATCCTGTGGATCGCCAATTTCAAGCTGCTGCCCGAGACGCTGCACGTTAGCCAGCGCCAGCCGTTCAATGTCAGGCACCTGATGCGCGGCTACTGGCAGCTCGGCAGCAGTCCCAGCTTTTTGTTGCTGGCGCTGGCCAGCGGCGTGCCGTTCAACGGCATGTTCCTGTACGTGCTGGCGGCGCCGGTCTTCCTGGGCACGCACCTGGCGCTGGCGCCGACCGAGTTCTTCTGGTTCTTTGTGCTCAACATCGGCGGCATCATGGCCGGCGCGTGGCTCAGCGGGCGCCTGGCCGGCAAGATTGCGCCCAAGCGCCAAATCCGTCATGGCTTCGTGATCATGCTGGTGATCGCCGTGGTCAACCTGGTGGCCAACATGCTGTTCAAGGCCAATGCGTCCTGGGCCATTTTCCCGATTGCCGTGTTTGCGTTTGGCTGGGCCCTGATGGTGCCGGTGGTCACCCTGCTGGTGCTCGACCTGTATCCTGAGCGGCGCGGCATGGCGTCGTCGCTGCAGGCCTTCATCGGCTCGACCGCGAATGGCGTGGTCGCCGGCGTGATCGCGCCACTGGTGATGCACTCGACCGTGGCAATGGCGATGGCGTCGCTGCTGATGATGTGCGTCGGTCTGGTAGCTTGGCTTTACCTGCACCACCACTGGCCTGAGATTGGCAGGACGGTGGAAGGTTGAGCCCTCTGTCATTCCCGCGCAGGGTGGGCGCAACCCCTAGGCGCGCCCCGCTACCCGGTACGCCAGCAGCCCGACCCACTCATGCAACCCAATCTGCCAGCGCCACAAGCTCTTGGCCAATGAATACTGCGTCCACGGCGTGCGAGTGCCGGTGCGGTAATCCACCGGATAGGGCGTGACGTTCCAGCCCGTGGCACGGAACGCGGCCAGCGCACGCGGCATGTGCCAGGCGGAGGTCACCAGCAGCCAGGGCCGCTTCTTGTCCACATCCGGCAGCATCGCACTCAGCACGGCGTTCTCGTAAGTGGTGCGCGAGGCGGCCTCGAACTGCATGCGCTGCGCCGGCACGCCCATGCTCTCAAAGAACTCGCGCGCCTGCACGGCCTCGGGCTCGCCCGTGGTGTTCAGCGCACCCTCCCCGCCCGTAAACAGCAGGCGCAGTTGCGGGTGCTGGCGCATCAGCACCACTGGCACCGTCATGCGCTCGGCGCCGCCGTTGAGCGCAACCTGGCCATTGCCCGCACGCACCCAGGACGGCTCCAGCGCACCGCCCAGCACCACGATGCCAGCGTAGCCTTGCCACTCGGGCGCGTCGGGCGACGCGGTCCACGCAGGCGCCGGGGACTGCACCTCCAAAGCGCGCAGCAACGCGTCGGGCAGTGGCCACCAGCCGAGCAGCACCAGCAGGGCCAGCGCTGTCCAGCCCAGCCCCAAGCCCAAGGTGCGTTTGCGCGGAATGCACAGCAGGGCCACGGCGAACAGCAGCGCGACCCAGGCCAGCGGCTGGGTGGCGAACGACAGGATTTTGGAGGCCAGGAACATGAGAGGTATTTCAACATGGTGCGTAGAAACTATCAAATCCATAGCGACACACGACCACTCCATAATGGTTCAAGCCACATTTGGCACTCAATGATAGTCCACAGGGACCAGTCTGCTGACCCGGCGACCCAAATCCTGGTCAGAACACGGCCTTGGTGCCGATGTTGATGTTCTTGATCCAGTACTTGTATGACGTAACGTTCCCTGACGAGCTCAAACTGAACATCACCGCCGGCGTTGGGGTGAGGCCGGCTGGATCGGAGTTGACGAAGTTATAGAGGCACGCATTCGGATAGGCAGCTATCAACGCAGTCAAGCTGAGAGGAATGGTGCTGTTTGTGCCAATTGCTCCATTCAGGAGCGGCGTGCCGGTCGTCGGGAACGGCGCACTGCCACTCTTGAACCATTTGACATCGTCCGGCGCCGCGGTATAGGTGACATAGCCGTTGCTGTCGGCAGCCGACGACGCCATATAGGTAGCTTCGGTGACCAGATTCAGCCAGTTGTTCCCATCGCATGTCAGGCTGACGACATAGTTGTTGTAAGCCTGATTGAGCGGAGTGTTGGTGGAGCCGGCGCCCGTATCCAGCTTCATGGCGTAACTGATGCCGGGGAATTCCGACAATTTGACCTCATGCAGGAAGTTCAACCCGTAGATCGCCTTGTTCCCTTTGATGTCGTTATTGTGGCCAAGCGTGATCGCGGGCGTCGTGCCGGTGGCGAGTTGGATTGCGGGAAAGGCACTTTCCGTTACGACGGTGGTGTGCGCATCGTTATCCGAGAAATCCTCGGAGCACGCCGGCAGAGCCGTCCCGGTATGGGAGCAATCCGCATCTTTCCATGTCAGCGCGACATTAGCAGGAGCAGGAGCAGTAGCCGGGGCCACAGCCGGAGCCAGATCCGCAGCGGGCAATGATGCTTCCGCACCAATGCCACCGCCGCCGCCGCAACCAGCAATCGTCAGGGCCGCCGCAGATGCGACAAGCAAATAGAGAAAAGGTGACTTCATCGGAGGCCTCAAGTTGTATAAGAGTCACTTGAATGTAGCTATTTATATTTAATATATGAAGGGATTAGTACTCACATTCATCTCCAAAGTTTGTTGATCGCTGCTTTATCTGGCGCAAACTGGAGGCGCGACGCTGGCAAGCAGCGTGCGCTTGTACCGGCGTGGTCTTGTGAATCACGGCGCGACGCTCGCGGGCGGGCTCCCGTTCTGCGAATTTGAGCGCGGGAACAACGCGGGCATGAAAAAAGCACCCAATGGGCGCTTTTTCTTCGAGCTGGAAACTCTCCCCACTTCAACTTCTCGAACCGTTCGCTGCGGACCCGATCCCGATCATTCGCCGAAGTTGGCCGCTCGCCAAGGCGTCAGAACATGACACCCGGCTCGGCTGTTTCAGCGTGAACCTGACGCAATCCTCCTGGCTGTTGAACGGGTAGCCATCAGGGCGCGGTCAATTGGACTTGCGCCATGATCCCGTAGCCCTCGTTCACAGGCACCCCGTTCCAGAGAAGGTAGCCTGGATTTGTCTGACTACCGATCGCAGGGATTGCTGGCAGTGCATAAACACCGATATTGAGAGAGTTGTAAGGACCGGAAGGATCACCTGTCGGCGCGGCACCATGGGTCTGCGTGTTGTAGGACACGTCATAGGAAAAGTTGTCACCCGGCAGCGTCACCTTGAGCGCAGCAAGATCGAAGGTGATCTCGGAGGCGAATCCGTTGTAGCAAGTACCGTTCGAAGCTTTCCATTTTCCGATGTCCGCACCTGTACATGTCGGGTCAGCGGACGGTCGATATGGCATGCTGAAGGTCGGAGTCTGAGTTGCGATCAAAATACCGTTGCTATCGTAGACATTGAGCGTAATGGGCACGTCGAATGCAGAGTTCGGAGTCGAAACGCAATCGTGCGTACTCCAGCCACCGGTCTGGCAGGCCCAACTGCTCATCGCGACACTGATCTTGTTAAGTGTGTGGGGGGAGCCTGGACGGCGTCAAGCAGGATGGCCGGTTCAGCGACATTCATCTTGGCCGGTTTGACGGGGATGAATGTGTTTGATTTGGTGGTTTAAGTGGTTGGCTCCTCGGGATGGTTGTCGTTGTTCTTGGC
>JBDTCK010000074.1:0-29416 GCA_039923645.1 Rhodoferax sp.
CGCCCGATTTCAAGAGCCAGATGGAGCTGGCGCGCCAGACCATCCTGATTCGCGACCTGTTTACCGAGTTCCAGAAAGCGAATCCGGTGACCGACGCCGAAGCCAAGGCCGAATACGACAAATTCGCAGCTACCAATGGCGGTCAGGAATATCACGCGCATCACATTCTGGTGGACAACGAAGACCAGGCCAAGGCCATCATCGCCCAGCTCAAGAAGGGCGCCAAATTTGAGGACATCGCCAAAAAGTCGTCCAAAGACACGGGCTCGGGCGCCAAGGGCGGCGACCTCGACTGGGCCAACGCGGGCAGTTACGTGAAGGAATTTTCGGACGCGATGGTCAAGCTCAAGAAGGGCCAGATCACCGACACGCCCGTCAAGACGCAGTTTGGCTATCACATCATCCGGCTGGACGACGTCAGGACCGCGCAGTTGCCCAAGTTCGAAGACGTCAAGCCGCAAATCGTGCAGCAGCTGGAGCAGCAAAAGCTGGCCAAATTCCAGGAAGACCTGCGCGCCAAGGCAAAGATCGAATAATCCCGACTCTGGTCCATGAAAAGCGCGGCCCCGGCCGCGTTTTTTTATGTTCGCGCCCAAGCGGGGAGCGCCAGCAGACCTACAAGCACCAGTGGGTGCAACCGATACCATGACAAGCGCTGGCGCAGGCTCCCAAGGGCTTCCATAAACAACACCCGATAGTCGTTCGCTCCGGTTGGGGATAATTCGATGCGTACCAATCACTTCAGGAGACCTCGCACCATGAACACTCATCTATCGATCGGTACCGGCGCCCACAAGATCATCGCCCTGCACGGCTGGTTCGGCCACGCCCACGGCTGGGGGCCACTGGTGGACGTGCTGGACAGGCAAAACTTCAGCTATGCCTTCATGGACTGCCGCGGCTATGGCGGCATGAAGGGCAGTGGCGGCCCCTACACCATGGAGCAGATCGCGCAGGACGCACTGGCGCTGGCCGATGGGCTGGGCTGGCAGCGCTTCAGCCTGATCGGGCACTCGATGTGCGGCAGCGCGATCCAGCGCGTACTGGTCGATGCGCCGGCACGGGTCCACAAGCTCGTGGCGATCACGCCGGTGCCGGCCAGTGGCGTGCCGTTCGACGACGCCGGCTGGGCTTTTTTCTCGAGCGCGGCGAAGGACCCGGCGTCGCGCAAAGGCATCATCGACCTGACCACCGGCAATCGCCTCTCCAGTGTCTGGCTCGACCAGATGGTGGCCGCCTCACTGGCCCAGTCGGATGAAGCGGCCTTTGCGGCATACCTGACGGCCTGGGCCAAGACTGACTTCCACGCGCAGATCAAGGGCAATCCGGTGCCGGTCAAGGTCATCGTGGGCGAACACGACCCGGCACTGGGCGCGGCGGCCATGAAGGACACCTACCTGCAGTGGTACCCGAATGCCACGCTGGACGTGATGACGAACGCGGGCCACTACCCCATGAACGAGACGCCGATCGCGCTGGCAACCAGCATCGAGAAGTTCCTGCGCGACTAGGGGTCAGCAACGACCGCGCGCGCTTCGCTGGTCAATGCACAGGCGCGCCTTGCAGTGCACCGTGCGTCATGTCCACGCCATGCCGCTCATGGCTGAACCAGATCAGGACCGCGATCACGACGGCCGCCGTGCCGCCCACGACGGCCAGCCCCAGCCCATAGTTGTTGCCATGGTCCACTGCATAAGACGCCTGCACCGTGGCGTTGACAGAGGCGAGCAGATTGCCCAGCTGATACACGAATCCGGGGAATGTCGCGCGGATTTCGGGCGGAGAGATTTCGTTCAGATGCACCGGGATCACGCCCCAAGCGCCCTGCACCGAGATCTGCATCAGGAAGGCGCCCAGTGCGAGCGCGAACGCGCCACTGGAAAATGCCCATAGCGGGAGCACCGGCAATGCAATCAGCGCCGCAATGCAGATGGCACGGCGGCGCCCGATTTTCTCGGACAGTGAGCCAAACGTCAGCCCGCCAATGATGGCACCGATATTGAGCACGATCACAATGAGCGATACCGTGTGCGGGTCGAAATGGTGCTGCTCGCGCAGGAAGGTGGGATACAGATCCTGCGTACCATGCGAGAAGAAATTGAACGCGGTCATCAGGACAATGCAATACAGCGAGAGCACCCAGTGCTGTCTGAACGTGGCCCAAAGACCCGGGCGCTTTGTTTTGACCATGGCCTCGAAGGCGGGCGATTCGGGCACGCTGGTTCGGATGTAGAGCACCAGCAGTGCGGGGATCACGCCGACGAAGAACATGCCGCGCCAGCCAATGTGCTGGTACAAGGTGCCGAATACGATCGACGCCAACAGAAAGCCGCTCGGATAGCCGGCCTGCAGCAGCCCCGATACAAACCCGCGTGCACGAGGCGGCACGGTCTCCATCGCCAGCGCGGTGCCTACACCCCATTCCCCGCCCAGCGCGACGCCAAACAGGGTGCGCAACACGAGCAGCGTGAGCAGGTTTGGCGAGAAGCCCGAAAGCAGTTCAAGAATCGAATACAGGCCTATGTCGAGCATCAGCGTCGGACGACGCCCGTATTTGTCGGCGAGCTTGCCGAAAATCAGCGCCCCGACGGGCCGCGCCGCGAGCGTCAACGTGATGGCGAGAGCAACGGCGGGAATGCCCGTATTGAACTCGGCGGCGATATCTTTCAGCACGAACACCATGAGAAAGAAATCGAATGCGTCGAGTGTCCAGCCCAGATAGGCGGCGATAACGACATTGATCTGCGCCCGAGTCCAGTTCATTGACTATTCTCCCTTGCGTCCCCGATCGTTCAAATGCTTCCACGCGGCATGACCGGGATGGCGTCCAACATCACTGATGCGAACGCGAGTATGCGCGCCTGTCCGCCTCCTGGGCAAGCGCTATATCACGATGCGCCGGCGCGTCAACCGACCCATCGCCGCGCGTTTTGCCACAACCGCAGCCAGGGACTGAACGCGCTCTTGTCGCCCGAGGTCCAGCTCATCTGGATGTTGCGGAACACGCGCTCGGGGTGAGGCATCATGGCCGTGAAGCGGCCGTCGGCCGTGGTGACCGCCGTCAGGCCGCCGGGACTGCCGTTGGGGTTGAAGGGATAGGCCTCGGTCGCCGCGCCGAAGTTGTCGGTAAAGCGCATCGTCCCAATCACGCGCCCGGCGTTGCCGCGCTGTCCGAAGTTGGCGTAACCCTCGCCATGCGCCACCGCGATCGGCAACCGGCTGCCCGTCATGCCCGCAAAGAACAGGCTGGGCGAATCGAGCACTTCCACCATCGACAATCGCGCCTCGAAGCGCTCGCTCAGATTGGTGGTAAAGCGCGGCCAGTCGTGTGCACCGGGAATGATGTCGGCGAGTTCGGCAAACATCTGGCAGCCGTTGCACACGCCCAGGGCAAAGGTGTCGGGTCGTGCAAAGAAGGCCCTGAACTGCTCCGCCAGCACCGGGTTGAAAGTGATGGAGCGGGCCCAGCCAATGCCGGCGCCCAGCGTGTCGCCGTAGCTGAAACCCCCGCAAGCGACCACGCCCTTGAAGTCATCCAGGCGCGCGCGGCCGGTTTGCAGGTCGGTCATGTGCACGTCGTGGGCTTCAAAACCGGCCTCGGTGAAGGCGTAGGCCATCTCCACGTGAGAATTAACACCCTGCTCGCGCAGCACGGCCACCTTGGGACGGCTCAGGTTCAAGTACGGCGCCGCTACATTGTCTGTAGCGCCCGGTTCAAGTTCAATATGGAGTCCAGGGTCTTTTTGCTCTCCAGCACAAGCGTGTTCAGCGTCGGCACCGAGCCGGTTGTCACGTTGCAGGCAAATTTTCCAGCTGACCGCATCCCAAGCCTGATGCAAGTCCTGCAACTTTGCGCTGAACACGGTCTTGGTGTCGCGCCAGATCTGCACTTGCCCCTTGCCGCCATCAATGGCGGAACTCTGTGGCCTGCTCTTGCCGATGAAGTGGCTGTACCGGCTCAGGCCATGCGCGCGCAGGGTTTGCATCACGTCGTTGCGCTCGGCCGTGCGCACCTGCAGCACCACGCCGAGCTCCTCGTTGAACAGGGCCTTGAGCGTGAGTTCTTCGCGCCGGGCGCTGACCTGGCCTGCCCAGTTCTTGGCATCGCCATATTCAGCGCGGCTGTCGGCAATGCCGTCGCCTTCGGTCACCAGCAGGTCCACATTCAGCGACACGCCCACATGGCCGGCAAACGCCATCTCGCACACCGTGGCAAACAGGCCGCCATCGCTGCGGTCGTGGTAGGCCAGGATGCGGCCCTGCGCACGCAGCGCGTTGACGGCGTTGACAAGATTCACAAGGTCTTGCGGGTCATCAAGATCGGGCACAGCATCGCCGGTCTGGTCCAGCGTTTGTGCCAGCATGCTCGCGCCCATGCGGTTGCGACCCCGGCCCAGGTCGATCAGCACGAGGGTCGTGTCGGCTTCGGCCCTGTCAAGCTGTGGCGTCAGCGTGCCGCGCACGTCGGCCAACGTGGCAAAGGCCGTCACGATGAGGCTGACCGGCGAGGTTACTTTCTTCTGCGTACTGTCGGAGCCGAACGTGCCTTCCGGCTCGCTCCACTGCGTGCGCATGGACAGCGAATCCTTGCCCACGGGAATGGAGATGCCCAGCGTCGGGCACAGTTCCATGCCCACGGCGCGCACGGTATCAAACAGGGCGGCGTCCTCGCCCGGTTCGCCGCACGCCGCCATCCAGTTGGCGGACAGCTTGACGCGCGCCAGCTCGATCGGGGCGGCCAGCAAATTGGTGATGGCCTCGCCCACCGCCATGCGACCGGACGCCGGGGCGTTCAGCGCCGCCAGCGGGGTGCGCTCGCCCAGACTCATGGCCTCGCCGGCAAAACCCTGGTAGTCCGCCAGCGTCACGGCGCAGTCCGCCACCGGCACCTGCCAGGGGCCGACCATCTGGTCACGGTGGGTCAGGCCACCCACGCTGCGGTCGCCAATGGTGATGAGGAAGCGCTTGGAGGCCACGGTGGGGCTAGCCAGCACGTTGATGGCCGCTTGCTGCAGGTCCACGCCGGTCAGGTCCAACGGCTTGAAGTGGCGCGCCACGGTGGTCACATCGCGGTGCATCCTGGGCGGCTTGCCCAGTAGCACGTCCATCGGCATGTCGACCGGGTTTGGATCCCCTCCCCCGTTGGCGGAGGGTTGCGCTGGGGACACACTGCGCGCGCTGCTGCCCCCATCCCGGCCTTCCCCAAGCGGGGCAAGGGGCAGATCCACATTGCCGACGATCAGTTGGCGTTCCTCGATCGCCACGCCGACCACCGCGAACGGGCAGCGCTCACGCTCGCACAAGGCCTGGAACTGCGAGAGCGACTCGGGCGCGATGGCGAGCACGTAGCGCTCCTGGCTCTCGTTGCACCAGATTTCCTTCGGCGCCATGCCCGATTCCTCCAGCGGCACAGCACGCAAATCGAAGCGCGCACCGCGGCCGGCATCGTGGGTCAGCTCGGGAAACGCATTGGACAGACCGCCGGCGCCGACGTCATGGATCGCCAGAATGGGATTGCCCTTGTCGCCCAGCGCCACGCAGCGGTTGATCACCTCCTGCGCGCGGCGCTCGATCTCGGGGTTGCCGCGCTGCACCGAATCGAAGTCCAGCTCGGCCGCATTCGCGCCACTGGCCATGGAACTGGCCGCGCTGCCGCCCATGCCGATGCGCATGCCGGGGCCACCGAGCTGCACCAGCAGGCTGCCGGCCGGGAAGGCGATCTTGTGCGTCAGGGTGGCGTCTATCGTGCCCAGGCCGCCCGCGATCATGATGGGCTTGTGATAGCCGCGCCGGATCACATCGACATCGGACGTCACCGTCTGCTCGTACTCGCGGAAGTAGCCGAGCAGGTTGGGCCGGCCGAATTCGTTGTTGAAGGCGGCGCCGCCGAGCGGACCCTCGGTCATGATCTGCAGCGGGCTGGCGATATGGCCGGGCTTGCCGCCGGGCTCGTCGGACCAGCCGCCCCACAGTTTCGACACCGTGAACCCGCTCAATCCGGCCTTCGGGCTGGAGCCGCGCCCGGTGGCGCCTTCGTCGCGGATTTCGCCGCCCGCACCGGTCGATGCGCCCGGGAAGGGCGAGATCGCGGTCGGGTGGTTATGGGTCTCCACCTTCATCAGCACATGCTGCAGGGAGCTATGTTTTTGATAGCTCGCAGCGTATGCCTTGCCTTGACTGGAAGGCGATTTCGCTATGAATTGTTGAACCGTGCGGCCTTCCATCACGGAGGCGTTGTCCGAGTACGCCACCACCGTGTGCTGCGGGCTGGTCTGGTGTGTGTGGCGGATCATGCCGAACAGCCTGCGTTCCTGGGCCACGCCGTCGATGGTGAACGTCGCATTGAAAATCTTGTGCCGGCAATGCTCACTGTTGGCCTGCGCAAACATCATCAGCTCGACGTCGCTGGGGTTGCGCTTGAGGCCGGTGAAAGCCTGGATGAGGTAATCCATTTCATCGTCCGCCAGCGCCAGGCCGAACTGGCGGTTGGCCTGCTCCAGCGCCGCCCTGCCCCCGGCAAGCACATCCACGTGCGCCATCGGCGCGGCGTGCACCTGGGCAAACAGGCCGGCGACCTCGGCGCGCTCGAACATGACGCTCTCGGTCATGCGGTCGTGCAGCAGGGCCGCCAGCTGCTGCAGTTGCGCCCGGCTCAGCACCGGATGGCCGAGCAAGGGTGACTTGAGCATCAAGCGATACTCGATCATCCGCTCGATGCGCTTCACGGGCAGCGCGCAGTTGTGGGCGATGTCGGTCGCCTTGGACGCCCAGGGCGACACGGTACCAAAGCGCGGGGTGACGACGATCAACGCCCCCTGCGCGGCGCCTTTCGGCTCCAGGTACGGCTCGCCGTATGTGAGCAGGGCCGCCAGTTGTCTGTGCATGTCGTCGCTCGGGGCCTGCTCGCACGCCACCAGGTGCACGAACCGCGCCGCGATGGCGCCGATCCTGTCGTGAATCGCCTGCAGGTGGGGTAGGAGTTGCCGGGCTCGAAAATCGCTGAGGGCATTGCCGCCCTCAAACTGGGTAAGGTGCAAGGTCACTGTAGCGGGTCTGGTTCGGTTGGAGATGGCGGCGCGCGGGGGCCATCCGTGGAAACCCTTGAGTTTACATGCGCGCCAATTCACCCGGTGGGATAATTGGGGCCATGAGCATTACCTACAAAGACGAAGAAGGCATCCGCGGCATGCGCATTGCCGGAAGACTGGCCGCCGAACTGCTGGACTATCTGACGCCGCATGTGCAAGTGGGCGTCACCACGAATGCGCTTGACAAGCTGGCGTACGACTACATCACCGAAGTACAGGGGGCCATTCCGGCGCCGCTGAACTACCAGCCGCCCGGCTACACGCCCTACCCCAAGTCGATCTGCACCTCGATCAACCACCAGGTCTGCCATGGCATCCCGAACGACAAGCCGCTCAAGAAGGCGGACATCGTGAACATCGATGTGACGGTCATCAAGGATGGTTGGCACGGCGACTCGAGTCGCATGTTCATCGCGGGCGAGGGCTCGATCGCGGCCAAGCGCCTGTGCGCCATGACGTATGAGGCCATGTGGCACGGCATCAATATGGTCAAGCCCGGTGTGCGGCTGGGTGACATCGGCTGGACCATCCAGAAGTTCGCCGAGAGCAACGGATTCAGCGTGGTGCGCGAATTCTGCGGACACGGCATCGGCAAGGGATTCCACGAAGAGCCCCAGGTGCTGCATTACGGCAAACCGGGCACGCTCGAAGAACTCAAGCCCGGCATGACCTTTACGATCGAGCCGATGATCAACCTGGGCCGGCGCGACATCAAGGAGATGGGTGATGGCTGGACCATCGTGACCAAGGACCATTCTCTTTCCGCTCAGTGGGAGCACACCATTCTGGTCACCGAGACGGGCTACGAGGTGCTTACCGTATCAAAGGCCAGCCCGCCACCCCCCTCCTTCGTCAGCCCGTCGGCGCATGCCTGACCTGTCCGCGCTGCGGGAGGACTACCGCCTCAGAAAGGCGGCACTTCTGCAGTCGGTGCAGAGCAGCGGAGCATCCACCCGCGGCATCCACAGCGTGCTGCAAAAGCTGGCGCGCCAGGCCGACGCGACGCTGCAATCGCTGTGGCAGCTGGCCGGGTTTTCCGACCGGTTTGCGCTGGTCGCCGTGGGCGGGTTCGGCCGCGGCGAGCTGTTCCCGCATTCGGATATCGACGTCTTGCTGCTGCTGCCCGATGGCGTCAATCCCGACCTGGATGCGCCGCTCAAGCAGCGGATCGAGTCCTTCATCGGCAGCTGCTGGGACACCGGGCTGGAGATCGGCTCGAGCGTGCGTACCGTATCGGGATGCGTGGCGGAGGCGGCGAAAGACGTCACGGTGCAGACCGCGCTGCTGGAGTCACGCCGGATCGCGGGCAGCAAGGCCCTGCTGGCCGAGTTCGATCAGCGCTTTCACGCGGCGCTGGATCCTATGGCCTTTTTCGTGGCCAAGACGCTGGAGCTGCGCCAGCGCCACACCAAGTTCGAGAACACGCCCTACGCGCTGGAGCCCAACTGCAAGGAATCTCCAGGCGGTTTGCGCGATTTGCAGGTCATTCTGTGGGTGGCCAGGGCGGCGGGCCTGGGCAGCAATTGGGACGAGTTGGCCCGGGGCGGCCTGGCCACCGCGTTTGAGGTCAAACAGATCAAGCACAACGAAGCGCTCCTGTGCCTGATCCGCGCGCGGTTGCACCTGCTGGCGCACCGCCGCGAAGACCGTCTGGTGTTCGACCTGCAGACCGCAGTGGCCGAATCCTTCGGTTATGTGGCGCAGGCGCCGGATGGCGCCAGACTGCCGGTACGTATCAGCGAGTCCCTGATGCGCCGTTACTATTGGGCGGCCAAGGCGGTGACCCAGCTGAACCAGATTCTGCTGCTCAACATCGAGGAGCGTTTGAATCCATCCGCCCGCGAACTGGTCCCCATCAATGCGCGCTTTTTCGAGAAGGCCGGCATGATCGAAGTCGCGAGCGACGATCTGTACGAGAAGCAGCCGCACGCGATTCTGGAAACCTTCCTGCTGTACGAAACGACGGCCGGCGTAAAGGGTTTGTCGGCCCGCACCCTCCGCGCGCTGTACAACGTGCGCGGCGTGATGGACGGGCAATTCCGCCGCGACCCGGTCAATCGCGAGACCTTCAGGCACATCCTGCAGCAGCCCGAAGGCATCACGCACGCCATGCGACTGATGAATCAGACCTCGGTGCTGGGGCGTTACCTGTGGGTGTTCCGGCGCATCGTCGGGCAGATGCAGCACGACCTGTTTCACGTGTACACGGTGGACCAGCACATCCTGATGGTGTTGCGCAACGTGCGGCGCTTCTTCATCGCCGAGCACGCGCATGAATACCCATTCTGCTCGCAGCTCGCGGCCGGATGGGACAAGCCCTGGATCCTGTACACGGCCGCGCTATTCCACGACATTGCCAAGGGCCGTGGCGGCGACCATTCCGAGCTCGGCGCGCACGAGGTACGGCGCTTTTGCCGGCAGCACGACATCGCACGCGAGGACGCCGCCCTGATCGAGTTCCTGGTGCGGGAGCACCTCCGCATGAGCCAGATCGCACAGAAGCAGGACCTCGGCGACCCCGACGTGATCGCGGCCTTTGCCAAACGCGTCGGCAACGAGCGCTACCTGACCGCGCTGTACCTGCTCACGGTGGCCGACATTCGCGGCACGTCACCGAAGGTCTGGAACGCCTGGAAGGGCAAGCTGCTCGAGGACCTTTACCGCCTCGCGCTGCGCGTGCTGGGCGGGCGCGCACCCGACCCGGGCGCAGAGGTTGAAGCGCGCAAGCGCGAGGCGCTGGTGCTGCTGGCCCTGCACGCCGAGCCGTTCGAGGCCTACAAGGCACTATGGGACACACTGGATGTGGGTTACTTCATGCGCCACGACGCCAGCGACATTGCGTGGCACGCCCGCCAGCTGTCACGCCACGTTGCGCAAGCAGCGGGCTCCTCCGCACCTGCGGCGCGCAAGGCCATCGTGCGCGCGCGCCTGTCGCCGGTAGGTGAAGGTCTGCAAGTGCTGGTGTACACGCCCGATCAGAGCGACCTGTTCGCGCGTATCTGCGGTTATTTCGACCAGGCCAGTTTCAGCATTCTGGATGCCAAGGTACACACCGCGACCAATGGCTATGCACTCGATACCTTCCAGGTGGTCACCTCGTTTCTGCCGGACCATTACCGCGAACTCACCAGCATGGTGCAAACCGGCGTCGCGCAGGCCATCGCCCAGCCCGGCCCGCTACCCGCCCCAAGCCGTGGCCGCGTGTCGCGCCGCGTGCGCAGTTTTCCGGTGACGCCGCGGGTCGAGCTGGCCCCCGATGAGAAGGCACAGAGGTGGCTGCTCAGCATCTCGGCCAGCGACCGCGTCGGCCTCCTCTACTCGGTCGCCTGTGTGCTGGCGCGGCATCAGCTCAACCTGCAACTGGCCAAGGTCACGACGCTGGGCGAGCGGGTGGAAGACACCTTCCTGATCGACGGGCCGGAGCTGCAGCACAACCGCGCGCAGATCGCGATCGAGACTGAACTGCTTCAGGCCCTGAGCGACTGAAGGGCATGCCTGACGCCGGCCTGCGGACGTTGGCACGCAGACTCATTAACTATTGTTTTAGTAGCTGGTTGCCGATGCCAGGCAATGGATGCAGGCCTTTTTCGTCCAACTTTCACTCATCCTGCGCGGCATCAAGGCCCGGAAACAGGATTTCGGTGAAACCGAACTTCGTGAAGTCGCGGACCCGCATCGGGTACAGCTTGCCGATCAGGTGGTCGCATTCGTGCTGCACCACGCGCGCATGGAACCCCTCCGCCGTGCGCTCGATCGGGTCGCCATATTGGTCAAAACCTGTGTAGCGGATATTCGACCAGCGCGGTACCACGCCGCGCAGGCCGGGCACGGACAGACAACCCTCCCAGCCGTCTTCTTCCTCGTCGCCGAGCGGCGTGATGACCGGATTCAGCAACACCGTGCGCGGCACCAGCGGCGCGTCGGGGTAGCGCGGATTGATCGCGTCGGTGCCAAAAATCACCAGCTGCAGGTCCACCGCAATCTGCGGTGCGGCCAGGCCGGCGCCGTTGGCAGCCCGCATGGTGTCGAACATATCGGACACCAGCAGGTGCAGTGCGTCGGTGTCAAATTCGGTCACGGGCTGGGCAACGCGCAGCAAGCGCGGGTCGCCCATTTTGAGGATTTCACGAATGGCCATGGGATGGATTGTGGAGTTGAGGAAACACTGCGGACTGCAAGCGTAGCCCTGCCCCAGCAATGTAGCGCGAATGGCGCCTCGTATCCGTGTCGACTACCATGCAGGGTGCCTGCCAACGGCGTGCCCCGGCCCCGGGTCGGGGCCCCTCACCTCTTACATCAAGGGACCTGCCGACATGAACGCTGTCACCGAAAACACAAATCTCGCCTTCGCAGATCTCGATCAACAACTGCAGCGGCTTGCCGACAACCGGGAGAAGTGGGTCAAGACGCCCGTCGCGCAGCGCATTGCACTGCTGACGGGGGTCAAGGATTGCCTGATGCCCGTGGCGCAGGCCTGGGCCGAAACGGCAGCACGGCAAAAGGGCATTGCCGCCGGCTCGCCGCTGGTGGGCGAGGAGTGGCTGTCCGGTCCTTATACCCTGCTGGGCTACTGCAACGAGATGATATCGACGCTGTCGCAGGTGCAAGGCAACAAGCACCTGGACTCGATTCCCCTGCGCGAACTGCCGAACGGTCAGTTAGTGGCCCGGGTGCTGCCACATTCGATCTGGGATCACCTGCTGCTCAGCGGCGTCGCGGTGGATGTCTGGATGCAGCCCGGCGTGACACGCGCGAATCTGGCCCAAAACACGGCCAGTATCTACGACCCTGCCAGTGCGCACTACAAGACCGGCAAGCTGGCTTTGGTGCTGGGTGCCGGCAACATCGCGTCGATCGCACCGCTGGATGTGTTTCAGAAGCTGTTTTGCGAAAATCAGGTGGTCATGCTGAAGATGAACCCTGTCAACGATTACCTGATCGAATTTCTTGCGCCGGCACTCAAGCCCTTGACCGATCTCGGCGTGCTGGCCATCGTGCGAGGTGGTACCGACGTGGGACAGTACCTTTGCCAGCACCCGCTCGTGCAGGAAATCCACATCACCGGCGCCGGCGCCTCGCACGATGCCATTGTCTGGGGCATCGGCGAGCAGGCCCGCGCCAACAAGGCGGCAGGCACGCCGCAAAACACCCGCACCATCACCTCCGAGCTGGGCGCCGTTTGCCCCACCATCGTGGTGCCGGGGCCATGGTCGACCGCCGACATCGACTTTCAGGCGCAGCAGGTCGCCACCCAGAAGCTGCACAACTCCGGTTTCAACTGCGTCGCCTGCCAGGTGCTGGTGGTGGCGAAGGACTGGCCACAAAAGGCCGCGTTTGTGAGCCAGCTGGAGCAAACCATGGCCGCGTCGGAAGGCCGCAGGCTCTACTACCCAGGTGCGAAGGAGCGCCTGGCCGGGTTTGCCGCGCACAACCCACTCGCCAGGACCCTGCCACGCGCCGGCGCCGAACCGGTGATGATCGCGCCGCTGGATGCGATCAGTGACCGCTATTCGGAGTCCGTGGAAGTGTTCTCCCCGGCGATGAGCGTGACCGAGCTGGACGCCAGCGAGCCAGAGGCGTTTTTGCGCGCCGCCATAACCTACGCCAACCAGCGTCTGTACGGCACGCTGGGTGCCAACATCGTGATTCACCCCAAGACCATCGCGCAAATCGGCCGGGCCCGGTTGGAAGAAATGCTCGTCGACTTGCGCTACGGCACCATCGCCATCAACGCCTGGACCGGCCTCGGATTCCTGACGCCGCAGGCAGCCTGGGGCGCGTTCCCCGGGCATACGCTGGCCGACGTGCAAAGCGGCATCGGCTTTGTCCACAACACGCTGATGTTCGAAAAGCCGCAGCGCAACGTGGTGGAAGCTCCGTTCAAGCCTTTTCCGCGCAACTTGCTGAGCCTGTCGGCCACCTTGCTGCCCAAGCCGCCGTGGTTCATCACCAACCGGAAGGGCGCCGTCCTGGGGCGTCTGCTGGTCAATTTTCAGTACCGCCCGAGCTGGCTGAAAATTCCGCGGATTTTCCTGAACGCCATGTTGGGCTAGACGGAATGGGTGCGGGCGCGGCTCACGTGGCCACGGCACATACCGGCTACGCCTTGTCCTTGCGGTTTTGCGCCTCGATGCGCTCGCGCGCGGCCTGCCACTGCGCATCGCTCCATTCGCGCAGCTCGTAGAAATTGCCGCCGGTGGCCAGCGCGCTGGCGCCGTCCATCGCGATCGTCTGCCCCGTGAGCCAGTCGCATTGGCCCGGCGCCAGCAGGAACGCGGCGAGGTTCTGCAGCTCGCTCATCTCGCCGGCGCGCGCCATCGGATTGCGCAGCTTGCTGCGTGCGCCCGGTTCCTCGCCCGGATTCAGTCGTTTGCTCATGCCCTCGGTCGGGATTTCGCCGGGCGCCACGGCGTTCAGCCGGATGCCGTAGCGCGCCCACTCGACGGCGAGCGACTTCGTCATCACCTCGATCCCGGCCTTGCTCATCGCCGACGGCACCACGTAGGGAGAGCCGTTGTCGACCCAGGTGACAACGATGCTCATCACGCTTCGGTACGGGTGGCCCGGCTGCCACGCGCCGGCCTTGGCCTGCGCAATCCAGCGCTTGCCGACGGCCTGCGTTACGTAGAAGCCACCGTGAAAAACAATGTTCGCGATGGCGTCGAAAGCGCGTGGCGACAGGCTCTCGGTCGGTGCAATGAAGTTGCCGGCGGCGTTGTTGACCAGGCCCGTCAGCCCGCCGCTCGCCCACAGCGCCTCGATCATCGCTTCGACGTCCTGTGCATTGCGGATGTCGACGCCGAAGGTATCGACGCGCCGCTCGGGAAACTGCTCACGCCATGCCGCGGCGGTCGCGTCGCAGACCGGTTTGCGTCGCCCGCAGATCGCCACGTCGGCGCCCAGCGACAGGAATTTTTCGGCCATCGCGCGGCCGAGCCCGGTACCGCCGCCGGTGACAAGGATGCGCTGGCCGGCCATCAGGGTGGGCTGGAACATGGTGGGATTCCGATTCAAGAAGTGTGGATGCATGCACACTACGCTGCGGCATCGAACTGGTCAACGGCCCGGCGAGCTTGAAGTGTCTCCAACATGCCGCTCGTGTCGGACATGACCCTGCGCGGTGTCTCACAACAATGAACGGTCTACACTTGAATGCTCAGACGTCATGAACAAACCCGCAATCTCTTTCGTGATGGCCGCCTGCAAGCGGCCGGGGTTCGCGATGGTTGCGCTGGAATCCCTGAGGCGCCAGACCACGCAGGACTGGGAGTTGATCGTCTCTCCCGATGACGGCGAGGACTACCGTGACCTGGCGCGTTCGGATTCCCGCGTCAAGGTGGTCCAGTCCGGCGCCGTGCATACCGGTCCGGCACATGCGCGCAATCGCGCGTTGGCGGTTGCATCCGGCATCCTGGTTGGGGTTCTTGATGATGATGATTATCTGGAGCCTGCCTTCGTCGCCCAGGCCATCTTCTATTTCAAATCTGGCAAGGCGAAGTTCGCCACGGCTCCCACCCAATATTTCCTCGACGCGACGGGTTCCGCTGTGCGCCATATCGGGCAATTTCCCGCCATGGACATCGACCGGTTCGGACTCCAGTTCGGAACCATGCACGTCATTGGCCGCCGCGAGATCTACCCCCAGTGGAAGACCGGGTTTGCCGAAGACGTCATGCACACGTGCAAGTGCATTGATCTGGCGGGCGGAGAAATCGCTATCTTTCCCGATGCCAGCTACATGCTCAGACTGCACCCCGACAGCATGTGCGCGATTGCACGCTGCGAGGACGTTTCGAAGTCGTACAAGGATCTTCTGACAAGACTCCCCTATGAATTCTCCGGTGCCGGGGCGATGCAGGCCCGCATGCTCCTGCTGCGGCGCATCGAGATGAATGAAGCATTCTCCAGCCAGGGCGGCGACCTTCGATACCATCGATTCGTGAAGGCACGCAGTCAGGCGGCTTCGCGTCTGAGCCGGAGTTTTCTTGACAATTGCTAAGGAAGTCGACTTTGCGTTGACCCGTTGCCCGGCTCCCCGGCGTAAGGTGGGGAGAATGAAAACCATGCAAACACCGTCATTCTTCGACACCGTGCCGCACATCGTCGTGCGCGACCTGCTTTCCGAGACTCTGGGCGCCGCTTCGGATGGGATCATCGAGTACAGCTACCTCGACGCGGTCAAACTGACCGGGCACTCGTGTCCCACGGTGGCCGGTGCCTACTTGATGACGATGAGCGCCCTGGCTCATCTTTACCCCGACGAGTTGCCGCACCGCGGCGAGTTGCGGGTCGAGCTACGCCAGCGCCTTGACGAAGGTGTTGCCGGCGTGATCGCGAGTGTGGCCGGGCTGATCACCGGCGCCGCCAACGAGGGCGGCTTCAAGGGCCTGGGCGGGCGTTTCAGCCGACGCGATCTGCTGCATTTTGGCGTTCCGATGCAGGGCGAGCTTCGCTTCACGCGCCTGGACACCGGGCAGGCGGTCGAAGTGGCGCACAACGGGGCGGCGGTGCCTCGTCCACCAGATTTAATCAACCAACTGCAGGCCGCCTCCGACCCAAGTGCCGATGCCGCGACGCGCAATGAATTCGCTGCGACATGGCAGGGCTGGGTGCGCACGATGTTGCTCGAACACGGCAATGACCCGGCGCTGATTGCGATCATGGGTTGATTTTCGGATGCCCCGCAGGGAAATAGCCCCCGAAGTCCTTCTGGCGAGCTTGCCGCTCTTCAAGGAGCTCGACGCTGCGACGCTCAGGCGCCTGGTGGAAGGTGTCACGCGCCGCTCGCTCAAGCGTGGCCAGACGCTGTTTCGCAAGGGCGACCCCGTCACAGGCATGTACGTCGTCGTGTACGGCGAGATCCATCTGATCGCGAGCACTCCGGCACGCGGCGTACGCCTTTCAGGCATCGTCGGTCCCGGGCAAAGCCTGGGCGAGCCGGTCATGTTTCTGGAGCGGCCGACACTTGTCGGCGCCGAAGCGGCCAGTGATGCCCTGCTGTTGCACCTGTCCAGAGATGTGGTATTCGCCGAGCTCGAGCGCAACCCGAAGTTTGCACGCCGCATGATCGCGGGCCTGAGCAAGCGCATCCAGGGTCTGGTGCGTGAGCTCGACCGCCAGGCCATTGGCGGTGGCACCGAACGCTTCATCGCCTATCTGTTGCGTCACAACGGGGGCAGACCGGGGCCGAGCGTGATTACACTGCCTGCTGCCAAGGGGGCGATCGCGTCCCAGTTGAATCTGACGCCCGAGCATTTCTCGCGCATCCTCCACGAGTTGTCCGATGCCGGACTGGTGCAGGTTTCTGGTCGCAGAATCACGGTGCCCGATACGGCCCGGCTCGAGCTTGCGGCAGGGCGGCGTTGACGCCGGATCAACCCGTCGCGGCCGGCATGCTATGCCCCAGCACGGAAGCCAGAATCAGCACAACGATCATCAGATAGGCCTCTGCCGCGAGCCATCGGCCGAATGCGGACAGCGCATCTGGATCGCCCTGGCGGATGCGCTTCTTGTTAAGGAAACGATTGAGCGCCCCGATGGCGACGACGCAAGCGACCGCCAGCAACTTCACGCACAGTACCCATCCCCACAGGCTTGACGTCAGTGGTGCCAGCGATCCGCCAAGGCCCCGCCAGGCGTTGGCGATGCCGGTGCCGATGGCAACGAGAAAAGCCAATGCAGCCAGTCGCGATAACCGGGCGCTGTACTGGGTCGCGCTCTGCCGGGTCGCTACAAACAATCGTCGCAATGGCCATGCCGCGACGACCACGACGCCGGCCCACAAGCCAGTCGACAACAGATGTACGGTATGAACGAGCATGGCAATCGAGAAATCGCCCGCGTCCACCGCGTGCGTGGTTCCCGCATGCGTGAACGCCATCACCATCAGCGCCGCGGCCAGCAGCACTGTGCTGGCCGACCAGGTCGCTCGCCCGCACGCCTTCGTGAACGCGGTGGCCAACGCCACAATGCCAGCGGTCACGCCAACCGCCCACATCACTCCGAAATGCGACTGGGTGATCACGAGTGGGACCATCGGCAGCGCCGCATAGGGCGCCGCGCCGGACATTGCGCTCGCTTGCAGGGGAAGGTAAAACCCTTGCAGCACGAGCCAAACCAACATTGCCACCCGGATTACACGCATTCGCGCTGCGCCTCCCAGGCCCAACGCGCAGGCACCCACGGCGAACGCGAACGCAATATCGGCGCCGGCGGTCAACGCCATCTGCGTGGCGGTGACGGGATCGATCGCCTGCAGCACGTTATTTCACATTGAACAGATAGTCGCCATGAGTGCGATGGCCATCGGAGGCCACGGCTGTCCACTGCACCGTATAGCGGCCAGTGGCCAGCATCGGCAAGGTAACGGACATTACGTCAAGCTGTTTCGGATCAACGTGCGACTTGGCCGTGTTGACCTGGCCGCCTGCAGCATTGGCCACCTTGAGTGAACTGAAGGCCGGCTCCAGCGGCCCGTCAAAAGTGATAGTGACTTGGGCAGGCGACGCGACGGTGGCCCCCGCGCCAGGCACTTGCGTCTGCGGGAATACATGCGCGGACGCGGCACCGGCGAAAGCAGCCATCGCGCCGAACACGGTCAGGCTCGTCACAACGGAGCGCAAAAGGTTTTTATGCTGTTTCATGAGGAAGTCTTTAGGTTACTGAAATAGTGGTTTTCCCAGTGAGTGGGGAGCCATGTCGTCAAGGAAAAAGTGGACCTGAAACAAAATGCCCACGCCCGAGCCGCTGGCGCGATTGATTGGGATCTGCGCTTCGATGCCAACCTGAGCGTACCGGCCCATCCAGATGACGCCCGGATTGACCGTTCCAGTGGTCTGCCCCTGGCTCGTCGACAATGCCACCTCGACCAGCGGGATCATGTTCGCGAACGGTTGCGTCAAACCAATGTCGCGCACATGCTGTTGCAAGTACGGCAAACTGTATTGCACGGTGAACCCTGTGTTGAATGCATTAGGCTGCCCTGCACCGGTCGTGAGTGAAGGGCCGATTGCGGCAGTGACGGCAATGGGTCGCAAGTAGGCCAGTGAGTCCGGTAAATCCCCAAGGCCCTTGCCGATGTAGAGCGTGGGCGAGATCGTGGAGTGGGTTTCCCCAATCGCTGCACTGCCGGTGCCACCGAGGTCCGCGTCGACGCCGACGGAAGCCATGAATTCATGCGCTTCGTTGACGTACAGCTGATACTTCGCGCCGATCGAGAAATTGTCAAAGCCGTTGGTCGTCGGATTGTTCTGCATCACGTACGCGCCGCCGAGCGAGAGCCCAAAGTTGGGCGTGATCCGCTTGTCCCACTCGAATTGCACTGTGTTGACGCCCTGGTTGCCGTTGTCTCCCGGTACAGTCAGATGGCCGTATTGGAAGTCGAACTCGTCGCTGACGCCTGGATCGTCGACCGCCATGGTGGCGGGGAAGACGCGATTGCCGGCTATCGCGTGCGCGTCGGCCGGCCCGGCGGCGAGCAGCGCTGTGAGCGCTGCGGCGGAAACAGCGGTGGCCGCCAGCAAATGTTTTGACCGGTGGGTTGCAGTGTTGTGCGTGATTTTCATCTTGATCTTGATAAGACCGTGGCGACAAGTCGAGCCGCCTGCTCAAGCTTAAATGAAATGAAAGACCGATGCGATGATGCAGCAATCGCGTAGTACAGATCCCAAGTCAACATGGATCGATAGTCGGGTGTGGCAGTCGGTCGGCCTCCCCGCCGCCGAGTCAACTGGCCGGATTCACCGCGCGCAGGCACAGCGCGTTGCTAACAACTCCCAGCGACGAAGGTGACATCGCCGCCGCCAAGGCTGGCGACGGCAGCAAGCCGAACAAGGGATACACCACGTCAGCCGCCAGCGGGGCTAGGTGAACTTCCAGTGCGGAGAAACCTGCCACTGACAATTGATGCGCTGAATGACGCGGCGGCCGTGGGTCAACAGATCGCGTGGTAGCTCACTGTGCGAGGCTCAACAGCCAGCCAAGCAGCGTGCAGCCGATGACCACCAGCCACGGCGGGAGCTTCCAGGCCATCAGGGCCGCGATCGCGAGCAGTGAAAGGGCGAAGTCCTGTGGTTGCAAGATCGCGCTGGTCCAGACCGGCTGGTAGAGCGCGGCCAGCAGCAGGCCGACGACGGCAGCGTTGACCCCCGCAAGCGCCGCCTGGGTGCGGTGGCTGACGCGCAACCGCTCCCAAAACGGCAGCGCACCGGCGACCAGCAGAAACGACGGCACGTAGATCGCGACCAAACACAGACCGGCACCCAACCAGCCGCTGGGCGCGCCGCGCATCGAGCCGCCCAGAAAGGCCGCAAACGTGAACAGCGGGCCAGGCACCGCCTGTGCCGCACCGTAGCCGGCCATGAAGGTCTCATTCGATACCCAGCCACTGGACACCACCTGCGCCTGCAGCAGTGGCAGAACGACATGGCCGCCGCCGAAGACCAGTGAGCCCGCGCGGTAAAAGGCATTCACCAATGCCAGGGCGTGGCTCGGCCAGAGATCCAGCAGTATTGGCAACCCAACCAGCAGCACAAAAAACAGTCCCAGCAGCATGGCGCCGACAGGTCGGCTAACAGGCATCGACAGGGCGTTATGCCCGGCTACCTGAGCTGGCTTGAAGTACAGCAGTCCCGTGATCGCGGCCGCCGCGATCACGCCGACTTGCCCCCACGCGCCCGGCCAAAGCAACACCGTGCAAGCGCAGAGGATGGCGATCGTGATTCGCGCCGCGTCGGTGCAAAGTTTGCGGGCCATGCCCCACACCGCCTGCGCCACCACCGCCACCGCCACGACCTTGAGCCCATGCAGGACCCCGGCCGGTAGCGCGTCGCCCCACGTTGACAGACCGGACGCAAAAAGCAACATCAGGATCGCCGAGGGCAGCGTGAAGCCTGCCCATGCCGCCAGCGCCCCGGTGAAGCCAGCGCGCGACAGGCCCAACGCCATGCCGACCTGACTGCTCGCCGGGCCGGGCAGAAACTGGCACAGCGCCACCAGCTCGGCAAAGCTGCGCTCGCCCAGCCAGCGGCGGCGCGTGACAAATTCGTCATGAAAGTAACCCAGATGTGCGATAGGGCCGCCGAACGAGGTCAATCCCAGGCGAAAGAATGCGAGGAACACCGTCCAGGCGTCGTCGCTGCCAAGTGGCCCGATCTCGACGTCTGTCGGCTGAATGGGCATAGACTTTTGGGTCGCAGACTAGGTCAGATCATTGCGTTCAGCAATGCCATCAACCCGGCCTCGTCGAGCACCGCCACATTCAGGTCCTTGGCCTTGGTGAGCTTGCTGCCCGCCTCGGTCCCCGCCACCACGAAGCTGGTTTTCTTGCTGACCGACCCAGCCACCTTGCCGCCTGCGGCCTCAATCAGATCCTTGGCCTGGTCGCGGCTCAGCGTGGGCAGGGTCCCGGTGATAACGAAGGTTTTCCCGGCCAGGAGCTTGGGGGCAACGGGGGCGGGGTCGGCCTCCTTCCACGTCACGCCGCAGGCGCGCAACTGCTCGACCACCTCGCGGTTGTGCGGCTGCTGGAAAAAGGTATGAATGCTCTGCGCCACGATCGGTCCGACATCGTCGACTTGCGCGAGGCGTTCGACCGGCGGCGCGTCTTCGGTCGTGACGCCCATGATCGCGTCGAGCTTGCCAAAATGGTGCGCCAGTTCTTTCGCCGTGGCCTCGCCGACATGGCGAATCCCGAGCCCGAAGAGAAACCGCGGCAGCGTGGTTTGCTTCGATTTTTGTAGTGCATCGACTATATTTTGCGCCGACTTGCAGGCCATCCGGTCCAGATTGGAAAGCGACGCCAGGTCCAGGCGGTACAAATCTGGTAGCGTCTTGATGACATCGCCGTCCACCAGCTGGTCCACCAGCTTCTCGCCCAAACCCTCGATGTCCAGCGCGCGGCGCTGGGCGTAATGCAGGATCGCCTGCTTGCGCTGCGCGCTGCAGAACAGGCCACCGCTGCAGCGATGGTTGACCTCGCCGGGCTCGCGCACCACCGCACTGCCGCAGACGGGGCATTGGCGCGGCATGCGAAAGTTCGGCACATAAGGCACGCGCGGCGCGGGCACGGTTTCGCCGTCGGGCCGCCCCAAGGCGAAACCAGCCCCCTCGGGGGGCAGCGAGGACACGTTAGTGCCGAGCGTGGGGGCCACTACCCCCACGACTTCAGGAATGACGTCGCCGGCGCGCCGCACGATCACCGTGTCGCCCACGCGCGCACCTTTGCGGCGCAGCTCGAACAGGTTGTGCAGCGTGGCGTTGGACACCGTCGTGCCGCCCACGAACACGGGCTCGAGCCGCGCCACGGGCGTCAGCTTGCCGGTGCGGCCTACCTGCACGTCGATACCCAGCACCTTCGTCATCTGTTCCTGCGCCGGGAACTTGTGCGCCACAGCCCAGCGCGGCTCGCGCGTGACAAAGCCGAGCTGGCGTTGCAGCGCCAGGCTGTCTACCTTGTAGACCACGCCGTCGATGTCGAACGGCAGGCTGTCGCGCAGGCGCCCGATGGATTCGTGGAACGCTATTAATTCAGTAGCTCCCAGTGCAGTACGGTTCTGGGCTGCGACCGGAAAACCCCATGATTTCAGGGTTTGCAGCAATTCGTAGTGGGTCTGGAAATCCGGCCCGCCCTGGTCCGCCGGAGTGATCTCGCCCAAGCCGTAGGCGAAGAAGCTCAAGGGGCGTTGCGCCGCAATCGCCGGGTCGAGCTGGCGCACGGCGCCGGCCGCTGCGTTACGCGGGTTGACGAATGTCTTCTCGCCGCGCGCGCCGGCCTCGATCTTCGCGCGCTGCTTCTCGTTGAGCGCCTCGAAGTCGTCGCGCCGCATATAGACCTCGCCGCGCACTTCGAGCACCGCAGGTGCCTCGCTAGGAAGGCGCAGGGGAATCTGCCCGACGGTGCGGATGTTCTGCGTGACGTCCTCGCCGATCTCGCCATCGCCGCGCGTGGCGGCCTGTACCAGCACGCCGGATTCAAAACGCAGGTTCATGGCCAGGCCGTCGAACTTGAGTTCGGCCACGTAGCCCACGGGCGGCGCATCATCAGCCAGGCCGAGTTCGCGGCGCACGCGGGCGTCGAAGTTCTGTGCGCCGCTGGCTTCAATGTCGGTCTCGGTACGGATCGAGAGCATCGGCACGGCGTGGCGCACCTTGGCGAAACCGTCCAGCGGCTTGCCACCCACGCGCTGGGTTGGCGAATCGGCCGTCAACAGTTCGGGATCCGCCGCCTCCAGCGCCTGCAACTCGCGGAACAGCCGGTCGTACTCGGCGTCCGGGACCTCGGGATCGTCGAGCACGTAGTAGCGGTGCGCGTGGTGGTGCAGTTGGCGGCGCAGTTCCTGTGCACGAGCCAGGTCGGTGTCAGGAACTGCAAACCGGTCGATGTTTTCCACGAGCAGGCCGGTTCGAGGGGATCATGAAAACAGGCGGCGTGCCAGCGCGGAGCCTGCCGACAGCTCGCGTGCATCCAGCGTGTCGTACAACTGCTCCAGATCGGTGCCGATCACGTCCAAGGCCTCGGGCACCAGCGGCTGACCGTTGTCGTCGGTCACCACGCCGTCCATGGCACTGGCCAGCGCAGCAGCGGTTTCGCGCATGCGCACGAAGGGATGCTCGTTGCGATCGACTTGCGGCACATCGAGGCTGAGCGTGACTTCACGAATCGCGGACTGCGCCGGATCTTCCGCCATGGCGGCCTGGGTATCGAACGCGAGTCCGAGCAGGGGCGGCAGCCCGGGCAGGCCCGCGGGCAACACCATGCGGCCCGGAATCATGCCCGGCACGAAACCCAGGCGTGCCGCGTTTTGCTGCACATAGCCAGGGCTCCAGGCGGCCCTTCGCGCGCGCAGCGAAAAGCCGAGCTGGGCGTCGTGGTCACTGGCGAACTGGTCGAGTTCACGGGCGCGCCCCACTTCATCGAGCATTTCGGGGAACTCGGCCAGGCCGTTGACCGCGTCGGCAAACGCCTGCGCCTTCACGACATACTCGGAGTATTCAATCTCGTTGAGGGCGCCGGTGCGATTGGCAAGTTGCACGCCGGCCTGAAACGCGCTGTAGCGCTGGCCGGGTGCCGGTGTTTCCCAGTGCGCGGTGGCCTCGTTCAAACCCTCGATTGCAAACGGCTTGCTGCCGGCCCGGCGCGTAGGCGGCATGGCGGCCAGTGCCGCATCGCCAGAAACTGGCGCTTCCAGTGAAATCGCCGCCATAACGTCGATCAGGGCATCCATGCCCGGCCTCTTCTCCAGCACCGGCAGCGGTGCACGCGTCGCCAGGTCATCGTCAAAAGTGGGCTCGGTGCGTATCTGCTCGTTGCCGTTCGCAGATGCGGCAGCAGCAGGGTTTGTGCCGTCGCGGGCGTCGGGCGACGCCTGCCGCGGGGCGTTCTTGCGCGAGCTCCAGGTGCTGTGTGCGACCACGCCCGCCAACACGAGGCCTCCCGCGATGGCCAGACTGATTTGCAACGTGCTCATCTATGGTTCCTGTCTGTCAGGCTGTGTCAGGCCGCCTCGGCCATGGACACGGCAGATTCCATATCCACCGCCACGATGCGCGAGACGCCCTGCTCCTGCATGGTCACGCCGATCAGCTGCTCGGCCATTTCCATCGCGATCTTGTTGTGGCTGATGAAGAGGAACTGGGTCTCGCGGCTCATGGCCCGCACCAGTTTTGCATAGCGCTCGGTATTGGCGTCGTCCAGCGGCGCATCCACCTCGTCGAGCAGGCAGAACGGCGCCGGGTTGAGCTGGAAGATCGCGAACACCAGTGCAATCGCGGTCAAGGCCTTTTCACCTCCCGAGAGCAGGTGAATGGTCTGGTTCTTCTTGCCCGGCGGCTGCGCCAGCACTTGCACGCCCGAGTCGAGAATTTCCTCGCCGGTGATCACTAATTTAGCGTTGCCGCCGCCAAACAGCTCGGGGAACATCCGGCCAAAGTGTTCGTTGACAGTATTGAAGGTGCCGGCCAGCAGCTCGCGGGTTTCGCCGTCTATTTTCTTGATAGCGTCTTCCAGTGTGGTCATGGCCTCGGTCAGGTCAGCGGTCTGGGCATCCAGAAACTGTTTGCGTTCGCGCGAAGTGGTCAGTTCTTCCAGCGCGGCCAGATTGACGGCACCGAGCGCCGCGATGTCGCGGTGCAGGCGGTCGATTTCGCCCTGCATGCCGTTCAGACGCACATTGCCGACCTCGATCGATTGCGCTACGGCATCCAGATCTGCCTGCGCATCCAGCAGCAACTGAGCGTATTGCTCGAAGCCGAGCCGGGCCGCCTGCTCCTTGAGCTGGAAGTCAGTAATGCGCTGGCGTAGCGGGTCGAGTTCGCGCTCGAGCTGCAGGCGACGCTCATCGCTGGCGCGCAGCTTGGCGGTCAGGTCATCGTATTCGCTGCGCTTGGCGCCCAGCGCGGATTCACGCTCGAGTTTGAGCGCCAACGCGCTTTGCAGGCCGGCCTGGGCTGCAGCTGCGGTCAGACGGGCCAGCTCTTCATGCGCGCGCTGCTCCTCTTGCGCAATGGCCTGGGCCTGCTGCGCGGCGGTCTCTATTGCGCGCGCGAGTTCAGCCTTGCGCGATTCCAGGCTGCGCTGGGCAAACGTGGCCTCCTGGGCCTGGCGCTCCAGGCTGCGCTGCTGCTCGCGGCATTGCGTCAGCTGGCGTTCGGCCTCGATCACGCGCTCGTCGAGCTGCGCATGGCGCTCCTGGCTGTCGGCCAGTTGCATGTCGAGTTCTTCGAAGCGGCCTTCGGCGGTGACGCGACGCTCCTGCAGGTCATCCAGCTGGACATCGACCTCGTGCAGGTCGGCGGCAATTTGCTCGCTGCGAGCGCGGGTCTGCTCGGCCAGTTGCGTCAGTCGCAACGTTTCGACCTGCAGTTCGTGCGCGCGGCTCTGGCTCTCGGCGGCCTCGCGTCGGGTTGCAATCAAGCGTTGCGACGCGTCCGAGTAAGCGGCCTCCGCTCGCACCAGCGCCGAGCGCGACTCTTCACTGATCAGTACCTGGGCCTTGAGCTGGCGCTCGAGGTTCTCGATTTCCTGGGCCCGCGCCAGCAGCCCCGCCTGCTCGGAATCGGGCGCGTAAAAGCTCACGCTGTGGGCACTGACCGCATGCCCGGCCTTGACGTAGATCACCTCGCCCGGCTGCAACTGGTTGCGGCTGGCCAGCGCGTCCTCAAAGCTGGCCGCCGTGTAGCAGCCGTGCAACCAGTCGACCAGCAAGGCCTTCTGGCCCGCATCGTTCAGTCGCAGCAGATCGGCCAGCCGGGGCAGCGCGGCGGCCTGCTCGGGCACAGCGGCCTGCGGCGGGCTGTAAAAAGCGAGTTTGGCCGGTGGTGCGTCGGCACCGAAAGAGCGCACCATGTCCAGCCGGCTGACTTCCAGCGAACCCAGGCGCTCGCGCAGCGCGCCCTCGAGGGCGTTTTCCCAGCCCTGCTCGATGTGGATGCGGCTCCACAGGCCCGGCAAACCGTCCAGTCCGTGTTTGGTCAGCCAGGGCTTAAGTTTGCCGTCGGTCTTGACCTTCTCCTGCAAGGCCTTGAGCGCTTCCATGCGGGCCGACAGGTCCGCCTTCTTGGCCGATTCGCTGTTGACCACCTGCTGCCGGGTGCGGCGCTCTTCATCGAGTTGCGGCACCGACTCCTGTAGCTCATGCAGCCGTGCGTCGGCCACGCTGGCGGCCTCCTGGGCGGTCGCCAACTGGCTGTTCAGGTTGACCAGTCGCGCCTCGTCGGGCGCGGCGAGTGCATTTTTGTCGGCGGCGAGGCGCTCGCGGCGCTGGTTGATCTGGCGCGACTGCTCTTCGATGCTGCGCTGCTCGGCGGCCAGCACCTGGATTTGCTGCTGGACATGGCCGACGCTGCTGCGCTGCTCGTTGGCCCTGGTTTGCGCCAGGCGCAATGCTTCTTCCAGATCGGGCAGCGCCTGCGCCTGCTCTTCGACCTGGGCCGCCAGCAACTGGGTTTTTTCTTCGGCGATCAAGCCCTGCTCGGCCAGCGTTTCGGTCTCGGCGAGCGCGTCGCTGCCTCTGGCGGCCCATTGCGCGGTTTGCTCTTTCAGGGTCACCAGCCGTTGCTCGACGCGCTGGCGGCCCTCCACCACAAAGCGGATTTCGGCTTCCAGCCGCCCTACTTCGGCGCTGGCCTCGTACAGCAAGCCTTGCGACTGGTTAACCTGGTCGCCTGCCGCGTAGTGCGCCTGACGAATGGTCTCCAGGTCCGCTTCGATGTGGCGCAGGTCGGCCAGGCGAGATTCGAGGTCGTTGACCGCCTTTTCGGCGTCGGCCTTGACCCGGGCCTGATCTGCCTCACTCTCGGCGCGCTTCAAAAACCATTGCTGATGCTGCTTGAGGGTCACATCCGACTGCAGCGTGTTGTACCTTTGCGCCACCTCGGCCTGCTTTTCAAGCTTTTCGAGGTTGGCGTTGAGCTCGCGCAGGATGTCTTCCACGCGGGTCAGGTTCTCGCGCGTGTCCGACAGCCGATTCTCGGTTTCGCGGCGGCGTTCCTTGTACTTGGAGACGCCTGCGGCTTCCTCCAGAAACAGGCGCAGCTCTTCGGGCTTGGACTCGATGATGCGGCTGATCGTGCCCTGGCCGATGATGGCGTAGGCGCGCGGGCCCAGGCCGGTGCCGAGGAACACGTCCTGCACGTCGCGCCGGCGCACCGGCTGGTTGTTGATGTAGTAGCTGCTGGTGCCGTCGCGCGTCAGCACGCGCTTGACCGCGATCTCGGTAAACTGGCTCCACTGGCCGCCGGCGCGGTGGTCGGCATTGTCGAACACCAGCTCCACGCTGGAGCGGCTGGCCGCCTTGCGCAGAGTAGTGCCGTTGAAGATCACGTCCTGCATGGATTCGCCACGCAGCTCGGACGCGCGGCTCTCGCCCAAGACCCAGCGCACCCCGTCCATGATGTTGGACTTGCCGCAGCCGTTGGGCCCGACCACACCCACGAGTTGCCCGGGCAGCAGGAAGTTGGTCGGCTCGGCGAAGGATTTGAACCCTGATAATTTGATGGAATTGAGACGCACGGACGGTTGACGCTGACTTGTTGGTTTGAATGGCGGACGGGCTGTATGCCTGCGTCCCGAACAGCCGCTGATCAGAGCCTCATGATACCTTGCTGGCGTGGGGCAAAAGCGCCCGAGCCGGGCACTGCCCTATCATCGGTGCCCCGATCGAACCTGCGGGAACACGCGTTACAACATGAAACCTCGTTTTTCGGCCGGACGACCCTCCGGGGTCATCCCGGCGATCGGTTTTTGGACTTTCCATGGAAGAATTTAATCAATACCTATTCCTGCTCATTAACGCACCGGCGCATCCCGCCGCGGTGGTGCTTGTGCTGGCCAAGCTGTTTGCGCAATACGTGATCCTGTTCATGCCCCTGACCCTGCTGGTCGGCTGGGTGCGCGGCAGCGAGCGCACCCGCAAGCTGATGCTCGAAGCGGCAGCCTCTGCCGTGCTGGCGCTGCTGATGGCGCAAATCATCGGCATGCTGTGGCCGCATCCGCGCCCCTTCATGATCGGCCTCGGCCACCAGCTGCTTGCCCACCGGGCCAACTCATCGTTCCCCAGCGACCACCTGACCCTGATGTGGAGCGTCGGGTTCAGCCTGTTGCTGCATGCCGAGTCGCGCCCAGCGGGTGCGCTGTTGACCCTGCTCGGACTGCCCATTGCGTGGGCGCGGATTTACCTGGGTATCCACTTTCCGCTGGACATGGCGGGCGCCGCGCTGGTGGCGGCACTGAGCGCCTGGCTGTGCTTGCGCCAGGCTCGCTGGTTCGTAGATCCGGCATTTCCGTGGATGACGGCGACCTATCGCCGTCTCTTTGCCCCGTTGATACGTCGGGGCTGGGTGACGAAGTGACACGCTAAGGTTCTCCTAAGTTTCAGTGGCGATAGTTGTGACCGTCACTTCGAACAGGGTCCCTATCGACGGGAGAACAGATTCAGATGAATGCAATGGTTGAAAAAGGCCTGGGCAAAGTGCCCGAGGTCACGCTGGGCTTCTGGCTCATCAAGATCGCCGCGACGACGTTGGGCGAAACCGGCGGCGACGCGGTGACGATGTCCATGAACCTGGGCTACTTGGTAGGTAGCGCCATATTCGCCACGATTTTCGTGATCGCCGTAGCGACCCAGATCCGGGCGGAACGTTTTCACCCCTATCTATTCTGGACGGTGATTGTCGCGACCACCACCTTTGGCACGACGCTGGCCGATTTCTTTGACCGCTCCCTGGGTATTGGCTATGTCGGGGGCTCGTCGAGTCTGTTCGCACTCCTCATGGCGTCGCTGGCCATCTGGTACTGGTCACTGGGGTCAGTCTCGATCAGCAGCCTCGCAACGCGCAAGGCTGAGGTTTTCTATTGGGTCACGATCATGTTCTCGCAAACCCTGGGCACTGCGATGGGCGATTGGGTCGCCGATCCAGCCACTGGCCTGGGCCTTGGCTACGATGGTGGTGCCATCCTGTTTGCCGCGGGCTTGGCCGTGGTGGCCTGTGTCTATTTCTGGACAAAGACGTCGCGTACTTTTTTATTCTGGGCCGCTTTCATCCTGACCCGGCCACTGGGGGCTACCGTGGGAGACTTCCTGGACAAGCCGGTGGCAAGCGGGGGGCTCGATATGAGCCGCTACACCGCCTCGGCAGCGTTGGCTGTCTTCATCCTGATCTGTGTCGTGCTGCTTCCGCAAAGAGCAGAAACGATCGCGCTGCCGAAGACAGGGACGCAAGGATAGGCTCATGCGCGTCCTGCTGGTCGAAGATGACCGGATGATCGGCGAGGTCGTTGCGCAGGCGCTGAAAGACGCCGGCTATGCGGTCGATTGGGTTCGCGATGGCCAGACGGCACTGGACATCATCGCAAGCCAGAGCTACGACGTCGTTTTGCTGGACCTTGGTTTACCCAACAAGGACGGCACGGCGGTGCTGCGATCCATCCGGGCCAGGGACAACCCGGTTGCGGTGTTGGTAATAACCGCGCGCGACGGCGTTGACGACCGCATTCAGGGATTGGACGGTGGCGCAGACGACTACCTGCTCAAGCCGTTCGAGATGCGCGAGTTGCTGGCCCGGATGCGCGCCGTGATCCGCCGCAAGGGTGGCGTGGCCGGCCCGGTGCTGTCCAACGGCGTGTTGTCACTCGATCCAGCGACACACGAGGTCAGCGTCAATGGAAATTCCGCCCGATTGTCGAAGCGGGAGTATTCCCTGCTCCAGGCCCTGATGACTCGCCCTGGCGCCATCCTTTCACGAAGCGAGCTGGAAGACCGGATTTATGGCTGGGGAGAAGAAGTGGAGAGCAATGCCGTCGAATTTCTGATTCACGCGCTTCGCAGGAAGCT